>JAOKTA010000001.1 GCA_028335865.1 Candidatus Nitrosopumilus sp.
TATCTAGAAACCCATCTTGCCAACCATAAAGGTGTTGTAACAAAGCACCAATAGACAATTGCATTGAGATACCATCGGTTTAAGAGGAATTTATGAATTGCATAAAAGACAATGTTAGAATTTACGAATTTCACAGGATCGACCCATCTGCCAATATAGAATATGTAACCAAGACCAATACCCGTAGCAAATGCCACTAAGGAAGAACCAAGTGCAACTGGATTAAGTCCTTGTAAGAATCCAGGTAAGATTGATGCTTCTGCTGCAACATGTGCACTGTGAATACCAAAGGAGTGTTCAAGATATTCAGCAAACATATGATGTAGTCCTTCTTCGGCAGATAATCCAATTAGACCAATACCAATTGTAAGTACTGCAAGAATTCCATATGGAATCCACATGGATAATGGTGCATCATGGATATGATGTCCTTCTTCTTCCATCTTTTGAATATGTTTACTCTTCTTTCCAAAGAAGACCATTCCAATCATTCGAGTAGTGTAGAACGCAGTAATGACTGCAGTAACTACTGCAATTATGTATAATGGTAATGCCCATTCACTTCCAGATTCATATACAGATGCAAAGATTGCATCCTTACTCCAAAAGCCTGTTGTGATAAATGGAGCTCCCATTAAACCAAGACCTGCGGCCCACATGAATGCATATGTTTTCTTCATCTGTTTTCGTAGACCTCCCATATCGGTCATAAATCTAGAACCAATAGAGTGTAGCAAGAATCCTGCTGCCATAAACAATGAAGCTTTAAACATTGCGTGAGAAATTAAATGGAAAAATCCTGCAGTATAACCATCAACGTATTGATGAGACAGTCCTGCGACACCCAATGCCATCATCATATAACCAATTTGAGAACCAGTTGAATAAGCAAGAACTTTCTTAATTTCGGGATTAACCATTCCTTGTGTTGCAAGTAATAATGCAGTAATTCCACCAACCCAAGCAATAATTTCAAAGAATTGATCAGCCATAATTCCGGCTGCACCTAATGCAAATACAATAGGCCCAATTCTTGCAACTAAGAACACACCTGCCTTTACCATAGTTGCTGCATGGATTAATGCGGATACGGCGGTAGGTCCAGTCATAGCTTCTAACAACCACTCGTTTAGTGGGAATTGTGCAGATTTTCCCATAGCACCTCCAAATAGAAGAAGGAATGCAGGAACCAAAAGTCCTTGAGCAGACATTGTAGTTGCCCATGCTGTATCTTCCACTAATTCTTTAAATCCAAAAGTACCTGCAAACAAGAATATCAAAAGCATACCAGCAATCATCATTACATCTCCGACTTTGGTCATGATGAATGCCTTCATACCAGCATGTGTTGGTGAATAGTAATCTAACATTCCAAGAACGGTACGTCCTTCAACACCAACATGATCTTTCTTTTTATCACGATACCAAAAGCTGATCAGTGCATAAGATGCAAGTCCTACACCTTCCCAACCAAAGAATACTTGAAGTAAGTTATCAGATAATACAATTAATTGCATAGAACCGATAAAGAATAGCATCCAGAACCAAAATCTTGTGATATCTTTATCGCCTTTCATGTATCCTGTACTGTAAATCATAATCAAGAATGAAATCCAACCAACTACATTTGCCATAATTATTGAAAGTGGATCTGCTAGTACACCGGCTTTAAGACCAAGTGCTTCAATCCACATTATTTGGCTATGAACTTCATGTCCCTCTAATGCAACAGGAATTAGAGATACTGCAGATAATGCACTCATTAAAGCAAATCCAACTGCAACATATCCAGTTGATTTTTTAGATAGTTTTCCAATTCCAGGCATAATTAATGCTGCAGCAAATGGGAGTATCCAAATCAACCATGCAGCAGATACTTCAACGGACATTCCTAAAATTTCAATTGCCATATTCTAAACCCCCATTACTCCGTTCATGTATGGAATAATTGTTTTCAAGAAAATATCAGGATAAATTCCAACTACAATTGAAAATCCGGCTAATATCATCATAGGGATTGTCATGTACCAACTTCCTTCTTTCACATGTTGGAGGTTTTCAGGAAGTTTTCCAAAGAATACACGTTTTAGCATCCAGAGCATGTAGGACATTGTAAGTGCAGTTGCAACTAGGCCTAATCCAAATGCTACTGCTCTAACTGTAGAACCTTCTGAAATTGCAGTTTCTAATGCACCGTAAAACATAATCCATTCACCCATAAATCCACTAGTTGGCGGAACACCCATTATTGTTAATGCACCAATAACTGCACATACAGCAGTGATTGGCATCTTACCAGCTAATCCTCCAAGTTTAGAGAAGCTTCTGGTTCCAACTCTAACAATTATAATTCCAGCCATCATGAAGAGGATACCTTTTCCAATAGCGTGTGTTACATACATCATTTCTGCACCAGCAAGACCAAGTGATGACATTGATCCTATTCCAAATAACAAATATCCCATCTGACTTATACTAGAATAAGCAAGAAAACGTTTCAAATCATCTTGCATTAATGCCATGGCACCACCGTAAATCATAGTGACAAGACCCCAGATGTGGAACCATATTGCAAGTTCTGAAAATGTTGCAGGTAAGAATTCAACAATTAATCTAAAAATACCATAAGCTCCAATTCCAATCATAGCTGGCGATAACAGAGCACTAATTGGAGTAGGTGCTGCGCCGTGAACATATGGAAGCCAAATGTGATACATGAAAACTGCCAGTTTAACACCAAGGCCTATCGCAATCGCGATAGCAGCATACATCACAATATCTGCGGGAATTTCAGATTCTTTGATATCTGCAAAGTCAAAGCTACCAAGTGTAAGACCTATCATCAGGAATCCCAATAGTAAAACAACTGCACCGGCATGAGTCCAAAATAAGAACATTAAACCGATTTTTCTTCTTGGTCCATCACCCCATAATGCAACTAAAAAGAAACCAGGAATTAGCATGACTTCAAAGAAAATGTAAAATTCAATCAGATTAGTTGAAAGAACGGTTCCAAGCATTCCCATTGCAAACACAAGATAAAGTGCAAAGTAAAGACCAGATTTTGCATTTACATAATTTGAAAGAGCAGTAGATTCAACAATTGAAGTTTGACCATTTTCAGAAACTTTCATTTTTTGTTCTTCTTCAAATTGTTGATGGAATTTATGAAGCATGTATGGTTTTGAATAAATTGCCAAAATTGTAGATAGGACATAAATCATTATTGCAAACGGAGATGCAAGACCATCTAGCATGAAACCAAATTCTCCAAATTGTTCTGTCCATGGATAATGTTCCTCTACGGTTCCAGAAAGTGCTGCATTAATTATAAGAATTGTCGTGTAAAGTAAGATTCCAAATGTGAACCACATTGCCGGAGCAGGACCTAATTTTCTTCCAATAATGTAAGCTACTGGTGACAGTAGTAAGGGCAGGAAAACTGCCTGTAGCAATGCATACTCCATTATCCTTTCAAGCTCCTAAAGTCAGCTATATCCACATTTTGATACATACGGTATGCCACAATGATTAAAGACAATCCTACGGCTACTTCTGCAGCTGCAATTGCTATTGAGAATAATGCCATAGTTTGACCACCAGCATGAGGTAAAAATCTACCAAATGCAACAAGATTAAGATTTGCCGCATTGATAATAATCTCAACTGCAAATAACATTCGAATAAAGTTACGTTTTACTGCAAGTCCGTAAATTCCTATTGCCAACATGGCAACAGAAACTAATGTAAAATCAATTAGTTCGTTGGTCATCTTCCACATCCTCCCTTCTAGCTAGAACTAGCGCACCGGTTACAGAACCGGCTAAAACCAAACCCATCAAAATTAATGCAGGCCAATAATAAGTTACAAAGTTTTTACCAATATCTCTAAAATCAACTGCTAGTTCGTCAGTAGTTATCGTTTTAATTCCAGAATCCAAAAATACTGCACCTAAAGATACCATGATAATTAACATTAAACCAATTCCTGCAAATTTTCGTCTTCTATCTTCAATCATTTTAAAAATAAGTTCTCTCTTTACAAGCATGACAGTAAATAGAATCAAGACAGCAATTGAACCAACGTAAACTGCTAATTGAAACAATGCAACAAATGGCGCATCAAGTAAAAAGAAAAATCCAGCAATACCGCCGAGCGTTCCCATTAATGCAATAGAACCATAAATCAATGATCTCATTTCAAGTGCGGCAATTGCAGAGCCAATTGTAATTACAGTTAGTGCAAGGAATGCAGCATCAGCCATGAGTTGCTCCCCATTTAGTAATTATAATTTCACTGTCCTGTGCAACATAGGGTTTAACCTGAAGTTGTGCAGGGGTATAGATCAAACCTTCTTTGGTAAAAGAAGAGAGTTCGTAATCATTAGTCATGTAAAGGGCATAAAACGGACATGCATCAACGCATAAACCACAAAAGACACATTTTCCATAATCAATTTGAGGCATGATGGATTTTTTGTTTTGTTTTTGTTGATCTGGGACTTTTACCATAGCAATTGCTTCAGCAACACCTTCACATGCAATAGAACATAATTGACATCCAGTACAATGATCATGGAATAACATGTGACGTCCCTTTAATCCAGCAATTCCAACACCTGTAGATGGATCAAATTGATAACCATCACCGACAAACTTTAGTTTCTCTTCAGGATAACGAAGAGTAAATCTTTTTGTGGCAATGTGTTTAATTCCAGAATTTAGTGCACGTATGATTCCTGTAGCAGTATTTGTCATTGTAAACCTCCTGGTCCTAGCACTCCAGCGTAAACCAAGGCTAGTGCAATAAAGATGTTAACGAATGCAAGTCCGATCAACTTGTGCCAACCAAGATTTAGCAGCATATCAACTCTAATTCTTGGAAATACGCCTCTTGGGAGTAGTATGAAAAAGATGACACCGACTGTCTTTAGAACAAACATTAGAACTCCATTAATCATTTCTGGAGTAATTAATTCAGTAAGTAATGGTTCCAATCCACCTATCTTTGCAGTTACAGGACCAAGCTCAAGTCCATTAGTTACAATTTCCATAGGGAATTGCGGTACAATCTGAGGGCCATTCCAACCACCAAGGAATAATACAACAAACAATGCTGCAAATGCGTAAAGTTTGAGATATGTTCCTAATTGAACAAGTCCATACATCATTCCAGATAATTCAGTTAACCATCCAGCAACAATTTCACTTTCTGCTTCGGGTAAATCAAATGGAATTCGTTCTAATTCTGCAAGCATTGTGATAAAAAATACAATAGCGCCGACGGGTAAAAAGAGAATCCATGGGAAACTAGATTGACTTGCAGCAATTTCAGATAAATTAAGAGTACCAGTTACCATGACAACTCCTAACAAAGATAAGATCAGTGGAATTTCAAATGAAACCATTTGGAATAATGCTCGAATTCCTCCAATGAATGGGAATTTACTATTTGCAGACCATGCAGAAAGAATGGTTACAATTGGGAAAAATCCTATGACTGCAAAGACAGCAAGTAATCCCATATCTACATCTGCAACAACCCAACCTGGCGCAACAGGAATTAATGCAACAAATGCTGCAGCTGATGCTACAAACAGAACAGGCGCTGCCCAGAAAATAGGCTTATCAGCTTTTGCAGGAATAATAATTTCCTTAGAAATTAATTTTAAGCCATCACCCATTAATTGTAAAATTCCTTCGAATTTTCCACAGTAAAATGGACCAACTCTTAATTGTAATTTTGCAAGCATTTTTCTTTCAACAAAAATTGTTCCAGCTGCTAATAGTGCTGCAAAACCAAATCCAGGAAATGCCATTATCTTAAACATGTCAGTCATCATGAATGACTGAACAATTGGAAGTGTACGTGTTGGATCCGCTAGGTAAGTAAATGCAAGAAACGGTGTAAGTAATTCTCCATCAATTACAGGCATTGGGATAAAAAACAAAACCATCATGATTATCGGGAACCCAATTAATGAGAATATAAGAACGAACCAAACAACATCACTGATTAGAGATTGGATAAATTTACTAAACTTGAAGTCAGGTGCAATAACAGACATTTATCGGTCTGCCTCCACTGGCCAATAATTAAGGCTCCAATAAACAGATGGCATGTTGCCAAGTTTTTCACCCTTTAGAAGATACGGTAATGCAATTAAATTTCTAAAAGAACCAACACTTAGTTTTAATCGGTATGGCTCAACTTTACCATCAGAAACAATATGACATCCAAGTGAACCTCTACCAGATTCTACACGTTTGTATACAGAATTAAGTCCTTTTCCTTTTGGATTTGGTTTTAGTTTAACTCTAACAGAACCAGACTTTGGCATCTTTTCTAATGCTTGTTTAATTATATTACAACTTTCCAACATGTCAAGCCACGGAATTTTAGATCTTGCATATGAATCACCTTCTTTCATTACGTTACTATGAACGTCTAATTCTTCATAAACGTCATATGGCTCTTTTTTTCTAAGATCATAATCAACTCCACTTGCACGAAGCACAGAACCAGTTACTCCAAGTCTAATTGCATCTTCACGAGAAAGTACACCAGTATCTTGTGTTCTTGAAATTAAGATTGGATTATCATAAAATACTGCAGCGTATTCTCGTATACGTTTTTCAAAATAATTTACTTGACGCAAACATACTTCTTCAAAGTTTGGAGGTAAATCATTTCTAACTCCACCTGGAACAAAATGTGCATGTGTAACTCTTGCACCACTAATTTTTTCCATAAGATCGATTAAAAGTTCACGATCACCTGCGGGCCACATAAACATTGTAGAGTGACCTAAGAAAATACCATAGATGGCAAGCCAATACATGGTATAGATACAACGATTTAATTCAGAACAAATTACTCGAACATATTTTGCACGTTCTGTAACTTCAATTCCAAGTAAGTCTTCTACTCCCAAGACATATGGATAAAGTACATTACAGGAATCATGAATTACAGGTCTTTCTAAATGAGGAATGTTTGTAATGTAATTTCTGTATTCAGCCATTTTTTCTTCCCCACGATGTACATAGCCTGGGTCAGGATCACATGCAACAATATAGTCACCGTCAATTTGTACAATTATTCTCATATGTCCAGAACCAGGATGTTGTGGTCCAACATTAAGAGTCATAATTTTCTCATCGGCTTTTTGGAGTGCTAATCCAGGAGGTAAAAATTCGTTAGTCATTTCTATCGTCCCTTTATTGCAAAGTCCTTTCTAAGAGGAGGTAAATCTGCCCAGTCTTCAGGTAAAAGCAATCGTCTATTATCAGGATGACCAGTAAAGTAAACTCCAAACATTTCAAAAACCTCTCTTTCATGAAATTCTACACTGTAGAATATATCTCTAAGAGTAGGTAATCTGGTTGCATCTTTTCCAGGTATTGGATTTTCTTCCCTTTCAGCTCTAGTTGCTAAAACAATAAGTTGACTTGCTAGTGATGGGTCAGAATAAGATCCAATATGATAAACAACTTCAATTTCTTTATCTTGGGGATAATCTACACCTGAAACGGACTCTACATGATCATAATTTAGTTCATCACGAATGAATCTAGCGACATCATGAACATTTTCTTTATCAACATTAATTCCAACACGATTTTCTTTAACAAACGAAACCACGATTTTATCACCAAATTTTTCAACAATTTTATCAGAAATATTTTTTTCAAATTCAGGTAATTCTACAGGTTTTGCTGCAGGTTTTGCTGCAGGTTTTGCTGCAGGTTTTGCTGCAGGTTTTGCTGCAGGTTTTGCTGCAGGTTTTGCTGCAGGTTTTGCTGCAGGTTTTTCTTCAGCTGGTTTTTCTTCAGCTGGTTTTTCTTCAATAGTAATTTGTTCAGTATTGGTACTACTCATCATACAAACTTCCTAGCTTTCATTCTCTTAATTTTTTCTTGTAACAAAATACATCCTTGTATGAGAGTTTCAGGTCTAGGTGGACAACCTGGAACATACACATCAACTGGAAGAATACCGTCAATTCCTGGAAGTACATTGTATGAATCAAAATACAAACCACCAGTAATGGCACAAGCACCCATAGCAATTACATACTTTGGTTCCGGCATTTGATCATAAACTAATCTAAGACGAGGAGCCATTTTTCGCGTGATAGTTCCCTGAACAACAATTAGATCACATTGTCTAAGTGATCCAAATGCTTCAATGATACCAAATCTTTCGACATCATATCTAGGACTTGATGCTGCACCAAACTCAACACTACAGCAAGCTGTTTCAATATGTACAGGCCAGAGGGACCAAATTCTACCCCAATTGATAGCATAACCTAATGGTGTATCAATGGCTTTTTCTAAAATATCCCCCAGTTTTCCAATGAAGACATTTGCATTTTCTGGTGTCATTAAATCTTTAAGCAATTCTATTCACAATCCTCATCAATATTATTTCTATAAATAACTACCATATTCTTCTTCTCCCTGATTGATAAAGTGCAAATGCCATTGCACCAAACATTATTGCGAAAAATGCCAGCATAGGCAAAGTTGCACTCTTTGGAAGTTCTAAAAGAGTACTACCCCAAGCATACATGAAAATTGCCATTACGTCAAAAACAACAAACATCAAAATGTACGGATAATACTGCATCATGAAATGTGTTCTTCCCTCACCACTAGGGACTTGACCACATTCCATTGGCAAAAATTTTACAGGATTACTTTTTTTACGAGGTGAAATCATACGTGAGAGTATAAGTGCAGGTGCCATTGCCACAATCGCAAAGCCAAACATCAATACTACGGTGCTATAATTGCCCGCTATTTCTCCGACCAATTTAATTTCCATCTCTAATTTTTGTATAATAACGTATGCTTCATTTTTCCGATCAACTTTTTATCAACATAGTTTTTGTAAACTAATTAATAGGATAATTGTGAAATCCCGATTATGGCATTAAATGTAGGCGATGTTGCTCCAAATTTTGAACTTCCAGATACAGAATTAAAATTAAGGACTTTAGATGAATTTAAGGGTAAAAAAATTGTATTATCATTCATAGTTGCAGCAAGTTCACCAGTATGTGAGGTGGAATTATGTACTTTCAGAGATTCATGGCAAGAAATATCAGATATGGGTGCACAAATAATTTCAATTAGTAATGATGGACCATTTGCAAATAAAGCATTTTCAGAAAAAAATAACTTCAATTTCCCATTATTAGGAGACTATACCAGTAAAACAATCAAAGAATACGATATTTTGCTTAAAGATTTACTACACATCAAAGATTACAATGCTGCAAAACGTTCAGTATTCATAATTATGGAAGATGGTAAAATTGGTTACAAATGGGTTTCAGAAGATCCACTAAAAGAACCAAATTATGAAGAAATTAAAAACTTTTTAAAATAAATAATTTTTTTTATTCTATATTGGCAATTAAATCGCCTTTAGCAACAGTTCCGGTTTCTTTAACTTTAATAGAATTTACAACTCCATCTTTGTGTGCCTTAATCTGAACTTGCATTTTCATAGATTCTAAAGTACAAACAATATCACCTTTCTGTACAGAATCTCCATCTGCAACTGAAATTGAAACTACCTTTCCAGGAATTTGGCTTTTTAATCCTACTTTTATTGAACCAGAACCGCCACCGCCAGAATTTTTGTAAACAATTTTGTCAAAATGAGTATGCAAATTAATTGTCATTGGAGCATTGTCAATTACAATATTCATTTCGTTTGTAGATTGATCAAGATATTTGGCCCTATGATATGTTTGATTTAAAATAAATTCAATTTTGTTTGAACTCATACTAATAATTTTTAGCTCGTGTTCATCGTCATTAATTTTAATTATAAAATTATTATTTCCAAAGTTTTTTACTATATGTCCATCAAATGATTTTTCAATGTCTTGTATTTTGTAATTTGTCATATCATCAATCCAGCTTATTTTTCCAATTAGAATTATGGTTAGTAGTATTCTGTACACGACTCTTAAAGTATTCAGAATGAATAATTGCGGCTGCTAAAGCTGCTTCGCTTTTATTTTCTTTTTCTTTCTTAAGATCTTCAGTTAACCTATCAATCATGTCATAACGTTTTAAGAAATCAGTGGAAAGATCACCATTTTTGTATTCATCAGAATTTAAAATTGTCTTATACAAAGGAATAGAAGTTTCAACTCCTTCAATGTAAAAGTCATTTAATGCAGAAAGCATTCTAGTTCTTGATTCTTCAAAAGTTTGACCCCATGTAACGAGTTTTGCCATAAGTGAATCATAAAATGGTGAAACTGTACAACCAGGATAAAGGTAGGTATCACATCTAACACTTGGTCCTGAAGGAATAGTCACATCTGGAACAGGTCCAGTTGAAGGAGCAAAATCCAAGAAGGTGTCTTCAGCATTAATTCTACACTCAATTGCATATCCATTCATTTTTAGTTCATTTTGTTTGAAAGGAATTGGCTCCCCATTTGCAATATCTAATTGTAGTTTAACTAAATCCAATCCAGACACAAATTCAGTAATAGGGTGTTCTACTTGTAATCTAGCATTAATTTCAATAAAATAAAATTCACCATTATCGGCTCGTAAAAATTCGGCAGTACCTAAATTAGTATAATCAACGGCATGTGCAGCATTACAAACTGATTCACCAATACGTGCTCTTGTTTCTTCATCAACAATTGGTGAAGGAGTTTGTTCAATTAATTTTTGATTACGTCTTTGAATAGAACATTCTCTTTCAAATATATGAACAGCATTGCCTTGTATGTCCCTAGCAAATTGATATTCAATATGTCGTGTTTTTTCTAAATATTTTTCAACAAGTATTGCAGATTTTCCCACGGCTGCAATAGATTCTCCAGTTACAGACTCAAAACCATCACGTAATTCTTTATCATTAGTTACAATTCTAATTCCACGACCGCCTCCACCATAAACAGATTTCAACATTACAGGATATCCAATACCATTAGCAATTTTTTCTGCATCATCTGCGTCCTTAACTAAACCAGGACTTCCAGGAACAGTTGGAACTTGTGCTTTTAACATTGCAGCTTTACATTTCATTTTATCACCACAAAGATTCATTGAATCAGCAGATGGACCGATAAAAATAATTTTATTTTTTTCACAAAGTCTTGCAAAATCATCATTTTCAGATAGGAACCCATAACCGGGATGAACTGAATCTGCACCAGATGATAACATTACATCTAGAATTTTTTCTTGATTAAGATATGATTTAGCAGGGGCTGCCTCACCAATATGATATGATTCAGATGCTTGTTTAACATGCATTGAATTACGATCTTCATCAGAATAAACAGCAACTGTCTTAATTCCAAGTGCTTTACAAGTTCTAATTACACGTAAAGCGATTTCTCCCCTGTTAGCGATAAGTACTTTCTCAATCATCATTAATCACAGATTGATGTTCCCATGTTTTCTAGGTAATTGTTTAGATCTTTTATTTGCAAGCATTTCAAGTGCTTTAATTAACATAGGTCTTGTTTCAGCAGGATCAATTACATTATCAACAGTTCCATGAGATGCAGCAACGTAAGGATTTTCAAATTTCTGCGTGTATTCATCCATTAATTCTTTTTTAAGAGATTCAGGGTTATCAGAAGCAACAAGATCTTTTCTATTCATAATTTTTACAGCTGCCTCTCCACCTAAAACAGCACATCTAGCAGTTGGCCATGCATAATTTACATCGGTTCTAAGATTTTTACTTCCCATTGCAATGTATGCACCACCATATGCTTTGCCAATAACTAATGTAATTCTTGGTACAGTTGCTTCACAATATGCATAAAGAAGTTTACTTCCATGTCTAATGATTCCATTATGCTCTTGATTAGAACCTGGCATGTAACCAGGTGTATCTACTAAAGTAATTATTGGAATATTAAATGCGTCACAGAATCGAATAAAACGTGATGCCTTATTTGATGAATCAATATCTAGTGCACCTGCAAGATGCATTGGTTGATTGGCAACAATTCCAACAACATTTCCATTTAATCTACAATATCCAACTATAATGTTTGATGCAAATAATTCATGAACTTCAAAAAATTCATGATTGTCAACAATGGAGTGAATAATTTCTTTCATGTCATAAGGTTGCAAAGCATTTTCAGGAATTATATTAATTAAATTATGATCTAATCTATTCGGATCATCATCAGTTGTAAGTTTAGGTGGTTGTTCAGAATTATTTTGAGGTAAGAAAGAAATTAATTTTTTAATGTAATCCATGCATTCGTATTCATTTTCAGCAACAAAATGAGCAACGCCACTTTTTGAACCATGTGTGATTGCACCACCAAGTTCATCAGATGAAACTTCTTCGCCTAATACAGTTTTAACAACATCAGGTCCAGTAACAAACATACTTGCAATTTTGTCAACCATAATAACAAAATCAGTCATGGCCGGAGAATATACAGAGCCACCTGCGGAAGGACCAACACTTGCAGTAATTTGTGGAATTACTCCAGAAGCTAATTGGTTATGATAAAAGATATCTGCAAATCCATCAAGACTCATAATTCCTTCTTGAATTCTAGCACCACCAGAATCCATAATGCCGATAATTGGACAACCTGTGTTTAAAGCATGATCCATTAATTTAGTAATTTTTTTAGCTCCCATCTGACTTAATGTTCCACCTAGAACAGTGAAATCATAAGCATAAACAAAAATTTGTCTTCCAGAAACATTTCCATAGCCACCAACTACACCATCAGTAAAAAATTTCTTTTTTTGCATATCGTATTCATGGTAATGATGAGTTGTTAGTGGATCAATTTCAACAAAAGTTCCTACATCAAGTAAAAGATCAATTCTTTCACGAGCAGTTAGTTTACCCTTCTCATGCTGAGCACTAATTCGATCTTGACCGCCGCCTTGTAATGATATGTTCTTACTTTTAGTATATTCATCAATCTTTTCAGAATGCATAATGATGTTCTAAAAACAGATTTTTTCTCTATATTAATTTTGATTGAAATAGTAGAAATTGTAAATTATTGAAAAAAATTAAGAGTTTAAAATAGAAAATTTCTTTTTAGATGATATTTGATAGGAATCATAAGCATTCTTTTCATCACCACATTTCTTACATATGCATAATTGTGACACATTTGGAATATCACAAATATCTTGAAATTCACATTGAGAACATCCAGCAGAGGAACCACAAACAATGCATTTCAATTCATTGGTTTGGGCACATTTTTCATGTTTAACACCAGATCCTTTTGACCAGAGTCCAATTTCATTGATTTTGATTTTATCATTACAAACAATACATGTTCCTGGAAATTTCATTGGAATTTTTATCCAACTCATTGTATCAATTCAATCTCCTTATCAATAATAGCACCAAAAGTTTCTTCCAGTTCTAATTCCAAAGTCTCATTTTTAATACAAAATAAAAGATAGGGCAGGCACAACGTTACAAATGAACTAGAAGAAAGATGTAGTTTTTTTGCCATTATAGAAGATAATGATTTAATTTTTGCGCCATCCCAACGAATTCTATTTAGTAAAGGCCAGGATAAATTATATTTAGAATATCGTATGCGGTCATCTTTTTGATATAAATTAATTAAAATGTCGTTAAGGTAACGTAGTAATCTCCAATTTTGTGTTTTCATAATTTTTCCAAGTAACATATCAGCATTTGAAATAACTTCTAAATATTTTGCAAGTGTAGCACTATCCAGATCACTAGTGACTATACTAGAATAAAACGCATTAATTTTATCTCTAGGAGCAATTTGTATTGAATATAAAACACCTCTAGCTTCTTGAATAGAATTTGCTTTGAAAAATGCATTTATTCCATCTTCAATATTGATACTTTCAAAAGAAGTTTCTGTCGGAGGATTAAATCCAGTTAGCAAAGACTGTGTTAGATTAATCATTGAACGAATGTCACCTTGAGATTTATCAATGACTTTGATTAATGAGCCAGGACTTAGTTTTGTATTTTCTTTTGTTAAAATATTGTGTAAATAAACACGCAAAAGACGTGGCGGTATTTTTTTAAAAGAGATTGTTGTTGTTACTTTTTTAATACTCTTCATTTTATCTGAATCGTCAAAATTTGCAGCAAGTAAAATGGGTACATTTGGTTTTTTCAAAATATCAACAAGTGCTGCAGCACCACCATAATCCCCACGGCCATGAATACCATCAACCTCATCAATAAAGATCATAGGAGTTCCTAAAACACTAACATTACCTAAAACAGGCATAAGGATTTCATTAATTTGAGATTTACTTCTAACATCACTTGCGTTAAGACCAATCAGATCATAACCAAATTGTTTAGCCAAAAGATATGCAATAGTAGTTTTTCCAATTCCAGGAGGCCCCACGATCAAAAGAGGTTTTGCTCCTTTTTTCCATTTTGCAAACCATTCCATTATGGCTGCACGAGGTTCCTCATTACCAACCATATCAGAAATAATCTGAGGCCGGTATTTTTCAGACCACATCAATTTTATCACTTGGTTGGAAGATTTTTGTTCAAATCTGACCAGATGTTTTCTTGTTGTAATTTTTTATACCAAAATTGGTTATAATGTTCAACAGTAAGAAATAGAAATTCTAAAAACTTTGTATGTGAAAAATTATCAGGCAATTTTTCAAGTGCAGTTCTTGCTTCACTTAGATATGATTCACTATGATTCATTGTTTCTTCAAATCCACTTTTTGCATCATTCATTTTTAATGAATAAAATAATGGCCAAGAAGGAATTTTTGCAGCTCTGTCTCTAATACTATCTTCTATTTCATTTCCACATCCAACAGATTCAGCTGCTTTTGCCATTCCAGTGTAAAAAATATCAGCTAAAGGTGCACGATTCAAAGCCATGTTTCTACCAGCAGTTCCCATTACAGAGCGATATTTTTTGTAACTTTCAACTAATTCTTCTTCGGTAATCTCCGTAGGTTTATCTTTTAATTTTGTATCAAGATATTGTCCAATTCTTGCTTGTTTGAAACCTTCTTCAAATTCTTTGAGTACATCCTCACCACCTTTTGAAATTTTTTCTCTGGCAAGTTTCAAGATATATGGATTCATTAATTTGTAATCATCTAAATATTCTAAATCTTCATCTTTGTCTACAATTCTATCCATGGGCTCACTAAGATCAATTGCAATGATATGGCCATCAACAATGTCTTCCCTCATAGTAGTACTTTTCTCATCTTTAAAATAATCTGTAGATGCATCAAAAAGACCATTAAAAACAGGGAATGTCATTTTAACAAAATTTGAATTTAAAATTCTAAGAACTCTGTCATGTAAAGTATCAAAATCTTGTAATTTGGATTTTATAGGCTCAATTTCAGATGCATTTAAAATAATTTCTGTAGAACCAACTTCTTCTGCAAATTGTTGTTGAGTTGTATTTGGAGAGTTATCAGCATTAATTTGATCAAAAAGATTTTTTGCAAATCTTTGGGCAAATGCAGGGAATGTGTCTTCAGCTTCTTGCTTGTATTGATTAAACTGCTTGAATCCTTTGGATTTGAATAAACCTTGTTTTATGATTTGTTTTCCAGGTTTAGTTCCCATCAAAGCACTTTTACTAAAAAGTGATTCGTCTTTTCCACTCACAAACACGATCTTATTTGTTGTTATTTATGCTTTCAATACAAAAATTTTCTTCACTTAAATTACGAAGAGAAAATTATTTTTTGTGGAAATTGTAGAAATTCTTCGTGAAGCATCAAATCAAATTTATCAAAATGTAAAAGATCTTGCAGGAACAGAAGATGCTGCAGGAGATTTTGGAAGGGGTGCAGGCGGAGATATTTCACGAAACATAGACATTATTGCAGAAAAAACAGTTTTAGATTATCTAAAAAAAATTAATTTTGAATGTATTGTGTTAGGGGAAGAATGTGGAAGAGTAGAATTATCAGAAAATCCAAAAGGTTACATCATAATGGATGCAATTGACGGTTCTGCTAATGCAGTACGTGGCGTACCATTTTTTTGTAGTTCGTTAGCATTTGCAACAGAAAATAAACTCAGTTCAATTACAGATGGAGTAATAACAGATTTAACAAATGGGGATATGTATTGGGCTTCAAAAGGTAAAGGTGCATTTTTTAATGAAAAACCAATTAAAGTTCAACAAAAAGAACCAATTTACAAAATAGTTGGAATTAACACATCTGGGGGTTCAAATGAATTAATGAAACGAATGTATCCAATATTTCAAAATCATAACCATACAAGACATTTTGGTGCTAATGCATTAGAAATGGCATTGTTTGCAAGAGGTGTTATGGATATTTTTATTGACTTTAGAGATAAAATTAGAATTCAAGATATTGCTGCTGGATGCATTATTGTTAAAGAGGCAGGAGGTCTACTACTAGATGCAAATTTGAATCCACTAGATGCAGATCTAAGTTATGAGACAAGAGTCTCATTCATTGCCGCAGCAAATCAAAAAATTCTTGATGAAATAATGTCACAAATTAATTAGAATTATACAATTTATCAAATTTTCATAATTATTTTGTAAGAGAAATATATTTAACCAAAGTAACGATAAAGCTCATTGTATGGTATCTGAAATGAAGGCAAAAGTTGTCTACAGAGAGTTACTGAAAGAAGATCTAGTCATCATACGATTAGTTCCTGAGAATGGAATGCCACAATATGAAACGGGGCAATTTTTAACAATCGGTCTACCAATTCCAGCAGAAAAAAAAGTAGTTAGACGTGCATACTCAATTGCATCACATGCTGAAAATAGAGATTATTTTGAATTTGTAATTAGATGGGTTAGAAAACCACTTCCAGGTCGTGTAACAACTGAATTGTTTTATCTTAGTGTTGGAGACGAAGTTACCCTCGGAGATCCAACTGGAGCAGCATTACTAATTAGTGATAAATTACACAACGGTAAAAAAGATAATAGAAGAGTAATTTGTGTAGGCGGTGGAACAGGTTTAGCTCCATTTGTTGCATTTGCAAAACATTTCCAGGATACTAATGATAGCAGAGAAGTCATAGTTTTACACGGTGCAAGTTATGTCGATGAATTAAGTTACAAACGTCTTTTAACAGATATGGAATTAGAAAGTGAAAAAAATGGAAGAGATAAATGGAATTTTAGATACAGAGCAGCAATTAGTAGACCAAAAGAATTCTTCAATAGATCCTGGAACGGTCATGTTGGTAGAGTTGAATCATTTTTTAAACCAGATAAAAAAACAGGGCTATCGCCAATAGAAGAAATGGTAGGCGAGACATTGACACCAGAGAATACAATTATCTACATTTGTGGATATCAAGGAACAATTGACGGTGTAATTGATCACTTAGATTCTAAAGGTTTTGTTACAGAGCATGAAAAGAAATCAGATGGTAGTTTTGGAATTAAATACGAATCATACGGATAAAAATTATTTTTTCTCATAGCACTATTAAATTAAAAATATCTTAATTTTTATACGGATATTATTTTCATCTGAATATGCCAAAACTAAAGTGTAATGATTATGGTTTTGAATGTGATTTTGCAGTAGATGGCGAACAAGAAAAAGTAATAGGAGATTTCAGAGCACATACCGAAGAAGTTCATGGGATTGATTATTCAAAAGAAGCAGTAATGCAATTTCTATTAAGAAAACAAAAATAAAAAGAAACTAAGCATCTAATCTTTTCATTCTAGCAGATAATACAGGTAATTCTTTTTCTATAATTTTTTCAACTGCAGGAACAATTGTAATTCTATCTTTTACACTTTCTTCAAAAATTTCTGTAATTTGATCTCTAAACAATAACTTAATTCCAGGTAAAGCAGAAATTCCTTCATCTACAGTTCTCGGATCAGATAAATCTAAAATCAATGTACCTTTCTTCTTTTCCTCCATTACAAGTCTAATTCTTTCAAATGTAATTAGGAAATAGTCAGACGTTGTCGCAACAAAAATAATATCATATTTATCAAAAGTAGATAAAGCATCATCAAAATTTATAGGATTTCCACCAACAATAGTACTAAATCCAGTTGCACGTTCTAAAGTTCTACTTGTAACATCATAAGAAAATTCTTTTTTATTAAGACATTTAGCAACTAGAGCAGCAGAATTACCAGTACCAATTAGCAATATTTTTTTCTTTGAATCTAATCCAGCTTTTTCATCGACTAATTTTACTGCAATATCTCCAAGTGAAATAATATCTTTTGCAATTCCAGTAGTATCTCTCATTCGAGTAGATAGTCGAATTATATTCTCAAATAATTTATTGAGAATAGTTCCTGAAGTGCCTGCAGATTTGGCATGAGATAGTGATTGAACTATTTCATCAAAAACTTCCTGTTTACCAACAACAAATGAGTCTATACCAGATCCTAAGCGTAAAAGATTAAGATACACATCATCGCTTTTGTAAACTTCAATAGTTTGATCAAAATGATCAATATCAATTTGTTCTAACTGGGTTAATGAAATCCATTTATTTTTAACTTGATTTAAAATCAGAGTTTTGGCCTCAGCTCTTCGAGCATCAGGAGAATCAGTAGTTTCGATATTACTTACTGTAAAAATTTCAATTCTACTTGCAGTCTGAATAATAATACATTCATCAATACCAGGAATTTCCTTAAATTCCTCACATGCAACACCGACATCTTTGAAAGCAAATTTAGATAACTCATGTATTGGAATATTCTTGAAAGTTACTCTCGTATTCATTACATCAAAAATTACGTGGTTCATATCATAACACCGGATTATGCGCTAAGCTTATCCCGTCCACCTTTTGCGGTTCGGAAGACATTCATTCCAATATAGAAATTTTCGTGTATTGATTCTAAATAAGTAATTTCATTTTCTGTTGCAAGTATTTCTTTTGTAGTTGATTCAGGATCACTTTTTTGTGTAGTAAGTTTAGATTTTAATTCATTTAAGAAAGAATTTACACCATTTTCATAATTTGAAACACCTCCATGTTCAGGACTAAGAATATGTTGCGGATCATATTTTGGAGTTTGATCCTGAGGGGTTTCAGCAACTCTAGTAATAGATTCTTGTTGATCTTGTGTAAGGATAGGTCTTGGGAATCTATCTTCTTTTTCTAACCAGAATTCAGGTTCACCCATTTCTCGTCTAAAAATTTCTTCACCTTTTCGTTTGAATGTAAAATCAGATTTTTTTGCAGTGTCAGCTTTAACTTCAGCGGCAATTGCTTTGTATTCCTCTTCTGCAGATACCTCTAGTTCTGCTCTTGCAGCATTTGCTTTTTCAAGAGCTAGTTGTACTGCAGCTTCTGCGTCAGCAACTGCTTTTGAATTTGCCTCAACTTTAGCTGCTGCGTCTTGAGCACTTTTAGATTCTGCCTCTATTTTTGCATCTTCAGTTTTTTTAGCATCTTCAACGGATGGTTTTTCAGATACAGGATTTTCAGTAGGTTTTACTTCTACTTCAGACTCTTTTTTTTCTTCAGACAACAAATTCACCTGAAATTGCCTGAATTTTAATATTATTGTAGGGATGATTTTGAAGATATTCTGAAAATAAAGCAGGTACCGATCGCTTTAAAAATTAAAAATAATGGCGCCCTCGGCGGGATTTGAACACGCGTCTCAACCGTGACAGGGTCGAATTCTAGACCGGACTATACTACAAGGGCACTAGTAGTATGAACCAAAATCCTAGATTAAAAGTTTCTGCCAGAACTCATAGATTTGTAAAAGGCTAAATTATACAGGTTCAATATTTTTTGTGTGGGTTTATGGCGCAGCCAGGTAGCGCACCGGACTTTTAATCCGGTTGTCGAGGGTCCGAATCCCTCTAGACCCGCTTTCTACTTTATTCATTAAATGATTTCATCAACTAATTTTTGAAGTTCGTCAATGGAGGACTTGATTTTATTGTCTCTTTCAGACATATTTGATCTCCAAATACTAATTTTCTGAGTTCTATCAGAAATCATTCTTTTTTGCTCATCATATCCAGAAGAACCAAACGATTTTCTATCTTTTAGAGAAGAAACAACACTAGTAGTAGAAATAATCTCAGATACAATTTTAGGATCTACAGTAGTTCCTTCTACAGATTTTTTTATTTCTAAAGCAGTTAATTTTGAAATAGGTTTTTTTGAATTGTGTGCCAATTGAACCAAAACGCCTGAAATTTTATGAGTTACTCTAAACGGAATTCCTTCTTGAACTAATTTCTCAGCTATATCCAGGGCAATTAAATTACTAGATTCTGTTACTTTCTTCATTTGTTTTGTGTTTACTTTCATAGTTAGAACGATTGATTTTATAATTAATAATGCACTGATAGATATTTTGGATGTAGACCAGATAGAGGATTTTATTTGTTGTAAGTCACGCCCATATCCTGAAGCTAGACCTTTGATAGTAGTTAAAATCGCAGTAAGATTTCCAATAATTTCGGCGGTCTTACCTCGAGTTAGTTCTAAAATATCAGGATTCTTTTTTTGAGGCATTACACTTGAAGGTGATGTAAACTCATCAGATAATTCAATAAAAGAAAATTCAGATGTAGACCAAATAATAAAATCTTCAGAAATTCTACTTAAGTTAGTCATTAAAATTGAAACCATTGCAACATACTCTGCAACAAAATCACGCGTACTAGTTGCATCAATAGAATTTTCAACAACGCCATCAAAACCCAACATTTTTGCAGTGCTATGTCTATCAATTGTAATGCTAGTTCCCCCAATAGGTCCAGCTCCCAGAGGGCTTTGATTAATTCTTTTAAAAGTTTCAAACAATCTTTGAAAATCTCTGGATAAAATATCAGCTTGAGCTAAAAGATAATGAGAGAATAAACCTGCTTGCGCTTGTTGAAGGTGAGTGTAAAAAGGCATAATTGTTTTTTGATGGTTTTTGGATACAGATACAAGTGATTCAATTGTATCTAAAAGACAATTACACATAATGTTAATGTCATCTCTAATTTTCATTCGAATATCTAAAACAACTTGATCGTTTCGAGATCTTGCAGTATGCATTTTCCCACCACTTGCCATACCTGCTTTTTTAATTACCAGAGATTCAATTAATTCATGGATATCTTCTGCACCAGATGAAGTGTCAAATGTTTGATTTTTCATTCCCTCTAAGGAAGATAGAATTTTTTTTGCATCATTTTTTGTAATAATTTTATTTTGAAATAGCATTATTGTATGAGCTTGACTTCCAATAATATCGTACAAAGCAATTTCAGAATCATCGTTGATAGATGAAACATAATCTAAAGTGATATTACTCAAATCAGTACCAAGTCGTGAACGATACATCAACTAAGGTTGTAAAATGGTTATATATAGCATAAATGTTTTTGCCGTTATGAGTCAAGATATCAAATTACTTAGAGTCAAAATTTTTGATGAGTTATCAAAGATTGTAGATCCAGAAATCAACACTTCAATTGTAGAATTAGAGTTAATTGATGAGGTAGATATCAGTGATAGTAATGTCAAGGTAGATTTGCATCTAACTAGTCCTTTCTGTCCAGCAGTATTTGGTTTCAAAATCTGTCAAGATGTACACGATTATCTTTTGAGAGTAGATGGTGTAAATGATGTTAAAGTGAATGTATCAAATCATTTTATGGCAGAACAAATCAATAATCAGGTTAACAATAGTCCTAATCCTAAAAAATTGGATGAAGTTCCTAAAAAATTGGATGAAGTTCCTAAAAAATTATAGAGACCTGAGCCTGAAAATTATTTTAACTTTTTAAAAATTATTTTAACTTTTTAAAAATTATTTTAACTTCTAAATCCTAGCAAATATCCTCTAAGGAATTGAATTCCCATTGCAGGATCAACACCTTTTGGACATACTTGACTACATGAGCCAGCAAAATGACATCTCCAAATTCCATGAGATTCATCAATTATGTTTAATCTAGTATCTTTTCCTTTATCTCGGCTATCAGCAACATATCGATATGCTTGTGCTAATGCCTGAGGTCCAACAAAAGAAGAATCAGTAGCCATAGTAGGACATGCAGAATTACACAATCCACATTTGATACAATTAGCAAATTGGATGTATTGCTCTACTTCTTGAGGTGATTGTAAAAATTCTCGCTCATCGGATTCTAGTTCACTGTCATCACGAATGAGGTAAGGTTGAATTTTTTGATGTTTCTCAAATAATTTTTCAAATCCAACTGTCAAATCACGAATTACTGGAAAATTATTCATAGGTTCAACTGTAACAACATCAGAATCTAATTCACTAATTTTTGTAAAACATGCAAGTTTTGGTTTTCCATTAATCATCATACCACATGAACCACATGTAGCTTGTCTACAAGAATAACGAACAGCAACAGAATGGTCAAAATGTTTTTTGACATCAAGAATTGCTTCCAATACAGTAGTCCATTTTTGATAAGGAACAGTAAATTCCATAAATTTACTTGATTCATCTAATTTTGGATTAAATTTTGAAATTCTTAAAACAATAGATTTTGGTGAAGATAATGGTGTTGATGCTTGTTCATCTGCAATACTAGATACTTGAGCCATTCTATGTCATCCCCATATTTGTCATAATAATAGTTCTTGAACCATATCCAATCAATACAATCATTCCCACCATACTACCATATGAAACGGCTTTCTCATATACTCTGCCTTGTTTTAATTCTAATAAGATAACTCTCAATCCATTAAATCCATGTACTGCAAGTAAAATCAAAATTAATTCAAGCATGATAACATATGGAACCGATTGATAATTAGCTAAAACGTTTTCATATGATAAAGAATCGGCAAATCCGGTTGTTAAACGCATCAAAATATGAACTGCGACTAAACCAACTGATGCTAAAGCAGTTCCATAGTGTATTTTCATTATTGTACTTTCTTTCATATCATTCACCAAACATTACTGCCATTCCATACATCATTGCAACTGCTGCAAGAACAATGGATGAGTAGATTCCTATTTTTTGTCTATAATTTTGAGATGCTGGTTGATATGGGTAATCAGGTCTAGCAGGATTTCCTACACCAACACCGCCATGTCCCAACATAATTCTAATTCCGTTTCCAGTATGAAAAACGCACATACCAATTACAAGTGCTAAAAAGATATGGCCTTCAGTAGTTTGAGTCATTGCTAGAAAGTCATCCCAACCCATTCGACCTCGTAAAATATTACTTGTTTCATAAACATGTGCAATAAAGTAACCCAATAACCCTAATCCAGTTAAACGCATTAACAAATATGCAATACGTTCAATTCCATAGCGGCCAGGATTAGCCATTCCTTTGATGCCTTCACGATGTTCGTCTTCAGTCATCTAATATTTCCTCTCTACTGGTTGGTATTTAGTAATTGTTACAGGATGTGTTTTCATGATTGGTTCATTTGGATCATAATACGCTAGCGTATGATGTAAGAAATTAGCATCATCACGTTTAGGATAATCAGTTCTTGCATGTGCACCACGAGATTCTTTTCGATTAATTGCACCAACTAAAATTACCTCTGCAACTCTAAACATAGAATCAAGTTCCATAACATTTGCGAAATTAGTATTGTATTCTTTTGCTTTGTCATCAACGTGTTTCCAAGCTTGTTTTTTTAATTCTCTAACTTTCTTTAAACCGTCAACAAGATCAGTTTCATTTCTGTAAACATATGCCTTATTGTTTAAAGTATCAGTAAGTTCTTGTCTAATCTCATAGGGATTAACATCCCCATTTCCTCTAAATATTCCATCGTAGATTCTTTTTTCTTCTAAGGCAACTAAATGATGTGGCCACGGATTTGAGGTTGTCTTATTTTTAATATAATCAATTGCTAATTCGCCGGTAATTTTACCCCAAACAATACATTCTGAAGTTGAATTTGCACCTAAACGATTTGAACCGTGAACACTGTTACATGCAGCCTCTCCTGCAGCCCATACACCTTGAATTTCAGTGGCACCATCAATATCAGTATGTAATCCACCCATCATGTAATGGCATACAGGTCTGATGTCAAGCAAGTCTTTAGCAGGATCGATTCCAGAAAATTTAATAGAAATTTCTCTAATTCCACCTAATTTTGCCTTAATTTTCTCATCACCAAGATGTCTAATGTCAAGTTTCATACAATCAACACCAGTCTCATGTTTGAAACCATTACCTTGTTCAATTTCAGTCATAATAGATCTTGAAACAATATCACGCGGAGCTAACTCCATTTTTCCAGCAGCATAAGTTTTCATAAATCGCTCTCCCTTGTTGTTAAGCAAATAACCGCCTTCGCCTCTTGCACCTTCCGTGATCAATATTCCGGAAGGTAAAATTCCAGTAGGATGAAATTGTACAAACTCCATATCCTTTAGTGCCATGCCAGCACGAAATCCCATATCCAAACCATCAGGAGTTGAAGAAAGAGCATAAGTTGAAAAACTATACAATCTTCCAGCTCCACCAGTTGCAATGATCATGGCTTTTCCTTTAATTGTATAAAATGTACCAGAAGATAACTCAATGGCAGTAACTCCCATGAATGTTTTTCCATCATGAATAATTGATGTTACAAACCATTCGTTAAGATATTCAATATTATCAAATTTTTGACATGTATCATACAAAGTTTGCATTTCAAAGAAACCAACTTTATCTGATGCATATGTAGCCCTTGGAAAACTGTAACCACCAAAATTTCGTTGATCAATTCTACCATCATCTCGTCTAGACCAAGGCATTCCCCAATGATCCAGCTGATGAATTTCTTGCGGCATCTCAACACATAATCTTTCAGCTACATCTTGATCTGCAAGAAAGTCGCTGCCTTTTACAGTATCATAAACATGAGATTCAATTGTATCCCCCTCATCTTCAAAAAGTACTGCAGCAGTTCCACCTTCTGCAGAAACAGAATGAGAACGCATAACTTGTACTTTAGAAACAACTGCAATTTTTAGATGTGGACCTTTTTTTGCAGCTGCGATTGCAGCTCGTAATCCAGCAAGTCCTGAACCACAAATAATTAGATCATATTCTAGAGAGTTAACCATTTTTAAGACAAATACAGTATTTTTGGGTTAAATATGAAGTATATCAGTGATATTAAGAAATATTAAAATATATCACTAGCGATATTACTAGTGATGATTTCTGAATGGTTTCAAAGAGTAGGAAGTTCAATTCCAAGAGGATTTTCACGATATTTTGTTTTGGAATTATTAAAAGAAAAAACATACACTGGAAAAGAAATCATTGATTATGCAGTAGAGCAAAGTAATGGAATTTGGAAACCATCGCCGGGATTAATTTATCCATTATTAGGTCGACTCTTAGATGAAAATTTAATTCAAGAAACAAAAGACGGAAGATATCAGTTAACAAAAGAAGGTGAAGAAACGGCAAAAGATGTTGATAAAATGAACGATATTATTAAAAATCAATTAGAGGTTCTTTTCAGATTAGGCAATGTAGGAAGATTTGTTGCATTGGACATACTTGAAAAAATTTCTTCCATGGGATCAATTCTAAGTTCAAACATCACAAATATGACCGATGAAGAAACGCAAAAATATAAAGAATTCCTTCAAAGTGAGTTAAATAAAATGAATGAAAAGAAAGTAGTAAAAAAAATTAAAATAGAATAATAAGGAATTAAATAAAAAACATAAAGTGAATTTAAAAAAACACAGGAAATGAAACATGATTTTCTGGAATACAGGTTATCACTAAATCTGTAAAATATACGATAAAATTTATTTAAATATTTTTATTATTGTCATAGATTCTATGATTGTGATTACTACAACATCAAACCGTTATTTACTAGATATACAAATAAGATAAAAATAATTTAAACATGAGTAATCAGACTAAGTCTACTAATTTATTTCAGTTCTCTTAATGATTTTATTAAATTATTAAGTTTTGTATAATTTTAAATCATAAATAATTTAAAGAGAATAAAAAATTTCAAGTAAAGTTAACTTGTATTTTTCTTTACTTCAATTTCTATTGTTGAAACATTTCGTGTTCTACCATCTTCGGATTCAAGTAATTCTGAGTCAATTTTGATATTTCCAATAGAATATCCAGTATTTTCAGTTTTACGTGCAACAATTTGAGCTACATCTACAGCACGGCCAATACTGAGTCCCCGAGCTTTAATGTTAACTGATGGTACATTTGCTAATTGAATTAGCGTTGATGTCACGTATGCCATCAATGGTTTCTTACCAATGAATATAGTATCTCTAGTTTCAGTTGACATAATTAGTTTAATATCTAACGACAATTTAAAGTTAAAATGAATTTTTTATAATATTTATAAAAAATTTAAGGATTATTAACTTCAAAATAGAATTTAATATTATCTTGGAAAATATTATAAAAATATTAGAATCAGGAAAACCTGAAAAAAAAATAAAAATCTTGGAAACATTGCATAATACTAATGAATTAAAAACATTAGAACAAATAATTTTAAGATTAAATGATGACAGTATTCAAGTTAGAGGGGAAGCATTTAATGCACTTTTGTTAAACCAAAATCAAATTTCAAAAATTTTAATTGATAATCTTAATTCTTCAAATAAAAATATCAGAGGTTTTACATCACTAGTATTAGCTAATCGAAATGAAAAAAGTGCAATTCCAGAAATAATAAAACTTGTAGAAGATAAACACGGAATGGTTAGATCATGTGCAATTGGGGCATTAGGTCATCTAAAGGCTAAAAAAATAACAGATATTATTTTGAAATTACTTTCAGATTCTAATTTAGAGGTACAAAAAAGTGCGTTACAAGCAGCAATTCAAACAGACATGATTATTTCAACAGATAAAATTAAAGAAATTGAAAAAAATAGTGATCTGCAAATTAAAAATTTATTGTTGAAATTAAAAAAATAAGTGGACCGGAAGGGATTTGAACCCTTGATCCGATGCATGCCATGCACCTATCCTACCAGACTAGACGACCGGCCCAATAATCAGAATACTGATTGAATAATATTTCTCAAATTGGTTATTAACGTTTAGCGATTTTATTAAATGCAAAGAAAGGAAATCATCACAATATATTTAAGCTTCAATATTCTGATTCAATTGTTATGGTAGTAGATAACAAAGCAACTGTCACATATGTTCAATTAATAAAAGAGGATCTTCTTATTATCAGAATTGTTCCAAATGAAGGTTCGGTTCCAGATTTTGAAGCAGGTCAATTTCTTACATTAGGTTTACCAAATCCAGAAAATGCAGGTAAAATTGTTAGACGCGCATATTCAATTGCATCTCATCCAGAAAATAAAGAGTATATCGAATTTGTAATCAGATGGGTTAGAAAACCACTTCCAGGAAGATTGACTACACAATTATTTAATGTGAAAGAAGGAGATGAAATTCTTTGGTTGAAACCTGCAGGTAGAGCATTAGGAATTAGTGAAGAATTACCAAACGGTGAAAAAGATACAAGAAGAATCGTATGCATTGGCGGCGGAACAGGGTTGGCACCATTTGTCAGTTTTGCACAGCATCTCCATGACACCAATGATAAACGGGAGATTGTTGTTTTGCACGGTGCAAGTTATGTCGATGAATTAAGCTACAAAGATTTGCTAACAGGTCTTGAAGATGAGAGCATCTCAAAAGGTGCTGATAAATGGAATTTTAAATATCGTGCAGCAATCAGTAGACCGCAAGAATGGTTTAACAGAAGTTGGGCAGGTCAAACAGGTAGAGTTGAAACATTTCTAAGACCTAGAGCTGAAGGCGCATCACCATTAGAGGAATTAATTGGAGGTAAAATTACTCAAGACAATACAATATTCTATGTTTGTGGATGGCAAGGAACAATTGATGGGGTTATGGACTTTTTAAAGCCAAAAGGATTCATCACAGAGCACGATAAACGTGAAGATGGTAGCTTTGAAGTAAAGTATGAATCATACGGATAGCCAATTATTCTAAAAATTAATCATTGAAATATAAGAATTATTTAGGAATCATAATTGACAACAGCACTATACCTAGCACATCTAAATCCAGTAACAAATGCTCATGTAGAGATTATTAAAGAATTGAAAAAAGAGGCGGATATTGTAAAAGTCATGCCAGTTATTTTCAAATATGATGACAAGGAAGTTAATAGTAAAAGTTTTCCATTTAATTTTGAATCTAGAAAAAAAATGCTAATGTCAGTTTTTGGTGATTCAATAGAAATTACAGAGGATTATTCATTTTTTGCACCATTTAAAAAATACCTACCACCATTATTGACACCAAAATCATGGAAATTAAGAAAACAGATTCTCAACGGTGTTGAAGGAAAATATTTTTCATATACGGGAGATAAAGCTGAAGGATATATGTTAAAATTTTATAGACTGAAGCCAAAAATTGGTGAAAGAAAATCTCTTTCTGCAGCATCAGTAAAAGAAAAATTGTATGATGCAGCACAAGGTAAAAAATCATCATGGAAAGAAGATGTTCCAGAAGGCATATCTAAAATAATTGAAGAGGAATGGAAAACGGTAGAAAAATATGCATCTATGGAGGATATGACTACAAGGGTTGTAGGAATGAAATTTCCTAAAGAAGGTTGGTCAAAAAAATAATTATTTTGTCAAACAGTATAAAATTCAAAAATTAATTGAAAATAAATTAATAGTGATCATCTAAAAATTGGATATGAAACTGCCTCTTTCAAAATATGTTTGGTTTGATGGAAAATATATGCCTGCAGAAAAAGCCCAAGTTCCAATAACCACTCACGCTATCCATTATGGAACATCAGTTTTTGAAGGAATTAGGGCATATTGGAATGGAAAAAATCTACACGTGTTTAGATTAGAAGAACATGTAAAACGATTTAGAAAATCAGGTCAATTTTACAATATTTCATTAAATTTTACAGATAGTGAAATTGCTAATGCAGTAATTGGTATTTGTAAAAAAAATAATATTAAAAAATCATGTTACATTAGACCATTTTATTTTGTAGGAGATTATGGAATTAGTCTCCATGTAACAGAAAAAGCTCCAACAAATGTTGCAATTTTTACATTTCCGTTTGGAGATTTATTTGATAAAAATGGAATTACTGCAGCAATTGTATCGTGGAGAAAATTCTCAGATAATTCTACACCCACACAAGCAAAAATGGGTGGAAATTATCTAAATTCAATTATTGCAACACAAGAAGCAAAAAGAAACGGTGTAGATGAGGCAATTCTACTTGATCAAAATGGAAATGTAAGTGAAGCTCCAGGAGAAAACATATTCATCGTAAAAGATGGGCAATTAATTACACCGTCATTATCATCTTCAGCATTAGAAGGCATAACTAGAGATGCAATACTCAAAATTGGAAAAGATTTAGACATAGATGTAGTTGAACGAAACTTTACGAGAAGCGAACTAATAATTTCAGATGAGATTTTTCTAACAGGTACAGCTGCAGAAATTACACCAGTAATTTCTATGGATTCCAAAAAAATAGGTAATGGAAAACCAGGAGATATTACAAAAAAAATGATGCAAGAGTATTCAGACATCGTAATGAATAAAAATATTGATTACGCTCATTGGTTAACTGAGGTCTATTAAATGAAAATTGTACAAATTGGAACAGGAGGCTGGGGTAAGAATCATACCAGAATTTTATCAGAATTAGGTGTACTTGTGGCCATATGTGATGCTAATCATGAAAAAAGTAAGGAATATGGAGAAAAGTATGCTGTAAATTATTATCAATCATTAGATGAATTATTAAATTCTGAAGAATTTGATGGTGCATTTGTAGTGACACCTACATCAACACATACAGAAATTGCAATGAAGTTATTGGAAGCTAGAAAACATGTTTTTGTAGAAAAGCCAATGACATACAAATCTGAGGACGGTGAAAAACTTGCTAGACTTGCAGAAAAAAATAAGGTTATTCTCACATGCGGGTATATTGAAAGATTCAATCCTGCAGTAGATGTTGTAAAAAAAATAGTTGATGAAAAAAAATACGGGGATCTAGTTATGCTTGAATTTCATAGAGAGAATAGAATGCCATTGCATATCAAAGATGTCGGAATTATCTATGATACTTCAGTTCACGACATAGATACTGCAAATTGGTTGTTTAATGATATGCCTCAAGTAGTTTTTGCACGTGCAGGGAAAATTAAACACGAACATGAAGATTTTGCAAGTATTATGTTAGGATATAAAAATAATAAAGTTGCAATTATTTCATCAAATTGGATTACACCAAAAAAAGTGAGAAAATTTAGTGCAGTATGTACAGAAGCAATTATTTCATCAGACTTTCTCACTCAAGAAATTACAATTGAAAAAGAGGATGAATCCCAAACTATCAAAAATGAAAAACAAGAACCATTAATGTTAGAAATTCAGAATTTCTTAGAAGCCATTACGGATAAAAGTAAACAAATTGTTAAATCACAAGAAGCAGTAAATGTTACAAAAATTGCCGAAGCGGCACTTTTATCTAGTCAAAAAGGAATCCCAATTTATCTGGATTTAAAATGAATAAAACAATGATGGAGATACTAGCATGTCCAATAGACAAGAATCATCCCTTAGAGTTATTTGAAATCAAAGAAAAAGATGATGTAGTGATTGAGGGTGCAATATTTTGTTCAAAGTGTTCCAGATTTTATCCAATTATGGAGGAAATTCCAATAATGTTACCAGATGATCTTAGAGATAAAAAACATGAAATAGAATTTTTAAATAAAAACAAAGACAAATTGCCTGAAAAAATTATTAGTGAAGCAAATCCATGGCATTTGTAAGGCAATGGTTACAAATTTTATTTCTGAAAAAGCAATAATTGGAAAAAATGTGCAAATATGGCATTTTTCATATGTAGGAGATAATGTTGAAATTGGAGATAATGTAAAAATTGGATCCCTTGCACATATTGATTATGATGTAAAAATTGGAGATAATACAAAAATTGAAGGGCAAGCATACATCCCACCATTGTGTAGAATTGGAAAAAATGTGTTCATTGGTCCAGCAGCTGTTTTAACAAATGATCCATTTCCAATGTGTGACAAAATGGTAGGAGTTACAATTGAAGATAATGCAATAATTGGTGCACGTGCAGTGATTAAAGCAGGAATTACAGTTGGAAAAAATAGCGTTGTTGCAATGGGTGCAATTGTAACAAGAGATGTTGATGAAAATACTGTGGTTGCAGGGTCACCAGCTTTTCTAAGATACAGCAGAGAAGAGTATGACAAAAAAAGAAAAAAATGGATAGAAAGTTAAGAATTTAATTCTTTTTTAAAAATCCAATTTTTTAATTTAGATAAAATTAAAATCCATATTACAACCAATATCAAAGCAATAGTTACTTTAAGTCCAGATGCAATTATCCAATGAAAATCACCAAATTGTTGAATAGTAAACGGACCCAACAAAACAACCATGATACCGCCGCCAATAATTATCAAACCCCACATTGCAAATAAGAAACCATAAAGACCAGATTTCAAAGAGAAACACCCATCATAAATGCAGTAATAATAGCTAAAATTCCCGAAAATATTGCAAGTTTAAAAATTGCAAGTCCAACTTGTTTTTCAGATAAAGGACCATTTGCGAGAATTAATCTCACTAAAGTTACAGGGGCCGTTTTATCATTTGTTGCCTTTAATTTAAAATCACTAGTAAATTCAACAGGTTTTCCTTTGATTTGTCTATGTTCAACTATTCGTTTTACGCTTGATAAAAACAAAAATGAGTTAATTACAGCAGGCAATAGTGCAATTGCTGCAATAATTTCTACACCACCAACAATTGCAATGGTACCATACATAGCGCCAAATGTTAGTGCTCCAGAATCTCCAGGAAAAATCTTGCTAGGTATCTTATGATATTTGTAGAATGCTAATGAAACAAATGCCAAAGGTAAACTAACGATAGCAATTTCATAATTTCCTAAAATAAATAAACAGATAGACAAAGTAAAACTTGCAATGACCATAAATCCACTAGCAACACCGTTTAGAACGTCAATAGAATTAATGGTGTTTCCAGTTATAGGAATCATAAAAATTATTAATCCAAGATATAGTATTGGAATTTGTACATCTCCAAATAACGGAAATGAAAGGGACGAGTCATATGCACCAAGAAAAATAATTGGAAGGGCTGCAATTGCAAGAGTTACAGGTTTAAACCAACCTCCCATTACTTTTCTATCATCAACATAACCAATTAGAAATGCCGCTGTAGTTGTAATTATTACTGCAAGAATTTCATTAAGTTGAAAAAATCCATAAAGAACAATCTCTGAAACAAGAATTCCCAATATTATTGATATTCCACCAGGTCTTGCAACCATTACACTTTCTTTTTTATTCATATCTTTTACGGTAAAATTATTTTTTGTTAAAATTTTGATCAGTGGAGGAGTAGTGAAATAAACTACAGAAAATGAAAGTATGCAAGAAATTATTGCAGGAATAATTAATTCAATCAATATCTGACCTTCTTTAATTCAGCTTTTATGTTATTTGCAATAGTTGAACCAATTTTATCAATTTCGCCCAATTTATGAGTAGGAATTTTTTCCAAATCATCTAGATTTTTTACATTATGCTTAAACAATACACGTGCCCTAACTCTTCCAATTCCTTTTACACGTACCAAATCTAGCAATTCCTCTCTAATCCCATAAACTACTCTTTTTCTTAAATCGTTAAATTCTTCAAGTAAATCAGGTCTTTCAATATGCTTAGCAATCTCTCTTAAACAGTAAGATAGCCAATTTGCATTTTCTACCATTCTATGCATGTCTCCAGCCTCAATTCCAAGAGTATCAGATAGAGAAAGTTCAGTAGATTCAGTAATCCACATCTGTAAAGCCAAAAGACTTCGAGAGCAATCATATTCTGAAATGGGTTCAATTAATTCTGAAGAATGATTTTCAATCATGAGACTAGTTGATTCATAGTCTTTATTTCGAAGTGAAAATTTAGGAAAAAATTCTTCGCAATTTATCATTAGATGTAAAAATCCAAAAGTATGTTTTTGCTGGTTAGACACATTATCTATTGCATCTCTAAAATATGTTGCAGTAAGTGGATCAATGTAAAGCATTGAAGTCTTTTTTCCAAATGCAGTTCCAGCATATCTATCACCTTTTTTAATTATTAATTGTTGGGAAGAAAGAAAACGTAAAGAAATGTTAATTGCAAAACTTAGTGTAGCTTTTGAAGATTGTAATCCGCCTAATGTTTGTAAAAAGAATTCAAGAAGTTCTTCTTTTTTTATTCCAGGATTTATAACAATTACACTTAGAATATGTGTTCTAAGAGATTTATCTTCAGTAATTTTTGAAACTATAGGTTCTGGCTCACCATGAATATAATATTCAGTTAAATCCTCAGTGTTACCATTTCCAACAATAATGGATTCACCATAATCATCGTATTGTGGTCTTCCAGCTCTACCGCAAAGTTGTTTGTATTCTAAAATACTAATGGGTCTATTTGCACCAATTTTTGCATTATATCTATTAATATTTGAAATTACAACTCTTCTTGCTGGAAGATTAACCCCAGCAGCCAAGGTTGGAGTTGAGGATAATAATTTGATGGTACCATTACGGAATTCTTTTTCTACAATTTCTCTACATTTTTGATTTAATCCTGCATGATGAAATGCAACTCCTTTTTTTACAAGAATTGCCAAAGTTTTTACAATTTCTGTATGCTCATTTTCTGCAAGGATTTGTTTTGATGTTTTTTCTAATGCTGTCAATTCTTTTTTTTGTAAGAATTGTGAAATAATATCAGATGCTTTTGTTGCAAGCGATTTTGAACTTACCCTAGTTGCTGCAAAAACTAGAGACTGACCACCTTCTTGAACACATTGTACGCCTAAATCAATTGGAATTCCACGTAAACTAGGTTTAACCTCAAATGTTTTACCATCGCTCATTGTAACTTGCCCTCCGTCACATACTCCTTCAGATAATGGAACTGGTCTCCAGTCGTTTTTTACTAATTTACAATCAAGCCATTTTGCAATTTCATCAGAATTAGTTATCGTTGCACTAAGACCAACAATTTGAGGTTTAGTATCTAATAATTTTAAATGAGTTAAAATCATTTCAAGTGTTGGTCCTCTACCTTCATCTCCGATCAGATGAACTTCATCAGATATCACCAGACCAATTTCTTCAACCCATTCAGCACCATGTCTAATTATAGAATCCATTTTTTCATTTGTTAAAATCAACACGTTACTATTTTCTAAATTTTTTTCAATATGTTCAAAATCTCCAGTAGAAATACCAATTTTAATTTTTTTTCCAATTGAAATTTTTTCTAATTTTTTAAACTCTGTAAATTTTTCAGCAGCTAATGCACGTAATGGACTAAGATAAACTACCTTGCCATTATTTTTTGAAAGGTAACTAAGCATTGCAAGCATTGCAATCAAAGTTTTTCCACTGGCAGTAGGTGCAGAAACTAAAATACTTTTTCCATCCAATAATCCAAACTTAACACTATCAGCTTGCGGAGGATATAATTTTTCATATCCTTGTGATTTTAAAAAATTAATTGCAGAGTCTGGAAGTGCTAGCGTATCTATTTTCATACTCGATTATAATGACCAGGTTTTGATTCATAAATAGATGCTTCTCTAAGCATTCTTCTAATGTAGTTTCTTGCTTCTTCTTCACTAAATTTTTCACTTTTTTCAAGTTCTTCTACAAATGCTCTTTCTTCAACTGGGACTTTATTATCACCTTCAAGACTTTTTAGTATATCCATGAATAATTGCATTTTTGAAACCTCACTTCTAGGTCTACCTTGTAAAACACCAAGATCAACTTTACCAGTATTAACATCAACACCAGCATCTTGAAGCATGCTTTGAATTAGAAATATGGCACGGTCAGCATCTTCCTCTTCAACCTTGTCTTTCATGAGTAATCTAGCCCTGGCTGTTGAAAGTCGAATAATTCCTTCTAATTGTCTAGGAGTGACAGTAATCATTTCTTCAGATTCTACATTTCTCATCTGTAAATAATAATCAAGAATTTTTGCTTCAGCTTCTTTTGTTAATTCAGGGGTACCGCGTTTTGCATATGAAAGGTATTTTGTTAACAAATCAACTTCAACTACAGATTTTTTATCAGTTCCAGAGCTAGTATTTCTTCTAATGATATGTGTTGCAATTTGCGTATCTTTTTCTTTACTAGGAATATCCCTAACAACAAAAATCAAATCAAATCTTGTCAATAGAGGAATAGGTAAATTTACATTTTCTGTAATATTTTTGAATGGATCATATTTTCCATACATAGGGTTTGCTGCAGCTAAAATTGATGTTCTAGCATTGAGGGTAGCTACAATTCCACCTTTTGCGATACTTGCAGATTGTTGCTCCATAACTTCGTGTAACGCACTTCTATCCTCAGGTTTCATTTTATCAAATTCATCTATACTAACTAAACCTTGATCACCAAGTACAACTGCTCCTGCTTCTAACATCATAATTCCAGATTTATCACGAACTACAGCAGCTGTAAGTCCTGCAGCTGTTGAACCTCTACCAGAAGTGTACAAACCTCTTGGTGCAATTCTTGCACAAAATTTTAACATTTCACTTTTTGCAGTACCAGGATCTCCAACTAAAAATACATTGATGTCTCCTCTAATTTTACTGCCGTCACCCAACAATCTTTGATTAGAACCAACAATGAGTAAGAGAATAGCTTCTTTGATTAATGTCTGACCTTGGATGTGCGGAGCAAAGGAATCTATCAATCTTTGATAAACATCAGAACTTTGACCAAGAGATTTAATTCGTCGTTCATCTTCTGGAGAGATTTCTTCTCTTCCAATTTTTCTATCAGTTTTAGAACCACGACCACTCAAAAATTCAATATTATTACCTTCAATTCTCAATCTATACAATCCACTATGACCTCTTTGAACACCGGCAACAGACTCTTGTTCTACTCTAACTACGCCTGTAAGAATAATTCTGTCACCAGGTCTTGAATTATCAACTAAATCTTGTCTAATTGTGACATCAACGTAATGAGGTAATTGTCCTGGAGGTAAATCTTCAGGAAGTTCTTGTAACCTAAGAATTTGAAAATCAATAAACTTACTTGCTTCAGGCTTTAATTCAAAATCTCTTTGTTTGCAACTTGGATTATCACAAATTACAGGTATTTTTGCATCCATTCCTTTTAGTTGAATAATTTTTGTAATGTGCTCATCAGGACAAGTAAAGACTAATTCTTTTGCAAGTGGTTTTACTTCTGATGCTCTAACAACCATTCCGGAAACACTGGTAATATTTCCAATTGTTTCAGCATTGATTTGTCTTAAACTTCTCTCTAATGGAAAATTAGCTATTCTTACACGAACTTCTTCCTTAATTTTTTCTGCATAACCTGGAAATCTTGTTTGCAATGCTTCCTTAATTGCTCTTCCAAAAGCATCAAAAATTCTATCAGGATTTTCAGAAAATATAATTTCTATTTCAGGTTCAGTTACAAGATCATTATAATCAACTACAATGTATTTTGCATTTTTTGGCATCATTGAATCAATGGCATCAACGTATCTGTAATTTCCTTGTTTATCCTTGAATCTAGTTAAAAATTGTTTTACTTTATCTGATAATGCAGAATCAGTAAATGTACTAGTTTGCGTATTACTCATTTCTGGTTCCTCTTACTTGATTTTCAAATTCTTTACTATTATCATAGATAGTTTTGTAGAAAATATTTTCTTCAACTGTTAGTTGTTTGTAAATATCAGAATTTAGTTTAATAGAATCTGCAAGCTTTACAATTTTACCTCTTCTCATTCTAAATAATTCCAATAGTATACTTTCAACTTGATCAAAATCATTGCGGTCAAATTCTTTTATTGATTCTTTTAATTTTATATAAAAATGAGGTTCTAATGTGGATAATTGGTATTCTCCAACCATTTTTTCTTTAGATAATGCTTGTTTTAATTGAGTAATCATATCAGGTGAATCCAACGTGCCCACACCGCTATCATTCAAGATTTTTCCAATCCATTGAGGCATGTTATTTGTATCACCCTGAATACCTTCAATTTTGATGCCAGCAATATTGTACTTAAAATCCTGATTAACTGTAAGTTTAGCATCCTTTAGCCTATATCCTATAGTATGCACTTTTTCTATTTTTTCAATTTCCATATGAGATCACTTATCAATTTTAGATCCTCAAGTATCGGATCGATCAATTCTGTTAACAATTTAGTGAGATCATTTGATCCTAATTAATCACAGCCTGACTACAGAGTACATGAGAATAGTTTTTGATTTTAAGATATGGCATAAGAGAATAACCAATTCGGATTTATTAGTGGGATTAGAGTTTCGATATTCGTATGTCTGCAACAGGAATGTGGGTAGAAAAATATCGACCTAAAGAAATTTCAGAGATTATAGGTCAAACTGAAATTATCGGGAGTTTAAAGGCGTTAATCAAAGATCCAACAGATATGCCCCATCTGATGTTTTCAGGCTCTGCAGGAGTAGGCAAAACAACTACAGCATTATGCATTACAAGACAAATTCTAGGGGACAATATTGAAGGAAATCTTCTAGAGCTAAATGCTTCTGATGAAAGAGGCATAGGCATGGTTAGAGAAAAAGTAAAAAAGTTTTCAGCTTTTGCAGGATTATCAGATGCCCCATTTAAAATAATTATTTTAGACGAAGCAGATGAGATGACTTCAGATGCTCAAACAGCACTGAGAAGAATCATAGAAGACACTGCTAAAATTTGTAGATTTATCTTAATTGCAAATAATGTTTCAAAAATCATTGATCCAATTCAGAGTAGATGTGCAACATTCAAGTTTACTATAGTGTCAGAAGAGGACATTATAGGTAGATTAGAAGTAATTTCTAAAAAAGAAAAAATAAAGACAAATAAAAAAGGTCTAAAAGCAATTTATGATTATTCAGAAGGGGATTTGAGACATGCGATTAATTTAATGCAAGCAACTGCAAGTCTTGGTGAAATTACTGAAGAAACTGTGAAAGTCTCATCAGGGTTAACTAAAACAAGTGATGTGGATGAGGTTTTAAAAATTGCATTGTCAGGTGATGTCATAAAATCAAGAGAGAAAATGATTGAATTGATTAAAGTTTACGGAATGTCAGTGTCAGATTTTCTAAAGTACATTAACTCAGCTGTCTTCAAATCTAAACATGAAAAATTATCAGATATTTTAGAAGTAATAGCAAAGTATGATTATAGAATTTTAGTTGGGGCAAATTCTGAAATTCAATTATCTGCAATGCTTGCAGAACTTGCAAAAATAGAAAAATAAAAACGCCGAGAGAGGGATTTGAACCCCCGCGTACTTGCGTACACAGGCTCTCAAGGCCCGCGCTCTACCGGACTAAGCGACCTCGGCAAAAAATGTTGAAAATAGTGATTAAAATCTGTTGATAATTAAATAGAAAAATAAGAAAAAAGAAAAAATCTTTAATCGTGTGCGTGTGGATTTTCGCCGCTGGATTTCATAAGTACATATGTTCCGGCTGCTTTTTCGTGCCATTCTTGGTTGGCTGATTCAATAAGGATTGCTCCTTCAGGACAAATTTCTTGACATGCCATACAAACCGTACAATCATGTTCTCTGATTGGTTGTGATTTGTCGGTATAATCTAATCTTTCATCCATTTCTGTTAAACCAGTACCTTCAAAGGTTGTATCCATACAGTCTGCTGCAGGAATATCTTGTTCGGTTCTGAACCATTGGAATGTTTGAACTGGACATACACTCATGCATGAACCAGCTGCTACACATGAATCCCAATCGACTGCAACGCTAGTACCATGAATTCCAAGAGGAACTTGTTCTTCCCCTCTTTCTGCATAGGCTGCCTTTACATCTTCGTTTGAGAATGCTGCACCATCTGTTCTTCCTTCACCCCAGATATAGTGGAAATTTTCACCATCACCGTGGCTTGTTTTTCCTTTTGGTTCTACATCGTTGTGACAAAAGTCTTCTGGTATTTGTAGATCTGCCATTAGTTCCGTATATTTAGAATATTATTTAAATCTAGAGAAAATTAGTCAAGACTAAATAAAAAATGAAAAATTTGAAGTATATAGAAAAGGGTTTAAACTTACAAAGATTTAGCTGCACTCTCATGTTTTTCAACATTAGATTGATCAACTTTGATAGCTTGAGGCGGACATACAGATACGCATGCCATACACCAAATACAATCATGTTCTCTGATTGGATCTGCTTTATCAGTTAGATCTTTACGCTCATCTTTAACATCACTGCCAGTTCCTGCAAAGGTTTGACCAACAATATCTTTTGCTGCAATATCTTTTTCAGTTCTGTACCATTGGAATACTTGTACAGGGCATGCTTCAATGCATGCACCATCTGCAACACATGAATCCCAGTCAACTGCAACCATTGTACCACTTACACCAAGAGGAACTTGTTCTTCTCCCCTTGCAGCATATGCAGCTACAACATCTGAATCTGCAAAGACTTCAGCTTGTGAACCATCAGTGTTTGTTTTTTTACCTGGACCCCACATGATATGGAAGTTTCCATCATCTAGGTTAATTTTTCCTGTTGGGGTTAAACCTTCAGGGAAATTTTCTGCGATTGGCATGATAAAATTTCTTAGAGTTATTATTTAAAGCTAGATGCATCTAGTTAATACTAACAAATAAACTGAAAATTAATAGGATTAACAGGCAAAGAAAATTTCCTTACGTTCATAACGCTGAACGATCAGTTATCTGGATATGGATATTATCAAATATGATGTTTACAGACAGCCAAATATCGGTGTTTTCATCAATGTTAATGATACAATAGGATTAGTTCCAATGGGATTTGCAGAAACTAAAGCAAATAAACTAGCAGAATATTTGAATGTAGAAATTTTTCACACAGCAATTGCCAACACTATGTTAATTGGTACATTGTCAGTAATGAACAATAAAGGAATTTTGTTACCATCCACTGCATATCAAGATGAATATGATTATTTAAAAAATGAAACAGATCTAGAAGTAGGAGTTTTAGATACTAAATTCAATGCACTTGGAAATGTAATTTGTGCCAATGATAAAGGAGCAATTGTTTCACCTGCATTATCAAAACAAGATTGTAAAGTGATATCAGATGTAATGGGCGTAGAAGTACTTCAAAAAAAGATAGCAGGATCTCATTTATCAGGAGTTTCACTTAAAGCAAATAATACAGGTGGTGTAATTCATCCAGAAGCAGAAGAAAAAGATATTAAAATTATTGAAGATTTGTTATCGGTAAATGTTGAACAAACTTCAATAAATGGCGGTGTTCCATATGTTACATCAGGAATTTTAGCAAATAATCATTGTATTATAGTAGGTTCAATGACTAGCGGTTCTGAAATTATGAATTTAACTAGAGCGTTTCTAAATTAAAAACAGACTTTGGATCATCAGTTAATTTTTCTAAAGAAATAGTTCCTTCAGTTCCAGTTTTCATATCTTTGAGTACAATATTTCCTTGTTCTAATTCTTGTGGTCCAACAATAATTGTAAATCTTGCAGTATTTGCAATATCCATTTGTTTTTTTAAATTTCTTCCTGCCAAATCAATATCAGTCGGTATTTTATTTAATCGAAGTAATGATGTAATAGAATGTGCAACTTTTTGCATATCATCGTTAATGTATAGAACTGAAACTCTTGGTTGTTCAATTTGAGAAATAATATTTTGTTCCTCCATAATTAGAATAATTCTTTCAACTCCACCTGCAACTCCAGTTGCACCAATATCATCTCTATTGAATGCTTTAGTTAATGTGTCATATCTTCCTCCACCAGCTAAAGCACCAAGTTTAGAATTTTTATCAAATACTTCAAAAACAATTCCAGAGTAATAATCTAATCCTCTAACTATTCCAAAATTAATTCTAACATTAGAGACTCCACGGTTTTCTAGAGATTCAAATAATGTTTTAATTTCATCCCAAGATTCCAATTCAGATACATCAAATAGAGATTCAACTTCTTTAATTGATCCTTTAATTTGTGAAAATTCTAGAATTTTTTCTAAATTATCTCTAGAATACCTATCTTCAAATTCTTTAATTATTTCATCTTTTGATTTTTTTGCAATTTTATCAACTGCACGTAACATATCACCTACTAATTGTGGATCTTTTGAATCAAAAATTTTGTTAATGTATGATTCGACGAGATTTCTATGATTAACATCAATTGTGATATTTTTGAGTAATAATGAATCAAACAATCTTGAAGTTAATTCAATAATTTCAGATTCTGATTCTAAATTTGATTTACCATAAATTTCAAGATCCCATTGATGGAAATATCGATAACGTCCTTTTTGAGGTTCATCATATCTGAACACACCGCCAAAACTAGAAATTTTTGCGGGAAGTTTCATAGATTTTTGAGATGTGGCATATCTTGTGAGACCCATTGTAAAATCAAATCTTAATGCAATTTCTCGATCTCCTTTATCTTTAAAATAATAAATTTCATCTCGAATTGCAGGGCCAGATTTAGTTTCAAGTGTAGATAATAGTTCAATTGGGGAAGGATCCATGAATGAAAATCCATACAGATTGGTTAGTTGTTTAAACTGAGATCTAATATGTTCGATATTTTCTGTCTCAGATTTTGTAAAATCTTTCATTCCACGTGGTAATTCCAAGTTAATTATCTGTTAGAGAGTTGTGATTTAGATATTTCTATAATATTATACAGTATTTTCTTCTAAATCTTGTTCAAGTTCAGGAAAATCATCCCACCAATTTTTAGTTGTAAACATATCTAAACAAAATAATTTTTCTTAGCTTATAGATCTTTGTAAAACAAAATAATTAAATTTACTAGTCAATTAAAAAGTGACTATTTTTTAGAGAGATTTTTTGTACAATTAGTGAATATGGAAAAAACTATTCTCGGAGACAATTTAGAAATTTGTAGAATTCTAAACGGAATGTGGCAGGAGGTCATGGTCAGATTGATTCAGAATTAGCAATACAAGATATGAAAAAATATCAAGAATTAGGCTTTACAACATGGGATCTTGCAGATATTTATGGTCCCGCAGAGTCACTGATTGGAAAATTTAGTAAAAAAATAAAACAGAATATTCAAGCATTTACAAAATTTGTTCCAAATCCAGGACCAATGAGCAGCAGTATTGTAACTCACTATATTGATGAATCATTGGAAAAAATGAATGCAGATTGCATTGATTTACTTCAATTCCATTGGTGGGACTATCAAGATTCAAGTTATCTTGACGCATTACAACATTTATCAAAATTACAAAATGAAGGGAAAATAAAACATTTAGGACTTACAAATTTTGATACTAAAAGAATTAAAATAATCATTGAAAAAGGTTTTAAAATTATATCAAATCAAGTTCAATATTCTATTTTAGATCAAAGACCAGAAAAAATAATGGTTCCATTTTTTATCAAACATAAAATTCAAATCATCACATATGGAACATTGTTAGGAGGATTTTTTTCAGAAAAATATCTTAACACAGATGAACCAAGTAGAGCAGATTTAACTACAGCCAGTTTACAAAAATACAAAAATATGATTGACATATGGGGTGGATGGCAATTATTTCAAGAATTACTTGAAGTTTTAAACAGTATAGCAAAAAAACATGACTGTAGCATTGCAAATATTGCTACAAAATTCATTCTAGATAAACCACAAGTTGCAGGGGTAATAATTGGAGCAAGATTAGGAATTACAGATCATATAGAAGATAATAGTAAAGTTTTTGATTTAAAAATAGACCAAGAGGATATTTCATTAATATCCACAGTTACTGCAAAAGCAAATGATTTGTTTAATACAATAGGTGATTGTGGGGACGAATATAGATAAAAAAGATGGAAATTAAAATTGGATGTACCGGATGGAGTTATCAAGGATGGTCTGGAACTTTTTATCCAAAAAATCTAAAAAATTCCGAATGGCTAAACTATTATTCACAAATTTTTAGCATCACTGAAATAAATTCTACATTTTATAAAATCCCATCACAAGAAATTGTTAGAAGATGGAATGCAAATACACCAAGTCATTTTAAATTTACAGCAAAATTTCCATCTGTCATTACACATGAAAAAAGACTAGAAGGAATAAATTCAGAGATTTTTTCATTCTTAACATCACTCATACCAATTCATGAAAAAATTTCAGCGCTGGTATTACAATTACCACCATCATTAAGTTTTGAAGAAGCCAAACCTAGATTGGAAGAACTTTTTGATATTTTACCTACTGATTTTGTATATCCAATTGAAGGAAGGCATAAATCATGGTTTACAGATGAAGCATTGAATTATCTTAAACAAAAAAAACATTGTCTTGTATGGAATGTAGTAGAAGGCGTAAACAATCCAATGCCAACAACATCAAATTATCTTTACGTTAGATTAATTGGAGATAGGAGTATTTCAGATAATCAATTTGGTACAATAAGGAAAAATAAATCAGATTTAATTAAAAATTGGGCACAAAAGTTAGCAGAAATTTCAGATATTCCACTTGCAATGGTAATGGCTAACAATCATTTTGAAGGATTTGGACCTGCAACTGCAAATACTTTAGGAAAAAATTTAGGTATGCAGGAATTAATCTGGGAAGAAAAAAAACAAAAAACATTAGGAAATTTTTAAATTAAAACAGAATAGGATAAAATTTTGGTAAAAATAAAAAGTTAGTTACTAAGACCCATGGCCTCACCAAAATAATATCCCCCAAGTATAGTAATAGATGCCCAAATACATGAACCAATAAAAGTAAATAAAATAAATTTAGGAATTTTCATTTTTAATAATCCAGCAGGCACTGAAATCATTTCTCTCATTACAGGAACCATTCTTCCGATTAAAACTGCCTTGTCACCATATTTTTCAAACCATATTTCTACACGTTCTAATTTTTCTTCAGAAATTCTAAAATTTTTTAAATATCGAAGTAAAACAGTACGTCCAAGTTTTAATGCAATTAGATAGATAACAGTTGTTCCAATTGTAGCACCAGATCCACCAAGAAGAATCATTGGAATAACACCAGATAAAGGAATTCCTTGTTGTGCTGCCAAAAATCCAGCTGTTGGAAATATTGCAAGAGTTGGAATTGGCGGGATTACAGTTTCAATTAATGCTGCAAAAAATATTCCTTCGTAAAGATGCTGGCCTAAAAAATCTGCAATTATTGGTAAAAATGAATCAAATGGTTCCATTTTTTTATTATAAAAAATCTCACTAAATTACCTTACGAGTAAAAGATTAACGAAATAATTAATTTTTGTGCCCAAATATCAGAATTTAAAGAAAAACACTATTTCATGAAAAAATTAAAAAATATTCTAACTCCAAACTTTTTCTTTGAAAGTCCACCGCTTATTTAATAAGAAATTGCCAAATGCTGCAACACCAACTGCTAAAATTAATGAAGTTGGGTATGAAATATTCCATTGATCTACAAGATTGTAAACTATACCAAGTTGAACCAATGCCCCAATAGAGCTAAATCCAGCAAATTGCACATATTGAATAATAGTTCGTTTTGGAGAAAAATCTCTATCTTCAAATGTCCAATATTTGTTTAGTAAGAAATTACTTGAAATTGAAAATATTATTCCAAATGTAGTAGCATGAAGGTACCACATATCAGAATTTAAAGAAAAAAGCATTGATGCAAAATAATTAATTGCTAAACCGGAAGCTCCAACTGTAAAAAATCTTGCAGCTTTTGAGATGAATCTAACAGATGTTCGGGATTCATCTTTTTCAACGGTTCTACCATATTTGTATAATTTCCAGACAGATTTAAAATAATCAAAAATAGTGGAAGTGTCAAGTTTACTAGAACCAAGTTCTCTATCAGTAAAAGTATACGGTACTTCTTCTATCCTAACACCTTTTGTTTTAACTAAAATTTCTAATAACATTTTGTAACCAAGTGCATCAAATTTTAATCCATTAAGAATATTTTTCTTAAAAGCAAAAAAGCCAGACATAGGATCATCAGATTCTATCCCCAATCCTTTTTTTGCAATTAAAGTTGCAACTTTACTCATTAATTTTCTTTTAATTGGCCAACCTTGGATTGATCCTCCATGCACATACCGTGAAGCAATTGCAATGTCACACCTAGTTTGTTTAATTGCATCAACTAATTTTGGGATAATATTTGGGGGATGTGAAAAATCACTATCCATTACTACAATTGTGTTTGCGGAAGATTCTTGAATTCCATTAAGAATTGCAGAACTTAATCCATTTTTTGCTTTTCGTTTAATTACATTAATTGTATGACTAGATTTGTCTTTAATTGAATGAAAATAATCTTCAGCAATTTTTGCAGTGTTATCAGGAGAATTATCATCTACAACTATAGTTTCAAGTTTAAAATTAGATGGAAAAGATTTCTTAATGTGATCTAAAATTTCACAAATATTTTTAGATTCATTATAAGTAGGCAAAATTATTGAAATTTCTGCTGTATTCAATATAACTAATCTTTTTAAATTGACTTAAAATGTTTAATGTAAAAATTTTAGCGTTTTTAGTATCGTATGTTCAAAATATCAATGATTATGGAATTGAATTATCCAATATGAGGAATACGGGGTTTTTTAAAAAAAAGAATTAAGGTTTTAAAAAAACTTTTAGTGTATTAGGTTTTTTTGCATGAATAATTGCGTCCTCAAATTTATCCAAAGAAAAAGTAGAATCAATCATCGAATTAACAGAAATAACGCCTGTAGCAAGTGCATCAATTGCAGGCTTGAATAGTCCACATCTAGAACCAATTAAAGTAATTTCATTAATTATAGTAGAAGTCAAATCAAGATTTTCTCGCGATGTAATGGTAGATTTTAAAACTACAGTACCACGGGGTTTTACAAGTTTCATGGTATCAGTGAATCCAGAATTACTTCCTGTAGCCTCCACTACAAGATCAAACAATTGTTCATCAGTAGATTCAATACCAATTTTTATTTTAATTCCAGATTGAATTAAGCCTTCAAGCTTATTTTGATGCTTACCAAAACACGTAATGTTAGAGCAGGTTAATTTTATAACTTGAATAATTAATTGAGCTAATCTCCCATCACCTACAACTGCAACATTCCATTCAGGTTTCAAAGATATCTGTTCATTAATTTCAAAAGCGGCAGCTAAAGGTTCTACGAATACTGCTTGTTCATCACTAATTGAATCGGGGATTATATGTAAATTTTTTTCAGGTAATGAAAGAAATTCAGCAAATGCCCCATCTCGTTTTAAAATTCCAAGTACCGTTCTTGATGGACAATGTCGCTCCATTCCCCTAATGCAAAAATCACATTTAGTACATCCAGCATTAATTTCACCTACAACTCTCTTACCAATTAAATCAGGATTATTAGATTTTACCACAGTTCCAACAAATTCATGACCTAAAATTCCAGTATATTTCATGTATCCATTTAAAATTTCTAAATCAGTTCCACAAATTCCAGCTAAGTTAACTTGAACTAGTGTTTCATTAAATTTAGGATCAGGATAATTATTATCAAAAATCATTTGTTTACCGTCGAAAAAAGTTGCTTTCATGAAATAATGAAGATTTATCCCAATTTTAAAAGATTATGATAGATAGTAAAATTACAGATATTATGTAGATTAATAATTAGAGAAAATTAAAAATATTATTGAGCTATAGATTTCTAGATCATGCAACAGATGCAATAATTGAAATTAATGCAAAAGATCTAAAAGAAGCATTTTCAGTTGCAGCAGATGCAGTCATTAATTTAACATTAGATCAAGATAAGGTTGAAGAGAAAGAAAATAGGGAATTTGTAGCTCAAGGTAAGGATCTCTATTATCTTCTTTTTAGTTGGTTAGAAGAAATTCCATTTGTTCTCATTACTGAAGGATTTGCTATAAAAAGAATAGAATTTAGCATTGAAAAAAATAATTTCTACGAAATCAAGGCAAAAGCATTTGGAGAGACCCTTGACTTAAAAAAACATAATTTCAAAGTGGAGATAAAGGCACCTACATTTTATGATATGGTGATTAGAAATGAAGAGAAAGTATACATGAAATTCCTTCTTGACTTGTAAGTTTGTGAATAATTATTACCTATAAACAGGAAAAAATTATGCTTGTTTTTTAAAAATCAACTTTCTAAGTGATAATATGCAAGGAAAGTTAGCTGGATTTGGAATATTATCATTATTTTTGATCATGTTAGTGCCAGTTTATGGAGAAGTTACAGAATTTTCAATTGAAAAAAAATTCTATACTACTGATGAACAAATAGTATTTGTAGGAACTGAAGATGAAGGAAGAAAACTGGTTAGTGTATTGATGACGGATCCAAATGGAAAAGAAAGTATGCTAGTAAGTGCAATGTCCAACTCAGACGGAATATTTGAAACAGTACCAAAAAACGTTGATAGTTTCTTTTCAATAATTGGAACACATCAATTTACAGCATTTACAATTCAGAAAGACAATGGTAAAATTATTTCTCTCGAATTTGACGGAAATAAAATTTTAGAGCCAAGTAAATACGTATTACAATTAAATTCAATTCAAGATAAAATAGTAGAGGTAGAAAGAAGTATTACTTTTACAGCCAGTATAACGGATAGTTCAATCACAAATGCAGTTTATAATCTTGAAGATGCACCAGGAGATGCCACAATTGATCCAGTAACTGGAAAATTTATTTGGACTCCATCAAAATCTTATGGAAGTTTTAAAGATGTAATTTATAATTTTGACATTATTGTTAATGTAGAAGATAAAGAAGATAGAGAAAATATTTCAATTACTGTAAAAAAAGCATATGATGAACCAGTAATAGAGCCAAAGGTAGAACCAGTAATAGAGCCAAAGGTAGAACCAGTAATAGAGCCAAAGGTAGAACCAGTAATAGAGCCAAGTAAATCTAAACTTGCTTCATTTGTAGATGCAACAAAAGATCCACAAAGTTATGTGAACAGATACAATGATGAGCCAACATACAAAGAATGGTTTGATGAAAATTATTCGCAGTATTCTTCAATTTATCAAGCAGTTGGATTAGAAGAACCACTACAAATTCCGGCTTCATTTGTAGATGCAACAAAAGATCCACAAAGTTATGTGAACAGATACAATGATGAGCCAACATACAAAGAATGGTTTGATGAAAATTATTCGCAGTATTCTTCAATTTATCAAGCAGTTGGATTAGAAGAACCAGAATTTGGAATTTGTGGAGAGGGAACAAAATTAATCAATGGCGTATGTACAATCGTTCAAAAAATGATTGAAAAACCATGGTGGCAATTTTGGTAATATCCTACAAGGGTTAAGTTTTAATCATAAAACTATTTTATTGATTATATGGGAAAATTAGCTAGAAATCTTCGAATTTGTGGGGATTGTGGAATTGCATATACCTCTGTAAGCTTGACAAAATACATTGATCAATGTCCAATTTGTAAATCACGAAGATTTGAAGCAATTGTAGTTAAAGGATTAGAAGATTAATTTTCAGATATAGATTTTTTAGTAGAATAAAATTTTGAACCGTATTGTCTGAAGATCCAGAAATTGCTAAAATTATGCAAAAAAAATTAGAGGCCATGATTAATCAAAAACCACAACCTAAAGTTGAACCTGGGATTATTGATTTAAACGACTCTAATTTTGAACAAACTATTTCATCTGAAAATCTAACTTTGGTTGATTTTTGGGCAGAATGGTGCGGTCCTTGTAAATCAATGCACCCAATATTTGAAAGTCTTGAAAAACAATATCCAAATGTAAAATTTGCAAGAGTTAATGTTGATCAAAATCAAAATATATCAACAAAATTTGCAGTTCAATCAATTCCAACATTTATCATGTTCAAATCAGGTAAAATTATAGATAAAATGATGGGGGCAGTTGGAGCACCTGGAATTCATATGATTTGTAAAAAACATTCAAACTAGTAACCGTACATAGGTTCTATTTCACGTTGAATTCTAACTATTTCATTAAAAACTTCTTGTTCTTCACTGCTTAGTTTATGTAAAAATTTACTGAGTATTTTTTTTGCATCAGGTGATGGAGGAAATGTATAGTATACATCTTCTTCAAAAATTTGCCTACCTATTGTAACATCTTTAACAGAACAGGCAACCTCATCACCTGCTTTTGCAGAAGATACAGTTTTTTTATCTAATTGAAGCTGATGTATGTTCCCTACTTTTCTTCCAGACATATTCATAAATGGAATTTTATGTTTTAAATTACCAATATCAACACGTACACCAAAAACTGCAGGGTCATTGTTACGAAATACCATTCCTTTCATAAAGGTAAATTTTGAAATTGGCGTTAGTTCTGCAAACATTGCATCTTCTTCATTTGCAGAGTCATCTTCAACCCAAGCATTATACTTGTCAATTAAACTGTAAATTACTCTATCCTCAAATAGTTTGATGTGACTTGTTTCAGATTCTTCTTTTGCATCAGGTAATACCTTAACATTAAATGCCAAAATAATTCCAAGGTGCCTATCTTTTTCTTTGATAGCCTTGGCTTCAATGACATCTCTTCTATTTACCGGTCCAATGTCAGCTTTTGCTACTGGAACTTGAGAACGTTTTAACATCTCAACTATTGCTTCAAGTGAGCCAATAGTATCACATTTTAAAATAATGCCATTAGTTTCAGTATCAATGAATACAGATTGCATTTCAGATTCAATTAGTTTAGTAAATTTTTCAATATCTTCAGCATTTTGTGCAACATAAAGAGTACTTCCAGGAAGAACGCCCTCAAGATCAGGTGATGCAATTTTTAGACCAGCTGCCGCATCAACTTGATCAACAGGTTTGAATTTATCTCGAGGATCACGCATTTCATCAAGAGGTTTTGGTAAAAGTAATGCTTTTGGTTTTGTAACTATTACACCATCACGTTTTGCAACAACTATACTATTTTCTTTTTTGATAGTACCATCAATTAAAATTACATTTGCAGTTTGTCCTAATCCAACTTCATCCTTTACTTCAAGTACAATACCACGAGGTTCTTTTTCATTTTGATTCAATCTTTGTTGTAAATACTGCTGAGTTAAGCCAACCAAAACACTAAGTAATTCAGGAATTCCAACACCTGAACGTGCAGAGATAGGAACTATAGCAATTTCGGATTTAAAATCCTGAATACGGTAAAATGCTTCAGACTTGTATCCTAAAATGGACAACGTTCCTACAACATCATAGAGTTTTTGATCTAAATCAGCTTGTATGGATGCATCTTGTTCTTTAATTGCCTGTGAAATAAATTTAGTTTCAGATTTTCTCCATCCAGAAATTTGATCACACTTGTTTAAGGCAACAAGGAATGGGACTTTTCTGCTTTGTAAAATTTTTAAACTTTCATTTGTTTGTGGTTGAAATCCACGATTAACATCAACTACCAATATTGCAATGTCAGCAGCTGAGCCACCTCGAGAACGAAGGTTAGTGAATACTTCATGTCCAGGAGTATCAATAACCAATATTCCAGGAACTTTATGTTCGGATTTTTCTAAATTTTTGTATAGTGGACCACACATTTCTTTAATTGTGTCAGAGGGAAGAAAGCTAGCACCAATATGTTGAGTAATTCCACCTGCTTCTCTACCTTGTACGCCGGTACCACGTATTCTATCTAGCAGAGATGTTTTTCCAGAATCTACGTGACCAAGAACCGCAACTATAGGTTGACGAATTTGCAAATCAAATCACTCAAATGCTACCCTCGATTCATGATCGAAACTCTCTTGAGAATCTGATGCATGTATAATATTTTCACTAAATCCCAATCCAAAGTCACCTCTAATTGAACCAGGATCAGCTTCAAAAGATTTTGTAGCCCCAATCATAATTCTTGTAGTAGCAATTGCATTATTACCTTCAATGATAGCTGCCACAACTGGTCCGGATGTGATAAATGATGTTAGTTCACCAAAGAATGGTTTGTCTTTATGAACGCCATAGAAATTCTCTGCTTGTGCTTGGGTAAAGGTAAACATCTTTAATTTTAAAAGTTTGAATCCCTTTTTTTCAAATCTGCATATAACTTCTCCAACTAAGTTTCTAGCTACAGCGTCAGGTTTTACAATAAATAACGATTGTTCAGACAAGTCTAATTCTTTCTAATTCCGCCTTTGACGAATTTCTTAGTCCATTTTAATTTTCTTGGATCACGTTTTAGAACCAATGCATTTTTTTTACATTTTGCTGAACAAAACCATAAAACAGTTCCATCATTTTTAGCAAACATTGTTCCAGAACCTTTAGCTACGGGTCTATCACAAAAACTACATGGTTTAACTAAAAGACTCATACATAATCACCTATTTGATTTTCTTTGCTTCCCGTTCTGTTTCTCTTAGCATTAAGATCTCATTCATCCTAACAGAACCTTTTACATTTCTTGTAAGAATTCTTCCTTTATCCTTACCAGTAAGAACTTTAACTCTAACTTGAATAACTTCACCGGCAATGCCAGTTCTACCTACAATTTGAATAATTTGAGATTCTACTACTTCTTCAGTTGCACTCATTCTGCAGTCTTACCGCCTTTAAGTTCAGCAATTTTAGTGATAACTTGATCGACGATGTGTTGTGCATCGCCAGCGTCTAAAATTGCTGCAGCGGCTGAAGTAATATCAATACCCAATGACTTGCCTAATTCTGATTTACTTGGAACAAATGCATATGCTGCACCTTGTTCCTCACATAGAATTGGAAGATGTGCTACAACCTCTGGAGGTTCAACATCTTCAGCAATTACAATTAATTTACTAGTACCACGTTCAATAGCCTTTGTTGCTTCATTTGTTCCTTTTTTGACTTTACCGCTGGTTGATGCAACTCTAACGGCTTCTAAGATTGGACTAACCAAATCTTCAGGAGTTTCAAATTTTACATAGTAGGCTTTTCCCATAGTATTATCGAATCCTGTGATTGGTATTAAAAGTGTTATCTGGAAATGATTAACTTTACTTTTTGCAGAAATTTAAACATCAAAGCCTCTAAGTTCTCTTGACTTTCAGATTCAGCATAAATTCTAATGATCGGTTCAGTTCCACTGGGCCTTATCATAACCCAATTTTTAGAATCAATAGTAATTTTGATACCGTCAGAAATATCAGAATTTGGAAATTCTTCTTTTAATGATAAAATAACTTTATGAACATCATCAGGAGAGCATTTCAATTTATCCTTTGTAGTAAAAGATAAGGGTAATTTGGAAATTTCATCAGATAACGAATTATCAGTACTAGCTAAAAAATCAAACATTAATGCCAAACTCATACACCCATCTCGAACTTGATTGTGTTTACCAAACATGAATCCACCATTTTCTTCAAATCCAATTAAAGCATTAGTTGAAACCATTTTTCTTGAAACTTCAACACTTCCTACTTTAGTACGAATAACTTTTGAATTATATTTTTTAGCAAGTAGTTCAGTGTTTGAACCGGAATTCAAACAAGTAACTACTAAAGAATTCGGATTTTTATTTAAAATATGCTGGATAAGTATCAGTGCAGATTTATCACCAGTTAAAATATTTCCAAGTTCGTCACAAAAAATACTTCTGTCACCATCTCCATCAAATGCAATTCCAAAATCAGCTTTATTTTCTATTACAGTTTTTGAAAGAATTGAAAGATTTTGAGGTGTCGGTTCAGAACCACGCCCCGGAAACATTCCATCTAGGGTTTCATTAATAAGAATGGTTTCACATTTCATAGTTTCACAAAAATTTGGTGCTGAAACAATTTGTGCACCATTTCCTAAATCTAAAACAACCTTGAAAGGTTTTGATTCTATAAGTTTAGAATCAATTTGCGATATAATTCCATTAAGATAAGTTTCGATTGTTCTAGTTTCTTCTCCGGTAACACCCCATTTTTTAGGATTGGTTATCCAAGTTTTTTTAAAGTAAATATCTTCAATAATTAATTCATCTTCACGAGAAATTTCAACTCCATCACTTGCTGCAGGTTTAATTCCATTGTACTGAGGTGGATTATGAGAAGCAGTAATCATTATTCCACCAGAATAACCAAGAGTCTTTACTGCAAATTCAAGACAGGGTGTTGGAACAATTCCAGCAATATTACAGTCAATGCCTACAGAACTAAGAGTTGAAGCAATAATTTTACAAATTACAGGACTTGATTCTCGACCATCATAACCAATCAAAATAGGTCCTTTTTCAAAATAAGTTCCAAGGGCTAAAGTCATATCATGAACGAATTCTAATGTAAAATCTTCAGAAAATACTCCTCGAATTCCATTGGTTCCAAAAAATTTTGCCATATGTTTACTCAATAATAGATAAATTTGTGTTTAATGGATAGGTCGTTGCGGGAGTCGCCCAGCCTGGTCAAAGGCGTAGGGCTTAGGACCCTATCTCTTAGGAGTTCGTGGGTTCGAATCCCACCTCCCGCACCAGTCAATTTCTATGAATGATTAATAATAACAAAAACTTCACTATACAAAGTCATGAAAAAAACAGTAGTTGGAATAACAGTCGTAGGTAAAGATAGAGAAGGAATTGTAGCAGCATTTACGAATTTTGCATTTTCTAAAGGTGGGAATATTGAAAAAGTGAATCAAAATGTAATCAAAAAAATTTTTGGAATGTATCTAGAAGTTTCATTTTCTAAAAAAGTAGATGTAAAAAAATTTGATGCAGAAATTGTAAAATTATCAAAAAAAGAAAAAATGGATGTAAATACACATCATGAAACTAATTTAGAAAAAAATATCGCAGTGTTTGTAACAAAAGAACCGCTTTGTATTCAGACATTTATTGCAAATAAAAAATCACTCAAAGGCAAGATTTCAGTAATTATAGGTACAGAAAAATCATTAGAAATAGTTGCAAAAAAAGCAAAAATTCCATTTATTACAGTAGATGAAAAAAATCAGGTAAAGGCAGAAGAACAAATTATTCAAATTTGTAAAAAATACAGTATTGATTTAATTGTGCTTGCAAGATATATGAGAATACTTAGTCCTAATTTTGTTTGGAGATATCCAAATAGAATTATCAACATACATCCATCATTATTACCTGCATTTCCTGGTGCATCAGCATATGCTCAAGCTTATGAAAGAGGTGCAAAAATTGTCGGTGTAACATCACACTATGTAACAGAAAATTTAGATCAAGGACCAATTATTTTTCAAGATGCATTTAAAGTAAATCCAGACGATACATTAGAAAAAATAAAAACAAAGGGCCAAAAACTTGAAGCAGATACACTACTCAAAGCAACTAAAATGCATCTAGAAAATAAGTTAGAAGTACGTTGGAGAAAAGTTCACATTAAATCAAAGTGAATAATATGGTAGACATTAAAACTCAATTTGATCCAGTTCTAAGAAATTTAATTAAAAATAAGAAACAGATAGCAATTATTCCAATTGGATCAATTGAACAACATGGCCCACACCTACCAATTTCAACTGATTCAGACATAGTGTCTGAAGTTGCAAAAAAATTAGCTGATAAAAAAGGATATTTGTTACTTCCAACTATAACGTACGGAATTTCATTTGAACATGCACCATTTTTCAATCTTAGTGTAAGAGAGTCAACATTACGCACAATTCTAATAGATTTGTGTACATCATTGTTAGCAAACAACATCAAAACAGTGTTCATAATTAATGGTCATCATGGAAATTTAAAATCAATTAAAAATATCGATGTAAAATTGGAAAAGATATTAAAAAATAAGCTCAAAGTTTTTCCATTATCCTATTGGCATTTTATGGATAGAGATTTTGATCATGCAGGGTTTGTAGAAACATCTCTAATGCTAGTAATTTCAAAAAATGTTAAAATGAAATTGGCTAAAAAAGGATTAACCACAGATAAAATGACAAAACAAGAGATATTGAAAATTGGAAAATTGGCTAATCAATCATTTCCAAAAGCTACAAAAAATGGAGTTTGGGGAGATCCTAGAAAAGCAACAAAAAAAGATGGAATTAAGATTTTAAATGAAATTATAGAAAATTTATCAAAAAAATGTCAAACTTATCTTACTGAAAGTCGATCATAGTCACACAATGATATTTTAATATAATCCCTCAATATGATACTCAGTGAGTGATATAGATGTCCGTTGATATGGCAGTGAAAGTATTGGATGAGAGTATTAATCAGATCGTATTAATCAAACTCAAAGGAAGTAAGACTATCAGAGGTAATCTTTTAGGTTTTGACCAACACATGAATTTGCTACTCGATTCTTCAGAAGAAGTACCTACTGAAGGCGAGCCAATAAGCCTCGGTTCAATTGTAGTTAGAGGAGACAATGTCGTTATGATATCTCCCCCACCACCACAAAATTAGGTGATTTGCAATGACTAAAGGTACAACTTCTATGGGTGGATTTACAAAAAAGAAAGTTCACATTAGATGTAGAAGATGCGGTAAAAATTCACTTCACAAACGTCATCATGAATGTGCAAGTTGTGGATTCCCAGAGGCTAAACGAAGAAAATACTCTTGGATCAAATGGTACACATAGATGCAAGAGATTGTTTTAATTCTTAGTTCATTAGCAGGTGTTGCAACAGCAGTTGCCGTTAGAAAAATGCCTAGAGACAAAAATCAATTATTAACTCTGGGTGCCAGTTCACAGATCAAAAATCAAATTAATTTATTAAAAATTGAAAAAGATATTCTTAGTAAAACTATTTCCAGATTATATCAATCAGAAGATGAATTTTCAAAAATTCAAAAAAATAAATTATTATTAAAATATCAACATCAGTTAGGAATTATTTTGGCTAAACTAGAAAAACTTGAACAGGCAAGTAATCATCCAGATTTAGGTCCAGTGGGGGATGGTTTGATTAGTCTAATGGATCAAAAATTGTCAAAATTAGATGATAGATTGTATGAACTATCAACAAAAATATCAAATTCAAAAATCCAAACACCTGAAATTAAACAAGAGAAAGAAGAAATCAAAAAACAAATTTCAAAATCAATTAAGGATACATTTAATTTTGAAAAACCAAAAGAGGGGAAAATAAATCCAATTACAATTCCACCAACAAAACCAAGACAATCGTTTGAATTAACAACATTAACAAATATTTCAAAAACTGAACCAAAATTCCCATCATTTGAGAAAAAGGAAGTTGCAAAAATAATGCCTCAACCAAAAATATTTCAAGCGGAATTAATCAAACCTAAAGAGCAGATAGTATCAGACACTATTCAGCCAAAAATAAAAGTAGAAGACAAAATAGAAATTGTTCAATCAATAGTATCAAAACCAACATTTGAAACTAAACCAGATTTAGATAAAGAAGTTGCAAAAATAACAGAGCATAAAGCACTTCCAGAACCACAAGAAAAATCAAAAGTGGCAATAAGTGATGACGATATAGATGAGGATACAGATGATTTAGATAAAATCAAGAGCGATATAATGAGAGTTTTATCAAAACTTGATCAAGCAGAGGTAGAATAATTGTCTTACGATGATGCCATGGATTCATTATCAAATGATGCGTTAAAATTAATAAAAAATAATCAGGTAATTGGACTAGGTAGCGGTAGAGCTGCAACTGAATTAGTTAAATCGCTTGGAAAATTAATTAAGTTAAAAAATTATAACATCAAAGGAATTCCAACATCATTGCAAATTAAATTAGTTGCAGAAAAAGCAGGCATACCGCTAATAGAATCGGATCAAGTTAATTACATTGATATTGTATTTGATGGTGCAGATCAGATTGATTCTGATAAATATGTCATCAAAGGTGGTGGCGGTGCCTTATTACGAGAAAATATTTTGTTTAGTCTTGCAAAAAAAGTTGTTGTAATGGCAGATAAAACAAAATTTGTTAAAAAATTTACAAGAACTGTACCAATTGAAATTCACCCGTTGGCAAGAAATTCAGTAATTAGTTCTATTAAAAAATTAGGAGGTGAATCCAAAATACGCTCATTGGATAGAGGCTATCCATTCTTTACAGAAAATGGCAACATAATTTTAGATTCTGATTTTGGAATAATTAGCAATCCAAAAACACTTACACAAAAAATTAAACAAACGCCAGGTGTTTTAGAGTCAGGAATTTTTCTAAGAAAACCAGATATAATTTACAAAGCAAGTACAAACGGTAAGTTTCAAATTATTTAGAAAGAACTTTTCTTGAAACATGTTTACCATGACCAATCTTTCCAATTACTTCAAAATTCTCAGCAACTAATTCTCCTCGGACCATAGTCTTAACAGGCCAGCCTTTCAGATTTAATCCCTCATATACGAGATAATCAGAAAATCCACCAAAGAGTTCAGAAGTTACTTTCTTCTCTTTTTTTAAATTAATCATAGTCACATCAGCATCAGAATTTTTTGCAAGTGTTCCTTTTTGAGGATACATACCAAAAATTCTAGCAGCATTTTGACTGGTAAATTTTACAAGCTGTTCAACAGTAATTCTATTTTGATTTACTCCATAATTGAGTAATAGCGGTAATGAGGTACCAATTCCAGGAAACCCAGCTAATGCACCCCAAACATCATCACCATTAAGTTTTAGTTTAATCTGATTAGCAACATGATCAGTTCCTATCGTATCAATTTGATTACTGGATAATGCATTCCAAACTGCTTTCTGATCATTTTCAGTTCGTATTGGAGGCATAACTTTAGCAAGATACCCATTTTGTTTTTCATAAGATAGTGTAAGATAGTGAGGACATGTTTCTACAAAAATTTTGGTGCCAAGTTTTTTTTCTTCTTGAATTTGTAATAATGCACGCTCTGAACCAATATGGACAAAATAAATTATGCAGTCATAGTCTCGTCCAAACTTAGATATTGTTTTAATTGATTTAGCTTCAAATTCAGGGGAACGGCTTGATGACCATGCAGATAATCCATCTTGATTTTTTTCTTTAGCTTTTTTAATTCCACATCCACATGATTCATAATCTTCAGCATGAACAAGTACAGGACAACCAAGTTGTGCTGCATTTTTTACAATTTTTTCAACAAGTTCATCTGTAACATTTACTTTAGACGGTACAAGGTTAGAAGAATTTGGTGGCATGTCCATGTATACATGACCAACTTCACCACCAAGATTCATGTAAATTTTAAAAGATGTGATTCCCTTATCAATACAAAAATTCATTTCGTCAATTTGTTGTGGAGTAAAAATAGAAGCGTGTATTGCATAATCAACATAATGATATTCTGATGCAGATTGAAGTTGTGGCGGTAAAGAATTTAAAAAAGAATTTTCCAGACGGAGCATTCGCATCATAGTTGTAACTCCACCTATTGCTGCAGCATGAGATTCAGTTTTTGCAGCTTCATTAATTGGAGAATAAACTCCATAGTGAACATGAGTGTCAATGACACCTGGAATTGAAATTAATCCATTTCCATTAATTTTATGATCACATGCAGGAACATCACTAGTTAGTCCCACAATTTTTCCATCATCAATTACAATATTTTTATCAATTTTTCCACTAGGTAGCATAACATGTGAATCAACAATCACAGTATCATACGTCATCAGGAAATTTTATGCTGTTGAGTCTTTTATGCGTTGAGTAATACGCTTAAGTTGATTAGTTTTAAAGAAAAAACATGGAAGGTTCAGAGATAATAAAACGAGACCATCAGAGAAATAAATCCGAAATTGTAAAATTAGTGAAAGAGATGTTTAATCAAGAAAAATGGGGCGATGAAGAATATAAGGAAAAACTACAAGAATTGGTTGAAAAAGACGAGAAATTAGTGAAAGATGTTATTAAAAAAATCAAATTAGAAAAGGGATTAGAATAATACAACAATCTAATTTGTCGAGAAAATGAATAAAAGTCCAATTCAGGTCAGATAATTTGTGGGCCGGTGGTTTAGGGGTATAATGCTTCGTTCGCAACGAAGATGTCGAGGGTTCGATTCCCTCCCGGTCCATTTTACCAGAAACTATTATACATAAATAAAAAATACGAACATCATGGAAGTTTTTGACGGTAAGAAAGCAGCACAAGATTATATGTCAAAACATACCCTAGCGTTCTCTACTCCAGAATTAACTCTAATGCGATTTTCATTTTGGTTGGGGGATTCAGTGCCAGATTCAAAGAATGACGGTAAAGGAATTCCAAGAATGATGACATATTTGATAGAACAGGACTTTGAACCAGTCTTAATTGATGATGATACGTACGTACCATCAGGAGCAGTAAAAAGTTCAGCAAATGTTGGAAATGCATACAATGAAGTAAAAGCAGATGGAAAATTCTGTTCTGAATGTGGAACTACTCTTTCAATGACAGCAAAGTTTTGTCCTGAATGCGGTACTACACAAGAATAAAAAAAATATTTTTAATTTTATTTTCTAGCTCCGCACTTTGTGCAGAACTTTGAATTTGGTCTTAACTCAGCACCACATGAAGTACATCCGTTAGGATTTTGCGGAGCAGTTTGTCTCGGCATTAAAGATGGATCAGGTGAAGGTAAAGTTCCAACATCTCCAAATGCCTCTTGTGCAGATACAATTCCTGGTGGACCTGCTCCACCTACAGGATTATCTGCAGTACCAGATCTTGGCGGTTGACCCATGCCACCTGCCATCATTCCAGGTTGACCCATGCCAGGCATTAAGCCAGGAGATTGTGTGTTTCCACCAGAACCTTGAGATTTTTTTAATTCAAAGATAACTTTGATAGCTAAAAATTCTAATGCAGAATATGCAACTGTATAATCACCTAGTTTTTGAAAAAAGGCTTTGTCACTAATTTTACCTGCTTTGTACATGTTGTTAGTGTCTAAAAATGATTCATAGTATCCTTGAGATTCATCAAACAAACTTTCTAGTTTCTCAAAAAGCATTCCAAGTGTATCTACTTCACCAAATGACATACTCAGTCTCTAATTTTGGAATATTAATTACTTTAGGATGAAAAAATAAGAAAAAGCGTATTTTAGTAATCTATGCAAGTGCTCTATCAATCATACTTTGGTATGATTCTTTAGAAGCTGCACCCACCTGCTGGCTAACTATTTCACCTTTGTTAAGGAGGATTAAGGTTGGAATACTAAAGACGTTGTATTTTGAAGCCAATTCATTAGCCTCATCAACATTAACCTTGACAAATTTTACTTTGCCATCATAGTCATTTGCCAGTTCTTCAACTACTGGACCTACCATTCTGCATGGACCACACCATTCGGCCCAAAAGTCTACAAATACAGGAATGTCAGAATTTATGACATCTACTTCCCAAGACTTGGTATCTGAAATTTGAGTAACTACCATTAAATTTTTAAAATTTTATCATACCTAAAAACGTTCACCAAATTCTAAATCTTTATTTTTTCATTAAAGATTAAATTTCATATATACTTAAATGACGTTTTGATAAAACTGAATTATGAGTTCAGAACTTAGATTAAAAAAATTAAGAGGTTCTGGAGGCTATATCATGGCCACAGTTACAGATGAACAACAAATGAAAGGCAATTTAGGAGGTCCAGATTTATTTTTAGCCCCAATTGGAAGATTAAATGATGATAAAATTACTAAGCATTTTTGCAATACATGTGAAAAAGAATTTGAAGGTCCACCAAAAATAGAATTTGAAAATCCAAATGAGGAAGTTGCAGAAAATTTAGTTCTCGCTGAACGAGGTCAGTATATTTGTAAAGTATGTAATGCTTCAATTGCAGAATATAGGGAATTTAAGAAACCAAATGAGGAAGGGGAAATTGGAAGTGCAAAGCCATTAGATGCTAACGCTGCAACAGCACCTACAGTAGAAGTTGCAACAGCACCTACAGTAGAAGTTGCAACAGCACCTACAGTAGAAGTTACACAACCGGGTTCTGCTGCATCAGTTAGTTCAATTGAAGGAAGAGCAGTGATAGATGAAAATGCAAACAAAGTCGGTATTGCAAAACAAGTAGGTATTGATGCAAGTACACAATCAATGGTTTTAGTTATAACTAAAAATGATGGAACAGAAGGAAGCATTCCTTGGGCTAGTATCAAAAAAGTTGGCGAAGTAATTCTACTAGGAAAACCTGAAGAAGAAGTTGCAGTTCAATCAGGAAAATGTTCTGAATGTGGATTTGTAAACAAAGACGAGTCTAAATTCTGTGAAGATTGTGGAACAAAAATTTAGTAATTAAGAAATTTCATGAATATTACTAAGGAAATAATGTAATTGGCTAAAAGATCAAACTCAAAAGGAATAATCAAGGATATTGCAATTGTTGGCGTGGCAGTTGTAATAATGTGGATTGGAATACAAGTAGTATTTGGTACGGAGATGCTAACTTTAGAAGGAAATCAAATTAAAGTTGGAGGTCCATTTTATGTAGTTGTAAGTGGAAGCATGATTCCAGTTTTACAAGTTTATGACATCATAGTTATTCAAGGGCACGACCCATTTGAAGAAGTTGAAATAGGAGATATCATAGTTTTTGATAGGCCTTCAGATCATAATAGGGTAATAGTTCACAGAGTGGTATCAATAACTAATGAAGATCCTAAGACAATTAGAACACAAGGAGATGCAAATCCAGGATCCATTCCAGGAACAGATTTTCCAATTACTGAAGAAGAGTATATTGGAAAAGTGGCATACATAATTCCACAACTAGGATATGTTACACAAATTTTGCAACCTCCAACAAATTACATCATCATTGCAGTTGTAATTGGAATTATGATAATTAAACAATTTACAGGTAAGAAAAAAGATGTAGATGGTATTGTAAGTAAAGAAACATTAGAAGAATTATCAGATATTGGTAAAATTGAAGCAGATTCAGAATATTCTGAAGACATAAAAAAATCAGAAATTACTCAAGAGAAAATGGATGATTCAGAAAAATCAGCTAAAAAAGATAGTTCAGATAAAGAAAATAATCAATAAATTAAAAACTACAGTTAAAGGACAGAGTCTCTTGTTTTGAAAACTCTTTTGAAGTAATCAGATGGCTCACTAGGCTCTTCAATGTCATTTGTAATTCCAGCTAAATTCTTTGCTAAATTCTTCTTGTAACCTATTTGCATTTGTCGTTGAATTTGGATTCTTTGAGCCTGTGGGGAACCAGCACCATGCATAGATTCGGTAAGGTATCCAACTGAATTTCTACCTAGGGTCATATTTTCGATTAATCTTAAAATTCTCATTCTATTTTCTACATCTACACCTTTTCTTCCAGCAAGATATTTTTTTAACATTGGACCAGCTTCTGGATGTCTAAAATCTTGTTCTGATGGCAAGGTGACCATTAATCCACCTGCAATGTCTTGTGCCAATCTACTAATTTCATATGGGAACCTAGTAACATTGTGTTTACAAACTTGTGCAAGCATATCATCATTTAGATAAACACCAGATTTCATTTTCTGTCCTTGGTGTGAAGATGCAATACCTGCTGCAAAAATTGTTTCATTAAGATGAGTCATCTCAATAATTTTATCTTTAATGTGAGAAACTTTTGGTACTCCGTTATAATCTGCAATTGTTGCAGCAGCACCAATTAAGACATCACCTAATCCAGTTTTACAAACATAACTACGTCTGTGATAACAAGTAAAACGCTCAACTAACATTGATGCAAATTCAAATTCTCCATTCATAAAAATTTTATCCCATGGGATAAACACTCTTTCTAAAACCATCAAAGCTTCTTGTCCACCAAATTTTGCATTACCAACATCAATATCACCATCCTCCATGGCTCGAGTATCACAAGATTGTCTACCGTAAATGTAAGTTAGTCCTTCAACATCTGCCGGAATTGCACCTACAATTGCCCAATCTTTGTCACTTTCAGTTAATCTAATAGTTGGCATTAAAATTATCCAATGAGAATTTATGCAGCCAGTTTGGTGTGCTTTAGCCCCAGAGACATAGACCCCTTTTTCATCACTGTCAACTACACGTGTGAATAAATCAGGATCATCTTGTTCTGATGGACCCTTACTTCTATCTCCTTTTGGATCAGTCATTGCACCACCAATTACAAGATTTTCTTTTTGAACCATTTTTACAAATTCTAAAAATCGTTTATGATAATCAGTTCCATGTTTTTCATCTATTTCAAATGTAGTTGAATGTAAAGAATTCATGGCATCCATACCAACGCATCTTTGGAAACATGTACCAGTATTTTGTCCCAATTTTCTTTGCATTTTATTTTGTAAAACTAAATCCTCTGCACTTTCTGCAATGTGTAAAAATCTATTAACTTTCAATCCAGTAATTGATGAATCAGCAGAAGCAAGTGATTCTTCACGCATTGCAAGATCATAAGTTTCAGCAACTGCATTAATTGACGGTCTAATTATTGGATGATCTACAGGTTCTTTAACTAATTCTCCAAAAAGATAAATTTTGAGATTTCTATTTCTAAGACTTTCAATATAATCATCACCAGATCTAATTACTTTTGACTCAGCAGCCATAACTTAATTATTCTTAAGTTCTATAAATAGTCTAAATTCTACAACAGATAATTTTACGAATAACATATGACTATAGCCCGATTCTAACATCTAAAATTTTACAGCCTTTTCCCTTTTCCATCACAAGGACAGGATTCATGTCTAACTCTTTGATCTCTTTAAAGTCAGAAACTAGTTGAGAAAGCCTCTGAATGCATTCAGATAATTTTGCAATATCGGATGGTTTTTCACCTCTAACACCTTGTAGAAGTTTTTGTGTTTTAATTGAGGCAATCATATCATCTGCTTCATTATCAGTTACGGGTGCAAGTTTGAAGGTAACATCCTTTAGAACTTCTACATAGATTCCACCCATTCCCAACATGATTACTGGACCAAATCCAGGTTCAAGTTTAGAACCAATGATTAATTCTTTACCGCCTTTAACCATCTCTACAATCAAAACGCCCTTTATGTCAGCATTTTTATCATATTTTTTAGCATTTTTGATAATTGTTTTGTATGCATCTTTAACTTCGGCATCATTAGTGAGATTTACTTTAACGCCACCTGCATCAGACTTGTGAATAATTTGTGGTGATGCAATTTTCATCACAACAGGATAACCAATTTTTTTTGCAGTTTTTACAGCTTCTGTTTCGTTTGTAGCAAGTGCACTTTTAGGAAGTGGTAGACCATATGCTTTGAGAACTTCTTGACCCTCTTCTTCTAAGAGATTAGGTCTTTTTTCATTTTTAACTTTATCAAAAATTTTCTGTGCTTTTGCTTTATTTACTTTAAATTTAGTAATTTTACCAGTAGGGGATTTAATCCAGTTTCTAAATCTAATCATTGCTGCAAGAGTTCGAATTGCACCTTCAGCATATGTATAATATGGAACATTACCCTTTGCTAAAATTTCCCTATTAGTAATTCCTTCATCTAATCCCATTAAACTAGCAAGCATTGTTTTTTTATATTTTTTTGACATACTAACAATTACATTTGCAAGTTCATCATAATCTAAAGTTCCAGAAGGAGTACACATTGAAATAACTGAACCGACTTTTGGGTGAGCAAGTACACGGTCTAAAACATTATTGAATCTATTAGAATCAGCATCACCTACAATGTCAACAGGGTTTCTAGAGCTACCCCAAGGTGGAATTACAGCATCAATTTTTTTTCTAATAGTATCGATATTTGCCATTTTAATATTCAGTTTAGAACATGCATCAGTTGAAATAATTGCAGGTCCACCTGCATTTGAAACAATTACAAGATCACCTGCTAATGGTAATGGTTGCTTAGAAAATGCGGTTGCATAATCAAATAGTTCTTCCATGGTATCAACTCTAATTGCACCAGATTGTTTTAGTAAAGCATCATAAATTTCATCAGAACCCATTAAAGCTCCAGTATGAGACATTGCAGCTTTTGCACCTTCAGGACTACGTCCAGATTTAAGAACAAGAACCGGTTTTTTGAGTTTTTTAGTAATATTTTTACAAACTTTAAGAAATTCTTGACCATCACCCATATCCTCAAGATACATTACAATAACTTCAGTTTGTTTGTGATTTGCAAGAATTTTAAGAATATCTACTTCACTCATTGCAGCTTTGTTTCCAAGACTTACAACTGCTGAAAAACCAATTCCTTGCGCACTAGCATCTTCAACTAATGCTGCACATATAGCACCACTTTGCGATACAAGTGCAATCTTTCCAGATTTTGGAGTAATTTTAAGAAATGTAGAATTCATCATTGTTTTGGGATCAAGATTCATGACACCAAGACAATTTGGTCCAATAATTTGGATTTTGTATTTTTTAGCTATATCTTTAATTTCCTCTTCACGTTTTGCACCCTCTTCATCGACTTCCTTGAATCCAGCTGTTATGATAATTACACCTTTGATTTTTTTCTTTCCACATTCCTCTAAAACTGGTGCAACAAGAGTATTTTTAATTACAATAACTGCAAGATCGATTGGTTTTGGAACATCTAAAACAGTCTTGTATGCTTTTTTAGAAAAAACTGTTTCCCTTGAAGGGCTAATGGGATAAACAACTCCCGTAAAGCCATTAATGATATTAGATGTAATTGTAGCGCCAACACTGCCAGGTTTATCAGATGCACCTATCACTGCAATAGATTTTGGAGATAAGAAAACAGATTCTGCCATAATAAAGTGAATCTAAGATTTTGTATAATAAAGTTATTCATAGAAATTTCTGATCTTAGATTTTAACTTCCAAGCATCTTACCTGCAAGATTTTCTTTTCTAGAAATCCAAATGATGGATATGCTAGAAAATTTTGCAATTAGTACCCAAGATTCTCTGGCTAGATCACGAAGTTTTTCATTATTTATAGCAAATTCATGATTTAGTTGATTTACAGTATTTTTTGAATCACTGTAAATAGTAATTTCATCATCGGTCTCAACAAATTTTTTTAATGCCAAGATTATTGCCATATATTCAGCCTGATTATTTGTAATTTCAGATTTTTTTTCATAAAAAGATTCTCCAGTTTCTTTTACAAAGAATCCAAAGCCACTGTTTGAACCACCAGAGCCATCAACATAAACACTAATTTTCAATTTTATACGATCTATGGTCAGAATAGAAACTATAAAAAAGATAATCAAACAAAATGAAATGAATTAAAATATGATGTTAAATTATGACGCACCAATGTATAGACCTCCATCAGAGGCTAGATCATTAATTTTTCAAGTTACACTAGGTTGCTCATTCAATGAATGTTCGTTTTGTGATATGTATAGATCAAAAGAATATTCAGAGAGATCATGGGATGATGTCAAGGCTGAAATCGATATGATGGCAAATTACGTACCAGATACAAAGAGAGTATTTCTTGCAGATGGTGATGCATTAAATCTTGATTCTGAATATATGATTAAAATTTTAAAATACATCAGAGAAAAATTTGCAAATATTGAAAGAATTTCATGTTATGCAATGCCTATGAATATTTTGAAAAAAACACCAGAGGAATTAAAAAAAATGAATGAAGCTGGATTAGATATGTTTTATCTAGGAATTGAAAGTGGTTCAGATATTGTTTTGAAAAAAGTAACTAAAGGTGCGGTTGCAAAAACAATCATCAAATCAGTCAATAAAGCAAAGGAAGCAGGCTACATCATGTCATGTATGGTGATTTTAGGATTAGGTGGAAAAAAATATTCAAAGGAACACATCAAAGGAACTGCAGAAGTGATCAGCGCATGTTCACCAAATTATGTTGGTGCATTAACACTTTATCTAGAAAATGGAATCAAACAAGAATTTATTGATAAATACAAAGGTGAATTTGTTAAAATAAATGATGACGAGGGATTAGAAGAGCTTTATGAATTGGTTAATCAAATCAATACAAAAGAAAAAATTGTATTTAGAGTAAATCATGGTTCAAATGCATATACCGTAAAAGGTACATTCCCGCAAGATAAACAAGAAATGTTAGAGAAAGTAGAATGGATGAAAGACCATCCAGAAATTGTACGTCCTCAAGGAATTAGAGGATTTTAAATTAAAATCTCTTTTTTAAAATCAGAATAATTCTTGAAAAGATTAAGAATAAACCCTGCCTATTGCATACCCGCTCCAAGAGTATCGTGCTCGTACACAATAGGCAACCTAAGCATGCCATACATGCATTAGATAACAAATTATTTTTCATACCTACATTAATTGATTAAGAATGTCACTGGTAACCGAAGTTACCAGCGGAGAATTATTTTGTTTCGTAACCGAAGTCACTAACATACAATAACCAATTCTCGTGGCGTGCAAATTGTAATTTTATGAATTCACGAGTTTACAAAAATGTTGTTGTTTCAATAATTGGTCTATAAAAAAAGACACTTCGCCCTAATGCTCACAATTATACAAGAAAAGGGCTTTTTTAAAATCAGAATTAACTTTCTGAGAATTGAATAGCCGTAGTCTTAGTCAAATTAAAAATTATAAATTCTCAATTATAGATTTTAGATTTTCAGGTAATTCAGGTAATTCAGTATGACTTTCATTATTTTGAAGAACCTCAGGTCCTATTCGTCTTACTATCTGAGTTGCAATCAGAGTATCAATATTTCTTTGAATATATTTTTCGCTCATAATGGTTTTCAATTTTTCAAAAACAATTTCCTCATTTTCATATTTTTTAATTCCATATTGAACTAAGATAGTTTGTTCAGTAGATGAAAAATCAGTCATAGTCATAATTCAAAATTAAAGGGTAAAAATCTTTTCTTATTAAAAAATACTTAAAATATGATAGAAGATGAATGAAATTAGATGCAAACCAAAATTGAATTAATTTCAAACGTATTAAGAATAAAAAAATATGCAATAATTGGAATAATTAGCGGAGTATCTTTAGGAATAATTTATTATTTTTTGACAATGTCAATGTTGCCAACTCATTTTGATGCAGCAATTGAATTAGCACCACATTATATTCTAACATCAATTGGATTGACAATAGCAATCTCAACGTTAGCTGGAATTAATTTTGCAATGATGGGATACAAGATGAACCAAATCAAAAAAATGAATTCAGTCAAAAGTAATTCATCAGCAATATTTGGAGGAATATTTGCAGCATTTACACCGGGTTGTCCAGCATGTACAGCCCCATTAGCAGTAATTTTAGGAGCGGTTGGCGGATTATCATTATTTCCAATGCAAGGACTAGAATTGAAATTTATTTCAGTTGGAGTATTGATATTTTCAATTTATTGGATAACAAAAGGATTGCAAAATAAAAGCTGTTGTAAAATAGGATAACAGTATATTAAAAATTATTTATTTCTTTTAACTTGAAAAATTGTATATCCATATTTTTTATTTATTTCAGTTTCAGATAATTGTGAAATATCATACTCCACAAAATCTTTCAAAGCCAGATACAAATTATTATCAATAATAAGACCATTTTCAGGACATAATGAATTTATTTTAAAACATCGATTAACTGTTGGGCCAAAAATATCACTAATTGTAGAGGTAGTGCTTTGGGCTACTTTTACTGAACCATAACTAATACTAATTTTATAATTTAATTCAGGCATCTTTTCTTCTTCAAGTTGTTTCTTTAAATCATCATGAGATTCAATCATGCATAAGCAGCATTCTAAAATATTTTTTGTTGTTTTACTATCACTAAGATCCGTGTTTGGAAATCTGAACATCAATGCATCCCCAATATTTTTAACTACTTCCCCATCATATTTTTGAACAATTTTAGCCATAAAATTTAAAAAAGTTTCATACAATTTAGTAACATCATTGTCAGATAGTTTAGCAGAAATTTTTGTAGAGTCTTTCATGTCAATTACACCAACACAATCATTTTGTGTGTGTTGAGAAAATTTTAGAAGAATATCCTCTTGTTGTTTAATTACTTCCTCTTTTTGCTTAATAGTAATTTCGGCTTCTTGAAGTTTTTTTGCCATATTATCAAATGACTCAGAAAGATTACCTATTTCATCACGAGATTTTATATTAGTTCTAATATTGAATTCACCTCGAGAGATTTGATAAGTTGCTTCACTAAGTTTTGTAATAGGATCAGAAAGACGTTTTGCCAAAAAATACGTAAGAACACTTAATCCAATCATTAAAGAAATACCAATTAAAATTATATTTTCTTGTAGTTCAAAAATTGAGATGCTATCAAAATTTAAAAATATTATAGTTGTGATAGAAATTGAAATAAAAGTTGTAGATAAAACCAACACTAGTAATTTTTTTTGTAAGCTGAAAAAAGTAAAGGAAGACATCCCAGTTATCTTTAGTAATCATTACTTATAGGATTGATGAATATCACCATATCTTGATTAATAAGAGCAAAAATGGGCCCACAGTGATTTGAACACTGGATCTTCGCCGTGTAAGGGCGACGTCATAACCGAGCTAGACTATGAGCCCACTGAAACATCCCTCGTTGAAATCCATTTAAACTTTCAGACAAAGGAAAATCTAGAAATTTGATTAAAAATAATCAAAACTGTGAATGCTTATAATTTTTTTTCCAGTCCAATTGGATTAGGTCACGTGACTAGAGATATTGCAATAGTAAATAATTTGAAAGATATCCCAATTAATTTTGTTACAGGTAGTGGAGCTGCAAAAATTTTAAAGAAATTAGAATTTAAAGTAAATGATGCCTATAACCCACCGTCATTTAGTGTAAAAGAAGGAATATTAAATAATCAAACAAAGTGGTTATGGAACTATTATCAATATTATAAAAATTGTAAAAATAAATCAGAAAAAATTCTTAAAAAAAATAATTCAGATTTAATAATTAGTGATGAAGACTTTGCATCATTAACTGTTGCACAGAATTTGGAAATTCCAAATATATTGATTACAGATGTTTTAGAAACAAAATTCACAAAAGGGATTACATCATTTATTGAAAGAAAAATGAACAAATCAATGATGAACATTATAAAAAATTGTGATGTTGTAATAATTCCAGAAGAAGGAGATGACCAGGACAATATCAAAAGAGTAGGGCCAATAGTTAGAAAAATAAATTATTCACGAGAAGAATTAAGAGAAAAATTTTCATTAAACAAAATAACAGTACTTATTTCAATTGGAGGTACTGATGCAGGGTTATTTTTAATAGATAAAGCAATAAAAGCAATTTTAAAAATTAATCAAAATATTGAAATTTTAGTAGTATCAGGTCCAGCAGTTAATAAAAAATTTCTAAATGTAAAAAATTTAGGATTTGTAGACAATTTACATGAATTAATTTTTGCATCAGATTTGATAATTTCTCTAGCAGGTAAATCAACCATAGACGAGGCTAAAGCCTATGGTACACCAGGAATATTTATTCCAATTAAAGGTCATTTTGAACAAGAACATAACGCAAAAACGGAAGGATTTGTTTTTGAAAATATCAATAATCTTGAAACATTAATTTTAGAAAAATTAGAACAAAAAAGAAATAAAGTGAATACAGATGGTGCAAGATTGGCATCAGAAATTATTAAAAAAATGATCAAAGAGAGATCAAATAGTTAATAGATGGTAATTTGGTTTTAAGAATAATACTATGACTAACTTGATAATTGCAAAATTTGGAGGTAGCGCAATAGGTCCAGATGGAATATCAATACCACAAATAATTGAGAGGATTAATAATTTAAAAAAAGACTCCAAAGTAATTACCGTTTTTTCAGCACCACTAACATTACACAATGGAAAAAAACGATCATTAACAGATGTTGTACTAGAACAAGGGAAAAATGCAGAAAATGGAATTAAACCGTCACTAGATATTGTAAAAGCAGCATATCAAAAAATTCTTCAAATGGTTAATGAGGATAATAAAAAGAAATGTGAAAATGTTGTCGACATACATTTGAAAAAAGCACAAGTAGCATTGGATGATGCATTTGAAAATAAAGAATTTGCAGATGAAACACGATCAAAGGCATTAGCATTTTCAGGGGAGATCTTGATGGCTCATGTCATGAATTACATTCTAAGGAGTAATCAAATTAAAACAGATGCCGTAGAATTTGATGACTGGCCAATAATTACAGACAACAACATAGAATCTACAAACTTTCTCAGAACAGAATCAAATGAGAGAATGGGGGGAATTTCAAATTTAGTTGAAAATAATGAAGTGGTTACAATTGGCGGATTTATAGGAAAAACAGTAGATGGCATAACTACAACATATGAACGAGGAGGCTCAGATAGAACTGCAGCAGATCTGGGAATATTATTTCATAAAAAATATGATGCCAGCATAGATTTCGAAAAAGATAGTTCAGTAGTATCAGCAGATCCAAAAATCATTGAATTAGGGTTAAGAGAAGTGATTCAATTATCATACAACGAGGCAAGACTGGCCGGAATGTTTGGAATGAAAATTTTAGATCCAATCGCAATAAAAGAAATTGTAGAACATGGCGTAGACATGCCAATTAGAATTACAAATATAAAAAATCCAGAAAAAATCACAATAATAAAAAGAGAATTAGGTGATCACAAAGGCCATCCAATTAAAATAGTTACAGGAAAAGAAAATTGTGCAATATTTAGAATTGAAACAAATTCTATTCAAAAATTATTGACATCCTTAGAAAAAGATAGACGTTACAGTGAATTTGTCATCTTATCACCATTTACAAAAGACGGTGTAGAATTATCCAGGATATTATTTTTGGATGGAGATTATGTAAAAAGAAATGAAAAATATCTACTAGGATTTGATCCACTTGCTACAATTACATACAACAGAGGAGTAATCACATTAATTGGTGATGAAATGTGGAGAGTTCAACAAGTTGCATCAAGAACTAGTGCAAAAATTGGAGAGTCTGGATTGAATATTTTGAATATGGATGCACAGGAAGAAACATCACGAATAATTATTGTTGTAGAAGATGCAGAAGAAAACATAAAAAAAGCTATCAAAGCAGTGCATGAAGGAATTGCAGAAATTAATTTTATTTAGTAAAAATTACAACATTACAAGTAAACACATAATAGATTTTTTATGTAGATTATATTCTATCAAGTAACATTACAGTGTAAGCTAAAACACGCTATGGTTAATGCAAATTTTCACTATAAATTCGGAGATAATAGATCAGATACGTTCAGCTGCATACCAACAAGTGATACCAATTCCAATAACTGCATACCATTTGAAATTACTCTTATTCATGAAAACATTCGGTGAGGCTAATTCATCATTATTGTAATTAGCCAAACGAATATTTCTCATTTGAAATGCCTGGCCAATCAAGCCTATAGTTAAAAGAATTATTCCAATAAAACCTAAAGTCCACTCCACACGATAATGCCTAGTTTATCTGATATGTATTTTCTAAATATAATACGACCATATTAAAAATAATTCTTTAAATTACCAGAGTTTTTTTCTTTTCCTATGATAGAAACGGGTAAAATATGGATGAATGGAAAATTAGTTCCATTCAAAGATGCCAAAGTCCATGTGTTAACCCATGCATTACATTATTCAACATCAATTTTTGAAGGAATAAGATGTTATGATACTCCAAATGGTTCTGCAGTATTCAGATTACCAGAGCACGTGGACAGATTATTCAAATCTGCAAAATTATATTCAATGAAAATGCAGTATACAAAAAAAGTAATTTCAGATGCTATTTTACAAACTGTTAAAGCTAGTGGGCTAAAAGAAGCATACATCAGACCATTAGCATATTATGGGTATGGAACAATGGGATTAACTCCCACTACAAACAAAGTGGACATGTCAATTGCATGTTGGGAATGGAAGATGGGAGAGTCAAAAGCAGGTAAATTTTCAGGAGCAAAATGTAAAGTTTCAAGTTGGATAAAAATTGACTCAAGATCTCAACCGATGCAAGCAAAAGCAGCATCAAACTATGCAAATGCAGCTCTAGCAAGAATGGAAGCATTAGAAAATGGATTTGATGAGGCAATCATGTTAAATTCACAAGGAAAAGTTGCAGAAGGTAGTGCCGAAAACATATTCATAATTAAAGACGACATTATTCAAACACCACCACTTTCAGCAGGAGGATTAGAGGGAATTACAAGAGACAGTATTATGCAAATTATTGAAGAAAACAACGGATTCGTAATTGAACGGGATCTAGAGAGAGATGATCTCTATACTGCAGATGAAATTTTTATGACCGGTACTGCTGCAGAAGTAAAATCAGTTACACAAATAGATAAAGTCAAAATTGGAACTGGAAAAATGGGAAGTGTAACTAAAGCACTACAAAAGTCATATAGAGATGCAGTGATGGGAAAAGATGAAAGATTTTTGCCATGGTTAACATTTATTTAATTTCAAAGAACTTTTTTATCCATAAAAAATATTGAAGATTATGGATTTATGTGCGACTGGAGATACACCGGAAATTTGTTGGTTTTGTAGAAAGGGGCGTCATGATGATTGTATGAAGAATATTCCAACACAAGGAAAATCAGATGGACCGCATGATTGTACTTTTGATACAAAATTAATTCCATGTAAATGCCAACATTAGGAAAGAGAAGTAATAACAAATACAGCTTTAGTTGAAAAATTATATGCAGTATAATGAAGAATTTTGGAACAAATATGCAGATGAAAATGAATCAAGATACAATGAAGAATTTGCAAAATATGTTAGAGACTTAGCTAGTTCCTTACCAGGTGTACAAAGTATTTTAGAAATAGGTTGTGGTACAGGGGTTGATTTAAGATTATTTTCTGACTCATTCCAATTACATGGGGTCGATCTAAACGAACATGCATTAGAAATTGCAAAAGAAAAGTTATCTAATGTAAATTTTCAAAAAGAAGACATAACTAAATTACCATTTCAAGATGCCTCAATAGATTTTGTATTTACACATGGATTAATGAATTATCTAGATGAGGACGTATTAGAAAAAGGGATTGCAGAGATGTTCAGAGTATCTAAAAAATGGATAATGCATTGTGAAAAATATGAAAAAACTGAAAAACAGATTGATAGCAATCATAAATTTCGAAACATGGGAGAAAAATGGCTAGATTATAAAATAAAACTTGTTAGTGATGTAGACTTGCACGAAGATTACGGACAAGATCAAACAAGATTTACTTTATTAAAAAAAATATAATTTTTAAAATTAATTAAAATAAGTAAAAGCGGGTCTAGAGGGATTCGGACCCTCGACAACCGGATTAAGAGTCCGGTGCGCTACCTGGCTGCGCCATAAACCCAACAAAGTAAAAAGTGCCTAGAGTTGTTATTAATCTTAAGATTTTAAAATAAATTATTATGTAGTTTCTGATTTAGCTTCCATTTCACTGTACTTTTCTAAAATTGCTGTAAGTGCAGTTGAAACTGGTACATTGTTCATCTTTTTCTTTTCTGCAAGAAGTTTTTGGTATGCATCTAGTGTAATGTAGACAGGAATAGAGCCATTTCCTTCAAGTAATCCTCTAACATTGTAAAGTGCAGTTTCCATTCCCTTATCAGCAGATTTTGCAAATTTTGCTTTATCTAGAATTGCTCCTAGTGGACCAAATGGCATTTTATAATCTACAGACATTGTTATTCTTGTAAGATTAGCACCTAATGATTTGAATTCGTTTGTAATTTCCCATTTCTTAAACGGACCTTTAATTTGCTTGGCAACAATTTTCTCATTTCTGACAAATTCAGTTGTTTCACAGTCCCACTCTAAACGTTTTCCGCTAAAGTCACCAATAATTCTAAATGTTGTACCAACACCCATGCCTTCTTTGATATCCAATGGAACTACTGTCATTCCAACGGTATCATTTTTGATTTGATCAGAAACATGCTCTGGTCTTGCAAAATATGTGAATACATTATCCACGGGTGTTTTAATATCAATTGATTTACTAACTAGTGTCAATACGCTGATTCCTTGCCAATAATAATTTAAAGGTTGTGAAGATTTTCTTGAAAGAAATTGATGTACAATATATTCATCTATGGATCATTGATAGTATAATGATTAAAGTGCGATCAATATTATTAATTACAATAATATTATTTTCATCTATCTCAGCAGTAAATATGGCATATGGTCATTCACTCTTTAATTCTGCAGAAAAATTCTATGGAGGATATAGGGTACAAGTAGCCACAACGCCAGAATTTCCACAAATTAATGAGACATCACAATTTTTGGTCAGAGTAACTGATGAAAATTTTGAAGAAGTAGAAAGTTTCACAATGGGAATCAGGGTTTTTTATAATGATAAACAAGTAAATGCAATTCCTCCAACAACGATCAAGGAAGGTCATTGGGATATTGATTACATTTGGACAAAACAAGGAAATCATATTGTGTTAATTGACTTGTATGACATGGATGGAACACAAGGAACATTGACCTATACCTTTAACATGGGAACTCAAAGTCCATTTGGAGTAATATTTATCGCTGCAATTACAATTGGTGCAATAAGTTTTGCAGTAGTGATAGGATACATTTACCTACCGAAAATTTTTAAAAAATCTAAAGTTTAGGTTTTATTGGCATTTTTGCCATACGGAATGCAAACAGAGTAGTTAACAATACCATTGAAAACAAAAATATCCCAATTCCTAAATGAACAGATACTAAAACTGCATGTAATTTTAAATCAATTACTAAAGCACCTAAAGTAATTTGTGTAATTACTAATCCAGTTGCAAGAGAACTGGTAATTTTTATTTTCAAATCTGAATTTTTATGAATAATACTAGCGACCATTGTAGAAATTACTAAAACGCCTACACTTGCTGCAACTAATCTATGAGTCCATTCAACAAAATACTCAGCTGAAGGCATGAAACCATTTGGACATTGAGGCCACTCAGGACAAGTTAATCCAAGTCCTGATGCTGAAATATACCCTCCAATAAACATCAAAGAATACAAAACAACTAAAGTGGATAATGCCAGATATTGAATTGCCAAAATTATTCTACGATAAATTCGCCTATCATTCCTTGTAATGCGTGTCCTGGAACTGTACAAATGTAATGGTATGTTCCAGGTGCACCAGCAGTAAAGGTTGTACTGCCAGACTCACCAGGTTTTAACGGATTAGTTGCTGCTGCAATTGCTGAATCAAAAATAACACTGTTAAAGTCATCAGGATTTGAAACCACACCAAATGCGTGAAATGACATGCCGGCATTGTTTGTAGTAATAGTTACTTCGTCACCAGAGTTGACAATAATTTGAGGGTTATTGCCTTCTTCTCCAGGTAATGCATCAAATGCTAAAGTCCTAAAGTCTGCAGATTCTATAAAATCAAGTTCAAATTCATGAGATATACCAGTTGGGGCTGCTGCAACTGCAGGTCCGCTAGAACCAGATACAATAATTTCTCCAACCATTCCTTGATCTCTATGACCTGGAACTGTACAAATGTAGTAGTAAGTTCCTTCTTCACCTGCGATAAATTCAGATGTACCAGACTCGCCAGGTTTTAACGGATTAGTTGGGGCTGCAATCTCACTACCAGGAATGATTCCAGCAAAACCTTCAGTGTCTTGTGTAACACCAAATGCATGGAAGGACATTCCATCATTTACAACATCAAACACAATTTTATCACCAACACTTATCTCAATTGTTGGATTAACTCCAGGTTCATCTTTCAGCGCATTAAATGTCAAAGACCTAAAGTCAGCTGATTCAAGAAATGAAAGATCTTGCGTAATTGTTTGTCCAGTTGCTTCTGCAGGTCCTGCATGAGTTTTTTCTCCTGCCATTAATGCTACAACTGGCGGTGGCTGTGAAATCCAATAATCCCACATTGAAAAGAAAATAATTCCACCAATTAGACAAACTCCCAACATAATGGCCAGCATTCGGTTAACTCGATTAGGTGAAGTCATGTAAACATTTTGGGAATTATTTTTACTCATTTCATTTATCTCCTAATGTGATGGGTTCTTTGCCTCAAATGGATAATAGTATTTGCCTCCAAGTCCAAACGGATCATCTGTGTCTGCAGGTTTTCCTTTTCCAGAACTGTGTATCATGTTTGCTAAGAATATTACCATACTGATTCCAATAATCATTGCACCTACTGTTGCTATTTGATTCATTGCAATCCATTCTGGAATTGGCGGATAATCGTAAATTCTTCTTGGCATTCCATACAAGCCAAGTACGTGTTGTGTAAAGAATACCAAGATAGTACCAATAAAGGACAAGACAAAGTGAACCTTACCCCATGTTTCATTATACATTCTACCTGTAACATATGGGAACATGTAGTAGAGATAGCCAATTGAACCAAATGCAATAGTACCCATCACAAAGAGATGGAAGTGTCCAACTACCCAGTATGTATCGTGTGTTGTAAAGTCCAGTGGCATTGCACTGTTAACTACACCACCTGCGCCTGCAGAGAAGAATAATGCAATTCCTCCAACAGCCCACATCATTGGTGTTGCGAATCTAATTCTACCATTCCACATTGTTGCAACAAAGTTGAAAACGTGCATGGCAGATGCTGGGACAGCTGCTAAAGTTCCAACCATAAAGACTGTTTTTTCAGTGAAAGACATTCCGGTTGCGTACATGTGATGTGCCCATGATGAGAAACCGACAATAGACAACATAACAAATGCAAAGACTCCGGAATTGTAACTGTAAATTGGTTTTCTTGAAAATCTTGGAATAATTTCATACATCATTCCAATTGCAGGAATTACCAATACATACACTTCAGGATGGAATGTAAACCAAAACAAGTGTGCATATGCAATTGGATCACCACCCATTGCTGGATTGAAGAATCCACTTACACCAAGTCTGTCAGTTAACAGCATTAACAGGGCTGCAGCAAATGTTGGAATTGCAACTATAATGATTAATGAGGAAGACAAGAAAGCCCAAGCCATTAATGGAATTTGTCCAATTGACATGTCAGGATGTTTACATTTTAGAATTGTAACGACAAAATTTAGAGCACCCAATACAGAAGAGATACCCAAAATCTTTAATCCAAATATCCACATATCCGCCGCAGGTCCTGGTGCACTGATGATAGAATACGGAGGAGTTGCATACCATGTAAAATCTGCAAATCCTAACCAAATTAGGACACCAGCAGGAGGAATCATCCAAAATGCAATTGCATTAAGTTTTGGATATGCCATATCCCTGTATCTCACCATAATTGGAACGTAATAGTTACCAACAGCTGATGCAAATGGAATAATGAATAGGAAAATCAAGGTTGTTCCGTGAACAGTAAAAATTCTATTAAATGTCATAGAATCTGCGATTATTTGAGATCCTGGGTAAAACAATTCAGCTCTAATTCCAAGTGCTAGTGAACCACCTAAGAATAAGAAAGTGAGTGAGGTGATTAGGTAAAGTAATCCAACATCAGTATGGTGTGTTGAAAACATAATTTGCCAAATCGGACGTGGCTTTTGTAATTCTAGAGTCATTAGTTAATCTCCTCGATAATAATTTGTGATAAAAGCGTTATCAAGATAATGGCTCCGTAACATAGAGTGTTCCTCTCATGTTATAGTGAATTAATCCACAATACTCTCTACATTGAATATCGTGTTCACCAACTTTATCTGGTGCAAACCACACAGTATTGACTCTGCCAGGAATTGCATCAATTAAAACAACATAGTCGTGAATGTTAAAGGAATGATTTACGTCTGTTGATACTATTTCAAACTTATACGCTTTTCCAACTTCTACATGTAACTCACCAATTTCTTTTGTTCCATCTTCATGTTCAAAAGTCCAGAACCATTGCTGTCCTGTTACAATAATTGTTTTAGCATCTGCAGGAACGTGTTCAACTAATCTTTCTGCTTCCCATGCTTCTGCACCTACCCAAGTCATTAATGCAATAACTACAGCGACATAAATCCATTCAGGCCAATTAGAATGTCCAGACATATCTACCAGTCAGTTCCCTCATAGCGAGTTGGTCTTGCTTTTGGATGGGATTCTCTAAATCTCCAAACTTGCCAAATAATAGTACCAGAAACTACCGACCCAACTGTAAATGCAACAGTCATCATCTTATAGAATAAATTCCAAATGACTGTTCTACGATCAAGGTATTCACCAGGTTCATCACCTGCTGCAAATGCAAGATCTACAGCTGGAACTATAACTAAAACTCCAATTATCAATAAGAATCCAAATATGAACTTCATTAGCGATTATTTGAATTCGACTTCAATTTCTTTATAAGGGTTATCACAATTATTGGCTACCAATTTTGATCGAATCTAGAAGGATGCATTACATTAATTCCAGAAAGAGAGAATTTGCGATCTTTTTCTCTAAAAATATTAAGTGAGGCATTAGCAATAATGAGTTCAAAGAGATTGGTTGAAGATAAATCAACTATTGTCGAAAGCATTGCCTTAATTGGATCCATGTGTGTGACCAGAACAACGTTTTCATCAGGATGCTTCTCAAGTACATGATCGACAATTCCTAAAACCCTTTTTTTCACATCTGCAAAGGTCTCTACTCCATTATGGGCAATTTCCAATTCACCATTATAGAATTTCATAAAGACGTTACCATGACTAGTAAAAATTTCATCATATGGCACACCAGTAAATTTGCCCATATCAAGTTCAATAAGACGATCATCAATTGTGACATCAATAGAATTATGCTTTCCAGCAATTTCAGCAGTATGTTTTGCTCTTTGGATAGGACTTGAATAAATTGCAGAGATATTCATTTCTTCAAGTAATTCAGCAGTCTGTTCTGCTTGTTTAATTCCTACATCAGTTAAAGGAACACCCGGAGTTCTGCCAGTTAGAATTCTTTCAGTGTTATTTGTGGCCTGACCATGTCTAAGGAAAATTATTTGACCCAAGTTGAACGTCTTTCAAATAGAGATAATAATAACATTTTCAGAGGATAAATTATGAAAGTTGGAATTATCGGCGGAACAGGCGGAATGGGGAAAGGTTTTGCACTAAGATGGGCACAAAATCATGATATCATAATTGGTTCAAGGGATGCTACAAGAGCATCAGAATCAGCAGTAGAATATACAAATCTTGCAAAAGAGTCTTTTGGAGACGTTAAAGGAAGTATTACTGGAAATGATAATGTCTCAGTTGCAAAAGAAAGTGATGTTTTAGTTTTATCAATCCCATATGAAAATATTGATTCAGTGTGTTCTGGAATTCTATCTGAAATAAAAGATACTTGTGTTGTTGTATCCCCAATCGTTCCAATGACAAAAACAGATGTTGGTTTTGAATGTATTTCAATTAAAGATAACAAACCGTTTTCATACAAACTTGTATCAAACCATATGAAAAATAAATCAAAACTTGTATCAGCATTTCATGTAATTTCTGAAAAAAAATTAGTTAATCCTACATTGGAATTAGATTACGACATATTTGTTTGTGGAGATGACAATGAATCAGTTCAAGTGGTAAATGGTTTGATTGATGAAATTAAAGGATTAAGATCAATTTACTTAGGACCAATAGAATTATCATATCTTGCAGAAATGTCTACACCATTGCTACTTAATGCAATGATAAGAAACAAGATTAAGAATCCAGGCATCAAAATCATCTAGGGCACTTATCATGAGTGATGAATATCAGAGGCGAGGCAGAAATTGGTATACAGCAATTGGTCTAATGTTTTGCATAATGGCAACAATAGTTTTAATCCAACAATTGTTGATATGGGGTCCAGAATTTGTAGAAGATTTTTTATTTAATGCAGAAATTACAAATGAAAAAGTTTCGACTGGAATGCTAGCATTTGGGATTTTTATGATAGTACTGGGATTTACAAAATATGAACAAAAGAGATGAATTTCTAAAAACACAAAAAATTTTACGATTATGTACTATTGATAAGAATAATTTTCCACACATTACGCCTGTCTGGTATACATATGCTGGAAAAAAAATGTACGTAGGAACCAACACTAAAAGCCAAAAAATAAAAAATCTGCAAAAAAATAATCATGTATCATTTTGTGTAGATGTAGGTGTAAATTCTCCAGATATCTACGGAGTGATGGGCCAAGGAATTGCCAACATTATTTTAGAAATGCCTAAAACAAAAATTATTGCAAAAAAAATACTTTTGAAGTATTTTAAAACGTTAGAAAATAAATCTGCAAAAAAATTGCTGGATGATACTGATTGTGTTATAGAAATAATTCCACAAAAAATTTCAGTTTGGGATTACTGAGTAACAAATTCTTCGATTTTATTCATTGCAGAATCTAAAATTTCAATATTTGCAAGATAAACAAGTCTGAAGTGTCCACTGCCATATTGTTCTCCAAATCCAGAACCATGAACAGTTAGAACTCCTTTGGATTCTAATAACTTTGTAACAAATTCTTTATCATTACCAAATCTATTATCTTCAATTTTTGGAAATGCATAAAATGCGCCTTTAGGAGTAGAACAAGAAAGTCCAGGCATTTCATTAAGACGTTTTACAACTAAATCTCGATGTTTTTTCATTTCTGAAACAAAATCATGGATATAATTTTGAGGTCCACGAAGAGACTCTAAAGCTGCATGTTGTACTGGAAGACTAGTTGCAATTCTTACTCTTGCAAGTTTAGGAAGATGCTCCCTTAACGCTTCAAGTTGAGGCGACTGATTAAATGCAATATAACCAATTCTCCAACCAGACATTAAATGTACTTTAGAAAATCCATTTAGAATAATTATAGGGGAATCACCTGCAACTTTTCCAATTCCTACGAATTTATCATCAAAAATTATTTGATCATAAATTTCATCACAGATGATGTAGAGATTATTCTCGTTAGCCATATCTACTAATTTTTTGAGTGCATTTTCATTAAACACGACACCAGTAGGGTTATTCGGGCTAATCAAACAGATTGCAACTGTTTTAGATGTAATTTTGGATTTAATATCATCAAAATTAGGAGTGGAATCATTCAAGTCAACTGCAAATTCTACAGGAATTCCACCGTGTAATCTTACATACGAAGCATATGGGGGATAATACGGTCCAGGTAAAAGTACTTCATCACCCTCTTCTACAATTGAAGAAATTACCATATCAAGTCCTTCAGAAACACCATTTGTAATTAAAATATCATCGGCTGTAATAGAAAGCCCCTTAGCATTTTCTTTTTTTGCAATCTCTTCTCTTAGTTCTAAAAGACCTTCAGATGTAGAGTAATAATTTTCACCATTTTTGATAGCATCAATCAATGCTTGTTTTACATTATCAGGAGGTTGAAATCCAAATTGTACAGGATCACCAATATTGAGATAATCTACCTTCATGCCTGTTTGTTCAACTTTTCTTGCAGCTACTACAATATCTCTAATTGCATATTCAACCCCTACAACTTTTTTTGAAACTTTCAAAGTATCTAGAAGATATTTACACCTGTTAAAATCTTAATTGTTTGGACTCGTGGCTCAGCCTGGATAGAGCAAGCGGCTTCGAACCGCTAGGTCGAGGGTTCAAATCCCTTCGAGCCCTTTTAGATTATTTTATTAATCAAATAATTTAGCAGATAGTAAAATGAAGATATCAGCACTAAAAATTGGATTAATTGTAGTAATCATTGGAATGGTTTGGGTTTCAGTGATATTAAATGAAACAGAAAAAAATCATGAGGAGACAGTATTAAAAAAATCAAATTCAATTGAATCAAAATTAGAATTAACAGGAAAAAATGGCATCGGGTATTACAAAATATACATGCCTGAATTTGCCAAAGAAAAAAGTGTATTTGTTCAAATTTTAGACACAAATTTGAATGTCATAAAAGAACAAAAAGTCAATACCAAATTTTTGATTTCATATTTTGATTTTAATAAAGATGGAACATATACAATAAAAGTATCAAACATTTCAGAAAATCAAGTTAATGTACAAATAGAATTTGGAGATACAAATTCACAAGGAATGGTAGTCCCAGGAGTCATGATACTATTAGGTTCTTTGTTAATTATGTTAATTTCTTATCTAAAAATAAAAAATTACAAAATAGAGCAGCCTGATGAAAATATTACATGAATTTGAATACATTGTATAGTGTGACCAAAAGTTAAAACCAAATTAAAAAGTAACCAAGTTACGAAAAATAAAAATGCCATAATGGAAAAAGGTAGAAATAATTTTAATTTTGTATGCTCTCTATTTTTTATTATTAAGACTGCTCCCAAGGACGCAAGAATTAAACCAAATTCAAGTGGTTGATGAGACAAGGAAACCAATCCATCAATTCCAAACATATCATGTGACAACGAATCACCAAATCCAGAAACCATTTGAATGATAGATCCTACAATAACAAGTTTAATTCCAGTTTTTAGAGATCCATGAACGGATTTTCTAAATAATAATAAACAACCCATCCCGGCAGCAAAAGTTGTCATAAAAACTCCGGTGTAAACTAGCATATGAGATGGGCTCCAAAAGAATTCCTTTTCTTCATACATATGTGATATAGCATCCCAAAATCCAGCAGAAACAATTACGATAGGACCAATTACTGCTAAAATTGATACAAGTGAAACAAGTGTACTAGATTTTAAAAATGAAGAATTTGAAAATCTCTGAATTAATTTCATGGTATTGTTAGGCTAAAAGAGGGTTATTTGAAATATGGTAATAGTGGAATTAGAAAAAATAAACATTATGCACAATTTTAAGAATTAACTATATTAGATGAAGCATCATGACGTAAGCATGACTCCAGGAATAGGATTAATGAAGAGAAGGTTAGAAAAAGAGAAAGATGCAATTGCATTAGCAATATCAGGCATTTCTAAAAAATATGACATAAAACCAGAAAATCTCAAAACATTAGAAACAAAGTATCATGACGATGCAGGGGATTGGTATGTTGCACTTGGATGGGATGAAAAAAAAGCAATAGTAAAGATGGATTCAGTATTAGGAACCATTACTGAAATTAAAGAAATTTAATTTATTGTTAAAAATTATTTAGAAAATTAAAAAATAGGATTATAATTGGATTAAAATGAATACCATCAGTGGAAATTACAATAGAGCCCTGGAAGAAACTAGTCATTCATGAAATTATCGAGTATAAGTTTGAGGATTGGGTAAAACAAATAGCATTTAGTACAAAATCATCAGGCGGAGGCATTCCAACTATGCAATGGACAAATGGAATTGTTTTTGCATCAGCAAGCCTCCCAACTACAAATGCAACAGTTGAGGAGCAATTAAAGGGAATTTTACATTGGTC
>JAOKTA010000010.1 GCA_028335865.1 Candidatus Nitrosopumilus sp.
TAAATTATTCTCCTTTCTCTCTCTGTACTCGATTTTGCGATCTTTTTTCAGAATTTTAATTATGCCTAACCATGTTTCAGAACTTTAACTTCTTGTATCAATGATTTATAAGACGATTATCGATTTTTGCACTTTATGGCAAAAGTCTATGATGTACCAGCAGATGTCCTAATTGAAAGATTAGCAAATATTCTAAAGAATGAAGATATTCCTGCTCCTTCTTGGACTCCATTTGTCAAAACTGGAGCACATGCAGATAAACCGCCACAAGATAGTGAATGGTGGCAAACTAGATGTGCATCAATTCTAAGAAAAATTTACTTTAATGGCCCAATTGGTGTTAATGAATTAAAGAAAGACTATGGTGGCGGTAGACCATCTGGATACGGTGCTGCTCATCATAAAGATGCAAGTGGTGCAATTATTCGTACTGCAATTCAAGGATTAGAAAAACTTGGATATTTAGAAAAAATTGAAAAGAAGGGCAGAGTTGTTTCTAAAAATGGTATGCAAAAACTAGATAGACTTGCAACTGAAATCCTTAATGAATTAATTTTAGAAAAACCTGAATTGAAAATATACCGCTAGATCAAAATGAGTTTTCCAGAACCAAATGATTTGCCACAAGATCATAATCCTAATCATGAGCAAGCTGCACAAAAAGAACAAATTTTAAGAAAAATTCTTACTCCTGAAGCCAGAATGAGACTAAACAATATCAAAATGGTTAAACCTGAATTATCTGACAGTGTGGAACAATTTCTAATTGGAATGGCATCACAAGGAAAAATGCCGGGACAAATAACAGATGATCAATTAAAAGAGATTCTTTTATCTTCACAGCAGCCAAAGCGTGAATTTAAGATGAATCGAGTATAATACAGATAAAATATAATTATGGGGAATATTTCTAATTATTCATGAAAGCCGTTACATACAGTGAATATGCACCAGACGATAATTATGCTAAAATCCTAAAAGTCCAGGATATAGATGATCCAAAACCAAAAGCAGATGAAGTAGTTTTTGAAGTAAAATCTGCAGCCCTAAATTATAATGATATTTGGGGTATGAGAGGAGTCCCAGTTGCAGTACCGTTACCACACGTATCAGGTTCTGATGCTGCAGGTGATGTTATCGCAGTTGGTGATGATGTTAAAAATATCAAAGTTGGAGATAAAGTAGTATCTCACTCTAACATGTCATGCAGAGTTTGTAAAGCATGTACCGATGGTAGAGAATTTGATTGTATTAAAAGAACAATTTGGGGATTTCAAACTGGTCCAAACTGGGGAGCATTCCAAGAAGTAACTCATTTACCAGAAGTTAATGTTTCAAAAATCCCAGAAGGTGTGTCATATGATCAAGCAGCCGCAGCATCAATGACAATACTAACTTCATGGCACATGCTAGTTGGCAGAGCCAAAATTACTCCCGGACAAACTGTTCTAATTATGGGCGGAGGTTCTGGAGTAGGAAGCTTTGGAATTCAAATTGCAAAATTATACAACTGTGATGTTATTGCAACAGCAAGCCCAGACAAACTAGACAAATGTTTAGAACTTGGAGCAGACTATGCAGTTGATCACAGAAAAGATGACTGGAGTAAAGAAGTCTACAAAATTTCTAAAGAAATTGCAAAACGAAAAGGTGAAGCACCTGGAATTGATTTATCATTTGATCATATCGGTGAAACACACTGGAACAAACAATTACAATTGCTAAAGTATGGTGCAACACTTGTTTCATGTGGAGCAACTACTGGATATGATGCAAAAACTGATCTTAGACATGTGTTCTTCAAAGGAACTAACATCTTAGGTTCAACCCAAGGAACCAAAGCTGAACTTGACCAAGCTCTATACTGGATGGGTCAAGGCAAAATTAAAGCTGCAATTGATTCAACATATACATTTGAACAAGCAGCAGAGGCACACACAAAGATGTTAACTGGAAAAGGCATGTTTGGTAAAATCTTAATGAAGCCTGAAGGCGCTTAGTCATTTAATGACTCAGCTCTTCCGTAGCCTTATTTTTGTACCTGGGAACAATCCCAGATTTCTTGAAAAGGCAAAGAAGATTCAAGCTGATATCATTTGTTTTGATTTAGAGGATTCCGTACCAGATGATGAAAAAACTAATGCAAGAAAATTAATCAAAAATGCATTAAAATCTCGTTCAGAATATTCCTCTTCTATTTTTGTTAGAACTAATTCTCCACTATCTGGAAAAGTTCCATCAGATCTAAAGGAAATAATTCAAAAAGGGATCGATGGAATAGTTATTCCTAAAGTAAATAATGTTGGAGAATTAAAAAAAATACAAAAAATTCTTTCCAGTTTAGAAAAATCTAAAAAATTAAAACCAATTCAAATTATTCCATCCATTGAATCAGCAGAGGGTGTTGTTAACTCATACCAAATTGCATCATTTGGAAAACGTGTAACTGCAATTGTTTTTGGAATTTTTGATTTACTAAATGATCTTGGTGTTGAATATACTAAAGACTCACCAGGTGGAAAATATTCTAGATATAAAATTCCTGTTGATGCAGCGGCAGCAGGAATATCAGCTATTGATGGTATCTGGCAGGATCTAAAAGATTTGAAGGGATTGCAAAATGATTGTAATTTTGGAAAAAGTTTAGGATATTCTGGAAAAAGTGTTATACATCCAGATCAAATTACTACTGTACATACATCATTTTATCCTAACAAAACTGAAATTGCATGGGCAGAAAAAGTTTGTAAGGTATATCTAGAATCCACAAAGAAAGGCAAGGGTGCTACAACAGTTGATGGAAAAATGATAGATGAAGTACATTACAAACAAGCAAAAGTACTACTTGATATTCTAAAATAGTAATATGATTGACCTTCTTGATCCAACAAATGTAATTACTCGCATGTTTAATGCTGAAAATTATGATCAGTTATACAATTACTGTAAAGATTTACTCAAAAAGGATCCGTCTGACATGCTTGCTCTACAAAATATTTCATTATCTCTGATATATCTAAAAAATTATGAAGAAACAATTGTGTATTGTGATAAAGTTCTTGAAATAAAACCATCTGATACATATGCATTAAAAAATAAAATTTTTGCTCTTGAAAGTTTAAAGAAACATGATGAAGTTTTAAAACTATGTGAAGGCATTCTGGTAACCAATCCTAAAGATACTTGGGCTCTAAACAGTATGGGAATATCTCTAAATCAATTGGATCGTCATCAAGACGCACTTCAATATTATGACACATCACTTGTAATTGATCCAAATGATGTAACTGCATTAATGAATAAGGCCATTTCACTTAGTCATCTTGGCAATTATCAAGATGCAATTGATTACTATGATTTAGCTCAACGAGTTGATTCAGGATTACGAGAAATACCTAGTGTAAAATCAAAATTATTTGAAAAATTAAACATGCCTGATGAAGCATTTTTAGCTGCACAAGGAGTATTGAATAAAGATATGGATAAAATCAAATCCGATGCTAAAGAAAACAAATGTTCAATTTTCCATCAATTTTGTGATGATGAATTTAAAAATTCTAATTCAAAATAATTTTATTTACTGATATCTAAATCCATTTATACAAAGAGACTACACTTTCTTTTGATGTTTACAGGTATTGTCGAAGGAATTGGAAAAGTAAGTAAAATTTCAAAAATTACTAAAAATCGAAGTGCAATTGAAATGACCATTGACTTGGGTAAACAAGTTAAGGGATTAAAAATTGGACAAAGTGTTGCACTTAATGGTGTATGTCTTACTGCAACCAAGATATCTAAATCTAAATGTATTTTTGAAATGATTGAAGAGACTACAAAAAAAACTGATCTTGGTAATCTAAAAGTTGGCGGTGTTGTAAATATTGAACGAAGTTTAAAGGCCGGTGATAGATTAGAGGGTCATTTTGTTTTAGGCCATGTAGATGGAGTGGCAATAATAAAAAAAATTCTAAAAAAACCTAAAGAGGTTCAAGTTTATTTTGAAGTTCCCGAAAATTTAGCAAAATATGTTGTAAGGAAAGGATCAATTGCAATTGATGGAATTAGTTTAACTGTTGTTGATATAAAAAAAACATTGGCCTATGTTTCATTAATTCCACATACTATTGAAATTACAAATTTTCATACTAAGAAAGTAGGAGATAAGGTTAATATTGAAACTGACATTCTTGGTAAGTATATTTTAAAACAAGCCTAATTATTTACTACTTTAGTGGTAATTACCCGTTTTTTAGTAAACTATATACCTAGATTGAAATAATTTTTGTATATGTCACTTGAAACTGGACTTGAATCTCTTAAACGTGGAGAATTTGTATTATTATTTGATTCAGCTAATCGTGAAAATGAAATTGATATGGTTGTAGCAGCAGAATTTATCACTCCTGAACATGTTGCACGTATGCGTCAAAATGCTGGTGGATTACTCTGTATAGCACTAGAAAATAATTTTGCAAAATCTCTTGAATTGCAATATATGCATGAAATTCTTGCTAGTTCTTCTATTTCAAATAAAGAAATGATCATGGGTTTAGCTCCATATGGTGACTATCCAACATTTTCATTATCTGTAAATCATTATCAGACATATACTGGAATTACTGATAAAGATAGGGCATTAACAATTATGGAAATGGCTAATATTTTTAAACTTGAAAATAAACAGGAAAAATTTGTATCTTCATTTAAAACTCCTGGACATGTGCCTTTATTGATTGCATCCGAAGGATTATTGGCATCACGTCAAGGTCATACTGAAATGTCTGTTTACTTAACTAAAATTGCAGGTTTAACTCCTGTAACTGCTATTTGTGAAATGATGGATGCTGAAACATATTCTGCATTATCTGTAGACAAGGCAGAAAAATTTGGAAAACAAAATGGAATTCCATTAATTGATGGAAAAGAACTTTTAGAATATGCTGAGGTAAATTAATTATGAATATAGCTATTGTAGTTTCAGAATTTAATGAGGAAATAACATCTAGGATGTTAGATGTTGCAAAGGAAAAAGCCAATTTATTACAATTAACAATTTCTCATGTTTGCATGGTTCCTGGAGCCTATGATATGCCAATAATTGTAGATAGATTACTACAAAATGAAAATATTGACGGTGTTGCTACATTGGGTGCTATAATTAAGGGACAAACAAAGCATGATGAAGTAATATCTCATGCTACTGCTCAATCTCTTACTGGATTATCGCTAAAATATCAAAAACCTGTATCTTTGGGAATATCTGGCCCTGGAATGCAAGAAAGACATGCTTATGCTAGAATAAGACCTGTTGCAGAACGTGCTATTGAAGCTCTTGTTAAAATTTCTACAGAACTGGAAAAAATTCAAAAATGATTCAACTTAGCATTTTAAAAATTACTGAATACGGACCATGGACTTTGACATTGGGCAGTGATAGAGAACATGAATTGCAAATGCTTCAAGCGTCACTTTACAAACAAGTACAAAAATTATTTTCTGAAAAAAATTGCTTAGTATTTTTAAACAGATCTGATGAATTTTTTGTAGTTTCTAATGGTCTTACTTTAGATGATCATATAGAAATTCAAAAAACACTTGAAGAATTATTTGAAGTACACTTGACTATTTCAATTGGTTTTGGTGAATCTCCTTTCGAAGCTAATCTAAAAGCATATGATGGAAGAAAAAATAATATAATTTTAAACAAAGAACATAATATTTTTGGATTTATTGATGATAAATCTGAATTAAATGTTTCAATAATGCATTTAGATGTTGATGATTTAAAATCAAAAAGAAAAGACACTTCTCCTTATGAAATTTCGGCAATAATTTTTGACTTGTATTCAAAAATTGTAAAATATTTTATTCAAAAAAATTCACTCACATTTTTCATGGGTGGTGATAATTATATGGTTGTTGCAAGTAGTGAGGCAAAAAATTCAGTTCAAAATTTTATTGACATGATTAAAAATAATGATGACATTTCTTTGAATTGTGGAATTGGAAATGCACAAACTAGTAGGGATGCAGTAAAATTAGCCACAAAATCCCTTGATACAATTCGTGATATTAGGGATTCTGGAAAACCAAAACCTGATGTTTATGAATTATAATGTTATTAAAAAATATTAGTGCTTTATTGGGTGAAGAATTAGATTTTGTTTCAAATGTTGATATTGAAATTAAAAATAATAAATTTCAAAAAATTCAACCAGAAATTAAATCTACTTTAGAGAAAGATATAGTTGATTGCCAAGGTTTATTGTTAATTCCTGGATTCATTAATGCCCATACCCATATTGCTGATTCTATTGGAAAAGATATTACGATAAACAGTACTGTTAATCAAAAAATTCATCCAATGTTTGGAATTAAATCTAAAATATTAAAAAATACTTCCAAAGAAAATCTATCTACTTTTATGAAAAATACTTGTCATTCAATGATTTGTAAAGGCATTACTACATTTGTTGATTTTAGAGAAGGTGGTTTAGATGGATCACTTTTACTGAAAAAAGTATCTTCTGACATGCCAATTCGTTCAATTATTTTGGGACGACTTGATTTTCATCAAAATTCTTCTGAAATTAAAAAAAATACTCCTTTTCCTAAGGAAAAAATTCAGGATCTTCCTTCTTTAGTTAAAACATGTGATGGAATCGGCATTAGCGGTGCAAATGAGCATAGTAAATCTGTATTAACTTCCTATTCTAAAACAAAAAAACTTCGAGCAATTCATTCTTCTGAAACCCGAGAAAGTGTACGTAAATCTAAACAAATTACTGGCCAATCTGAAACTATTCGAGCATTATCTATGAAGCCTGATTTTTTAATTCACATGACTCATGCTTCAAAAAGTGATCTTCAGGCTGCATCTGAGGCAACTAGGGGTATAGTGATTTGTCCTCGAGCAAATTCCTCTTTGGCTGAAGGGATTCCTGATATTGAAAAAATGGAAAATGCTGGATGTCTTTTGGCATTAGGTACAGACAATGTTATGATAAATTCACCCGACATGTTTCGTGAAATGGATTTTCTTTGGAAGGTAACAATGGGAATTAAGAAAAAAAGAATTGATCCAAAAAATATTCTTAAAATGGCTACGGTTAATGCCGGAAAAATTTTAAAAAAAGATATTGGAATTATTCAAAATAAAAAAATAGCTGATTGTATATTTCTTGATAAACACGCATTAGATTTAGAACCAATGCATAATCCACATGCATCTATTGTACATCGAGCATCTGAATCATCCATTAAAGCAGTAATGATTGGAGGAGAAATTGTACATGGAAAAATTTAATCCATATGTAATTTTAAGTGCAGCCATATCGATAGATGGAAAAATTTCTACAAAAATTGGTGATTCTAAATTATCTTCTAAATCTGATAGTGTTAGATTACATAGATTACGATCAAAAGTAGATGCAATTCTTATAGGAAAAAATACACTCTTACAAGATGATCCTTTACTAACTGTACGCTATACTAAAGGTAAAAACCCCATAAGAATAATTTTGGATTCTACTGGTAGTATACCAACTAATTCTAGAATTATAAAAACAAGTAATGACGTTCAAACCATAATAGCTGTTTCAAAAAAAATTAATAAAAAAAATTTATTAAGATTACAAAAATTACCTGTAGAAGTAATTATGGCTGGAGAAAATTCTATAAATTTAAAATTATTATTAAAAAAACTTTCTAGTAAAAAAATTAAAACTATTTTAGTTGAAGGAGGTGGAACTGTGAATTGGGAATTTATCAAAAATGATCTTTTCAATGAATTGATAATTACACTATCTCCTTTTCTAATTGGAGGTACTGATTCTGTCTCTTTTGTTGAAGGAAAAGGCTTTGCAAAAATTTCTAATTCTCCTAATTTGAAATTAAAATCAATAAAGAGGCTCAAAAACTATCTTGTACTGAATTATGTTAAAGTGTAAGTTCTTATACTTTATTTAAAATAAAATTACAAGAAATTGGCAACAAAAAAGAAAGCTACAACAAAAAAGAAGGTTGCACCAAAAAAGAAGGTTGCACCAAAAAAGACGGTTGCAACAAAAAAGAAAGTTGCACCAAAAAAGAAGACTACAACTAAATCAAAAGCAAAGAAACCAGCATTTGGAGGATACGCAATTAATTTCGCAGGTCGTCAAGAAACTGTAGAACAAGTATTTGGAAAAAAACCAATAGCTCCTAGTGAGATGACTAAAAGAATCTGGATATTTGTAAAAGCAAATAGTCTATCTAATCGTTAAATCTATTGTTAACTCATATTCGTTAACTATTTTTTTCTCTTTTCATTATTTTTATTAAAAAGATATAGATATTGGATTTTATTTTTTATACTTATGACTACCGAATCATTACGACGTGATCATGAGTTAATTGAAAAAGTAATCAAAGCTATGCAATCTACAATTGAATTATTAAATGATAAAAAACAAATTCCTGAATCAATTTTACTACCTGTAATTGATTTCTCAAAAAACTTTACTGATGTTTGCCATCATACTAAAGAAGAAAAATCACTATTTCCTGCATTAGAGGAAGCTGGAATGCCTACTAACATGGGACCAATTGCTATGATGCTAATTGATCATCAACGATCAAGAGAAATTGGAAATGAAATGGAAAAATCTGCAAAAGAATATCTTTCATCAGGTAATTCCGAAAAATTAATTGCTGATATGCAACTTTACGTTGATCATATTACAGAGCATTTATGGAAAGAGAATAATAAATTATTCATGATGGCAGAAGTAAGATTACAAAATGTTTCTAAAAAAGTCAATGACGATCTTGATACGATTGAAAAATCTCAATTAAATGATTTGGGAAAATCTAGACAGCATTATGAGGAATTAGCTGAAAATCTTACTCGTGATGTTTCTAATAGTAAAAATTAATTTTGACTACTAGTATATTTGGTGAAGTCATTAGAGTTAGAAAATTTTCTAATGGTGATATTGAAATTGACTTTCATCATGAAGAACAAATTACTGAATACCGTTATTCTGCTGATCCTGGTAGATTAGGTAATTTTCCCAAAGATCTAGCTGAAACATTGGTTTCAACTTTAGATACCACTATTTGTGTTGAGATTTTTTTCCAAGATGATGGACTTCCTAGTCATATAGAATTAGAACAATGTGAAGATGAGGATGAAGATGAGGATGAAGATGAGGATGAAGATGAGGATGAGGAATTATAAAATTTGTTTTCTTTAAAAATTTTTATTAAATTTATTTTTTAATCACTCAAAATATTTGTTGCATATCTTGTTTGATTTCATCAATTTTCTTTGAATATGCTTTTCGTGATTTTTCATTCTTTTTTATATTTAATACACTCTGACATGATGGACATTTGAACATGCCATCAAGTGCCTCTTCAAATGTAACTCTTGAACAGTCCTCGTTACCACAATGATAAAAGTCAGATGCATTTTCATAATCAAATCTCTGTTGTAATCGTTCTTGAATTTTCTTTTTTTGATTTTCAATAAAGTGTTCAACTTCTTCTCTTCTAGTTCTCCATCTGTACACAAACCAACCTTTTCTTTCATCCTTTACTCTAATGCCCGTAATCAAAGATTTTCCAAAAAGATCATACAATACTTTTCTTACCATATTGATTCTAAGACCTGTGGAACTAGCAATTTCTTCATCAGTTGCATCTTCTGCCTTTAGTAAAGATCTTGCTACTTTGAGATATTCGTCGCCACCAATCATTGATGCAATTCTAACAAAAGGATCTTCGTATTTGTCTACCAACTTCAATCACTTCAAGTTTCTAGTATTAATCCCTTCTCTCATCTACTTCGACGTTTTTACCCTTTTTTGTAGGTATGATCTTTCTTTTGGCGTTTGGGAATGTTTTTTCAAATTGTTCTCCATTTTGGATTCTGTCTAATAATATGGCTAATGCACTAATTTCTGAATGAGGCTGACTTCCTACCCCTACGTTATAATCAGCTAATTCATAAATTTCTCTTGGAACTTTTTCTGCACCAACTACCACTAAGATTTTTTCTTCCACATGGATTTGTTCTTGAACATCATTAATTTTTTCACCATACATTGATAGATGTATTATTTTAAAGCCCTCTTTTTTTTTATTTTTTACCACTGATTTCCAGTTATCAATAAATTCAACAATAAAATTTCCTCCCCATGTGTTGTTGATTTTTTCTAAAGTATCTTTAATTTCTGGATTCACTTCTGTCATGAATATTTTTTCTGCTCCAAAAGATCTTGAAACTAATGCAACATGAGTTGTAACTCTATCGTCTCTTACAACACGTTGTCCTATTCTAACAACTTCAATTATCATAGGTTTTACCTTCCCATTGATTTTTTTTATATTTATATGGATTTTTGTTCATTATGAAATTCTCAATTATTTTTTTTAACTCATCTATATTTTCACCTGTTTTTGAAGAAACTGAAATTACTTTTTCATTTTCAGTTAAATTTAGTAATTCTTTTTTATAATCGATTTGCTCTTTTTTCATTAAATCTGATTTATTTAACGTAAAAATTATTTTTTCTTTCTTAACTTCTAACTCATCCAATGTTCTCATGCAGCTTGCAAATTTCTTTCTTAACTCTAATTGTGAATCACTAATATCAATTACTAGAATAATAATATCTGTATAAGTTAATTCTTCTAATGTTGATTTGAACGCATCTATCATATATGCGGGTAATTTACTGATGAACCCAACTGTATCTGCAATTAATACTGGTTCTTGATTAATTGTAATTCTTCTAGTAGTGGTAGAAAGTGTTGTAAACAATTCTTTACTTTGAGCTTTTGTTTCACCTGTAGTTTTGTTAAACAATGTTGTTTTTCCTGCAGATGTATATCCTGCTAATGAAATTGTTGAAAATCCCATCCTTTTTCTCCCTTGTCTGTGAAGTTCTCTTTGTTTTCCAGCTTTCTCAAGTTTCTTTTTTACTGTCTGCATTCTATGTTTAATATCGTTATAGTAAACATCAATCTCAAATTGCCCTATTCCCATAAACCCTGGTTGTTCTCCCATGTTAGCAAGACGAACTTTTTCTTTTGCCCTAACCATTTCATATCTTAATTGTGCTAATTTGACTTGTAATTTTGATTCTGAACTAGATGCTCTGCTTTCAAAAATTTCAAGAATCAATCCTTCTCTGTCTAAAACTTCTCTTTGTAGTTCCGTTGCTAAATTATAATTTTGACTTGGTTTTAGAATTTCATCAAACACTATTACATCTGGTCTAATTTTATCCGCAATTTCACGTAATTGTTCTAGAACTCCACCACTGATTCCATACTTTGGTTTTTGCAGATAATTTTGTTGAATTATGTGAACTACTTCATATCCTGCAGCTTCGCATAGCCCCTTTGCCTCATTTATGGCATCTTCTTTATCATATGTAATTAGAATCGCTTTGTCCATTTTGATATGTTATTCCGTTTTTTTCAAAGTTTTTTCTATATTCATATTTAACACAATTTCTGCAATATCGCTGGCATATTCTGAAATTCTTCTTATATTTTCGGCTAATCTTCTAACCCTGTACATCTCTTCATCACCTTTTATTGATTTTGAGGCGTCTTTAATTTTCTTCTCAAATTTACTAATTTGTTCTATTTTTTTGATAATTTTTTCAGCCTGATAGTAATCTTCTTTGAATAATGCTAAGCATGATTCATCTAACACATTCAATGAAAAATCATTCATTTCCTGAAGTTTTTCTAAAATTTCTTTTTTAATTGATTTTTTAAATTCTAAAAGATCTTTTGCAATAAATGCGGCATGATCCCCTGTTCTTTCTATATTTTTTACAACTAATCTATATCCTAAGCAATTTCTGGCATTTCTAAAACCCATCTCTTTTAAAATATGTTCATTTTGTATTGCAATTTTTAATTGACGAATAATATAAAATCCGAATCTATCTACTTCGTCATCTGTATTGATTACTTCTTGGGCTAAATCCAAATTATTTTCTTTAACTGCTAGAAGTGCATCATTTGACATTGATTTTGCTAAATGTATCATTCGTTTGAATGCACCGTCAACTGATAATTCTAACAAATTTACCATTACTTGAATTGTCATTCCATTACTTGAATCTGAAATAATTTCAGAACCCATTAGCATTCTCTTAACTGCTTCTTTTGCAGTGTTCCTTTGAATTGGGTTTAGTCTTCCATTTTTTGATTTAAGATTAATTATTTTAAATCCTAAAAAGTATAATGAAATTAATTTTCTAACTATGGAATCTGGTTGTTCTTCTTCTGCAATTTCAATTGTTGCGTCTTCTTTTTTCTGTACACGAGATTCAAATTTTGGTGGATACAATTCTAATGTTGATGATCCTTTTCTGATCATTCTTATTTGATCACCTTGTTTCAACCCTAATTCCTTAATCCATTGTTTTGGCAGTGAAACTATATACGATGATTTACCCGTAAACTGTATTTTTCTAGTTTCTCCTTGTTCTTCCATAATCTAATTATAAAATATCTTTCTATATAGTTATTTATTTCTACTATAGTTTAACATTCAACTAATATTTAGAATAATTTTTAGTTTGATATGGAACATTTTGTGAAACTTCAACATTCGTTGGATGCTCTATTTGGTACTGGAACCTCAAAATACTTGCCAAAAGATGTTGACATAAGATTATCGCGAAGAACTGGAAGAATTAGAACTGCTTCTCATAAAGGAAAATTACTTTGCACTTTGAGAATTGATGGTAGCTTGGCAATTAGTATCCCTTTTGCTCAAATGTTATTACAACATAAAGCATTTCGAGAAAATTGTATTGAAATTAATGAAGATGCAGCCCCATTTGTTCAAGAAGGCAGATCTGTATTTTGCAAACATGTTATTTGGTCTGGAAAAAATGTACGCGTTTCATCTGACACTCCTATAATATTTGAAAATCAAGTAATTGCAGTTGGTAGATCTGTTTTATCTTCTGAAATGATATCTGATTTTAAAAGAGGTGTGGCCATTAAAGTTAGAGATAGTTTAAAAAAGTCGCAAGGAGGATCCAGTGGTATGAGTGGTAGAGGAGGCAATCGCGAAATGCGAAGAATGATGGATAAGATGGGTCTTGATATGAATGAGCTACAAAATGTTCAAGAAGTTATAATTAAAACTGATAAAAAACAAATCATTATTTCAAAACCTGCTGTTACTGAAATGAAGGCAAAAGATAGTTCCATTTTTACAGTAACTGCTGACAGTTACGAGGAGGTAGAATTGGAAGTTCAAATTTTCTCAGATGAAGATATTCAGTTAGTGAGTCAACAAGCTGGAGTTGACGAGGAAAAAGCAAAGAGTGCTTTAGAGGAAGCTAAAGGCGATCTAGCACGAGCAATTCTACTACTAACTTCTGGTTAAAATTTGCCTTTTATGCCTAAAACATGTTCTAAAAATGAATGATTTAATTAATGGAATTTTCCAATTGTGAATATAATGGCTGATGTTGTTGAATCCAAAGTCACTGGAATAATTCAATCTTTGAATGGTTTAGAAGACGATCTTGACTCTTTAACTGGTAAAGTTGTAGATATGAAAAAACAACTAACTGTCAAGACTTTGAGTGAAATTGATACATTATTGGAGAAAACACGTGAAATGGCTATGAAAGAAGCTGAAGTAATAATTAACGCCGCAAAAGAAAAAGCAAATATTGAATCTACTGGAATTGCTCAAGAAGGTGATTCTCAATTGACAAAAATTGAATCCAACACAAATTCCAATTTTGATGATATGGTAAAACATGTTGTTTCTACAATTTTGAAAGCATAATCTGCTATCAATCTTAATCTAAAATTTAATTATCGTATGTTTTGGTGTTGGTTCTTTTGAAATTCTTTTTTTTACCGCTAGAATGTTTTGCCTTGTAATTTAGCAATATTATGCCTGTAATCCAGACTGTTCCATTGATTATTGAAACATACAATAGTGGAATTGGCAATTCTATCCCATTTGGTAAATAACTATTCATTCCTAAAACAATAATTCCGACAATCGTTGATGGAACTAATAAAATTAACCCTGTATTTCTATAATTCATTATTATTCTAATTTTTCTATAAACTTAAGCGTGTTGGATGAACAAAAATACCCTATAAATTAACTTCATCAAAAATAAAATTTAAAATAAATACTCTGATTCTATGAATTGAGTAACATCATCAGTACTAAATTTTAGAACACGTCTGATGATATCTTCTATAATTATGCTTAGGAAAATTTTTAAAAAATAAATTATTTATCTAAAATAATTATCCTAATATTTTATCTATTTTAGATCCAATTAGAATAGCCGCCATCAAGAGTTACTGCGTTGAACCCTTCTTTATTTAATTCATCAGCTGCAATATTACCTCTATACCCGGTACCGCAGTAAGTGCAAATCTTTTTAGCTTTCATATCATCAATTTGTTTTTTCTTTGCATTTCGAATACACAATCCTAAAGGCATGTGGATTGAATTTTCAATTTGTCCACCTTTCAATTCATCTAGTTCTCGAACATCAATAATTACATAATCATTTTTTTGAGACATCAATTCTTTTGTAGTTATTTTATCTGCCATGAAATTTGTAATTCATGCTCTAATTTATCTTTGAAGTTAGAAATTTTTGCTTACCAAAATCATTTTTTTTCATTTTATCTGGAAAAAACTATGATTTTTACTCAAAAAAAGTATGTGTGATATGTTATAATTACAAGAAACACGATTTTAAATTCACCTATACATATTTATTGTTGTTTTCAAGAAATTTTTTGAAATTTATAAATTTATTATAAAATTATATGAAATAATTACACTTTTTCTTATATTTTTTTATATTTTATTGCGATCCATGCTTATATACTTATAATTTCCATATAAATTACTAAAATGACATGTAAAGGAATTTGTGTAAGGTATAAGGCTCAAAAGCCGGTTGGCACAGGAAGATATGCCTCTGGACAAAGAAGATGTCAAATTTGCGAAATATTCATCAAATGGGAAGGACTTTGGTTTTACGAATTGGTGGAAAAATTGCAGGTGATGCTCAACGAGAACTTTCTATAGTTGGAAGAAATAATACAGAAAGAGCTATTTCTGAAACTATGCAATGGTTTAATCCAAAAGGAAATAATTAGTTATTCTATTTTTTTTAAAATGATGAATCAAAAAAATATTATAATTATAATGGTAGATGGAGGAAGACTTGATCGAGCTCAAAATTCTAATATTTTTAAAAAACTAAAATCTAAATCTATATTTTTTTCAAATTCTATCACATACGGACCTCATACAATTGCTGCAATGCATGCTGTTTTCAGCGGATCATATGGTTCTAGAACTGGAACAAATAGTTATTGGTCAACCTTCAAATTTAAAAAAAATAAATTTAAAACACTTACTGAATATTTAAAAACAAAAAATTATACTACTCATGCTGATGTAATTAATCAACTAGTAGTTCCAAAACAAGGTTTTGATAATTATGTTGTACATGATGAATCAAAAGATGATTTAGTTAAACGTCATAAAATTCTTTTAGAGGAAATGAATCAAAAAAAATCAAATAATAATTTCTTTCTATATTTACATTATAGTAAAATTCATACTGGAATTATGAATGAAGTTCTCAAAATATATGATAATTATAGTAATGACTTTTTTTCAAATAAAGAAAAAAATGAATCACGATATGATAATTTATTTCAAACAGCAGAATCATATTTAGATGAAATTTTAATAAAAATATCTCAACTAGAATTAGATAAAAATTCCATAATTTTGGTTATGTCTGATCATGGTATTAGTGTAGGTGAAAAACTTGGTGAAAGAGCATATGGTGCTTATTGTTATGACTATACAATTAGAAATTTTGCATATTTTTTAGTTCCTGACTCTAACCCTTTAGAAATTAAACAACAAATACGCACAATTGACTATATGCCTACTATTTTGGACTTTTTGAATATATCATTGGATAAATCTTATTCTAATTTAGATGGAATTTCTTTATTACCTTTAATTAAAGGAAAATCCATTTCTGAACCTTACGCTTTTTCTGAAACTGGAAATCCTCTAAAAGATAAAGCTCCTCCAAAAGAACCTAACACAAAATCAATTAGAACATCTAAATGGAAATTAATTTTTAATGAATATAACAATACTAAAGAACTCTATAATCTTCAATTGGATCCAAATGAAAATAATAATTTAATTGGAACGGGAGAAAAAATTGAAAAAAAATTGTGGGCGGAATTACAGAATTTAATTAATAAACGTGATTAAAAGTGAAATATTTTTTCAGCATTTTTTAAATCTTGCATAGTATCTATTTCACACCATTTTCCAGAAATTAAAATTGGTTTAATCTTTATGTTAGAATTAATTAATTCTTGAATCATGTCTGTTACATATGCCTTTAAAATTGATGGTGCTTCATGAAATAAACCTGTATTATTATTTACTAAGTCCTCATATTTTTTAATAAATAATTCACTTCCTTTGTTTGCAAATTTTATAATTCCTAAAAATTCACCTACATTATTATTTATATTGTCTATATTTTTTTTAACTCTAATAATATCTGTATTATTTTTTATTTCCACATTTTCAGCTTCTGATATTGGATGTTCTGTTCTACCTTCATAATTTTTTTCCCAATCCATATCTACCGCAATTGAAATATCTTCTTTTGAATTCATAATTTTTTCAATTATTTTTAATTCAAAAATTATATCTGAATATAAAACTAAAGTATCTTTTTCAAAAAAATTTTTTGCTTCCATTAAACTTCCTAAAATATCATGTTTTTCATATTCTTTATCTTTAACATATTTTATATTTTTTATATTGAATTTTTCACTATATGGACCAGTAACTACATAGACATCATTAATTCCTACTTTTTTTAATACTGATAATTGATATTCAATAATTGGTTTTCCATTTACTCTCACCATGGATTTTGGTATATTTTTTGTATTATTACTAATTCTTTTACCTGAACCTGCTGCTATTATTATTGCATTCATTTCAATGATTTCATAAATCTAGTTTTAATATTTGATTGGGTAATTTCTAGCCTAATATTTCCAACGCTATTTTTTTCAATTTTTAATAATGTAAAAATTAGTCTATTTTCTTTTTTTAATCCTTCATGTATAAAATATTTCATTATTGAATCTAAAACCCCTGTAAATTTTTTTGCTTGAATATATTAAAAATTTGTGTTTGTGTTTTTTCATTCAATTCATGTATCCCATTTTTTTTAAGTTCTTTTTTATCATTTCTTCCTGATCATTAATTTTATACATTTCCTGAAGTTTAAAAATATCATTCATACTTGATAATTCTATATTCACTTGATCTAAACTTTCTTTTTCAAGTGTTTCTTGTAATACTTTTAACATTATATTATGTGCTGCACGCAAAGATTGATTTGCATAAATTACCATTTTTATTTTATGTGAAATTAGTTCATCAACTTTTACAGATGGATATGAAGTAGGAACTACTACTAATGGAATTTTTCCTTTCCATTTATCTGTAAATTCAAAAATTTCATTTGGTGTATTTTTTTTTTGAATGGATTAAAATTGCATTTGCTCCTGCATTTTCATATGCATTTGCTCTTTTTAGTGCTTCATCCATTCCTTTTTCTGCAATCAAAGCTTCTGTTCTAGCAATTATCATAAAATTTTCATCTTTCTTTGCTTCTGTTGCGGCAATAATTTTTCCTACAAAATCTTTTTCGGATAAAAGATCTTGTTTTGAATTTTCTAAAAGACTATTTTGTTTAGGAAATGTTTTATCCTCTATGCTAATACCTGCTATCCCTGCTTTTTCATATTTTTTTACTGCATGACTAACATTTGCTGGTCCTCCAAACCCGGTATCACAATCTGCAATAACTGGAATATTGCAAGCGTCAACCATGTTTTCAGCAGATTTTAGAAAATCAGTCATTGTTAGAATACTTGCATCAGGTAATGCATGAGTTGCTGAAATAGCAAAACTACCAGCCCAAATTGCATCAAAACCAGTTGTTTCTACAAGTTTTGCAGATAATGCATCAAATGCACCACCTATTTTTAAAATAGATTTATTTTCTAACATATTTTTTAATTTTTTACTATTGGACATTCTTTATTATCACATCTTTTACTAATGTACTTATAAAGAATATTCAATTACACACAAATCGTTGTACACGATTAAACAACCTGATCAAATAATTTTTGGAATGAATTCTTCTAAAAAATTCACTTTTCCAAAAAATTCACTTGTAATTACATCATCTGGAACAAAATCAAGAGGATGGTTAAATTACTTAAATATTAAAAATTACGAAATTTTTGATTTAGTTGAACCAAATCCATCCATGGAAACAGTTGAAAAAATTTTATCAAAATATAATCAAACTTTTTCTTCGGTAATTGGTTTAGGTGGTGGAAGTTCATTGGATGTAGCAAAATTTGTAAGTAATAAATTAAAAATAAAAAAAATTTTAATACCAACGACTTTTGGCAGTGGTAGCGAAGTAACTAAAATTTCGGTATTACAAATTGATGGAAAGAAAACTAGCTTTCATAATGATAATTTATTAGCAGATGTTTCAATAATTGATCCTTATTTTATTAAAAATGCCCCATTTGAAATAATTAAAAATTCTGCAATTGATGCATGTGCACAATGTACAGAAGCTTATGACAGTAAACTTGCAAATCCATATACAAAATTTCTTTGTAGAAAAGCATTTAATATTTTAGAAAGTGCATTATTAAATAAAAAATATGAAGAACTAGCATATGGTGCAATGATTTCAGGTTTAGGTTTTGGAAATTCTTCCACAACACTTGGGCATGCATTATCATATGTTTTTTCTAATGAAGGGGTATCACATGGACATGCTTTAGCATTTACTACTACCGCTGCACATAAATTTAATAATTCAGAATTCTATGAACGATTTAAATTATTAGTTAAAAAATTAAATTTTAAACCAATTAAACTAGACCAAGATTTCAATGAAGCTACAAAAATCATACAACTTGATCGAAAGCATTTAGACTATAATCCAAAAAATGTTTCAAAAAAAGATATAATGAATTTGTTATCAATAATTAATACATAAATTAAAATTGCAATTATAAATTTATTTTAAATAAAAAAATTACATATATCCTAATTTTCTGAGTTCTTCTTCAATTTTCTTCTCCTCATCAATATCTAAAATCTGTTCAGTTTTTTTATATTCAAATCCTTGATCATTTTGAAGTTTTATCAATATTTCTTCCATCTCTTTAACGATAGAAGAATTATTTTTAGCAATATTTTTTTCTTCTAACGGATCATTTTTTAAATCATACAAGTGAACTTTAGTAATATCAGATTTATGACGAAAATATTTGAAATTTGAAGTTCTAATTCCAATGATATCAGTAGAACCAAACCTAGGAGCATTTACTGCACCTTCTAAAAATGCAGGCAATTCTTCAAAAGTTTCACCATAAATTAAAGGTAAAAGGCTTTTTCCATGACCAAGTGAATTAGTATTTGATTCAATAATTTCAAAAATGGTTGGAAAAATATCAATACTTCTAACTTGTTGTTTTATGATTTTATTTGATGGAATATCATAACCAAAAATAAGTAATGGGATTTTAAATCGATCATCGTAAACATCTGAACCTCCCACAACAGAATGATTCATCATTCTTTTAAAATGTGGACTAAGTTTATCATCAATTTCATTAAGAGTAGGAATCATTTTTTTAGCATGTTTTGATTGTGTTTTATCTGTATAAAATTTAATTAATTTTTTTCTACCAAAAAATAATTTTTTAGGAATTGGACTAGTTAATTTTTTAGCAATTTTAAAAGATAATCCAGGCGTATGAATTTTGGAATCAATATTTTTATAATTAAAATTTTCCAAATATTCATTGTAACTTGCTCTGTAATCACCATGATCAGAAGTAACTATAACAAGTGTATTTTTAAGATCAATTTTTTCTAAAAAAAGTTTTAACCATGGATCCAATGCACTAATAATTTGTTCATAATTATTAGCTCCAAATTTTTTATTGTTTAATTCATCGGGACCATTATTTACTCTATGTTCTTTAGGAAAAGCCAATAAATGTAAATCGTATAACTGTAAATAATGAAACCATGGATCGTTCATGCCATTTTCTAATTTTTTGATAATTTTTTCACCTAGTCCATTCCATAATTTCTCATAAACGGAATATGGTTCGGAAAAATCATAAATATCATCTAAACCTAGAAAAGAAATTGGATCTTGATAGGTTGCATACGTTGTGTAGCCGAGTTTTTTTAAATTTAAAATATGATTATCTAATTTTGGATTAAGTGTAAAAATATGTTCATCTTGTATAATACATTCAAAAGGATATAATGATGTAATTGTACTAGCAACAGAAGGAACGGTACAGGGAGCAGAACTAATACATTGTTCAAAATAAGTTCCATTTTTTACTAAATTATCTAAATATGGTGTAACAGATGTTTTACTAGAGCCATGAAATTTATCAGCACGTAATCCATCTATGACAATATACAGAATATTGGGTTTCAAGAATACTCTTACCTTTTGTTTAAGATAGTTCCCAACATAAAATAACACCAAATTTTAAATGAAAAATTTTTTTGCATAACAATAAGTCATTGGACATCTATATCAAGTAATATACATTACAGAGATCATATCCTTGATCTACTAAATTAAATATTTTTTATGTAAAAACAGTAGAACATCAGCTAATTTATCTAAAAATATCAATTAATCATTCATTAAAAAAACAATTTCAGATAATATTTTATTAGAAATAATATGTTGGTTTTGATCTCTATCAATTATTACATCAAATTTACCTTCACCGATATTTGTAATTTTATTTTTTAAAATATCACCAAATGGAAATTGTTCATAGCCACTTCCAGAAAAACAACATGGATCAAATTCATTATAAATTAATACTAATTTTCGTTCATTACCAAAAGAACCCATAAGGTATAATTCAAGATAATTTGCAATAGTATAAAGTTCAGGGACTATTTGTTCATAGTCACCAATATTATTAGAATCAGAGCGCATAAACATTGGAAAAGATCCTGCAACAGAATAGCTTTCTGAAATTCTATCATCTATTGCAGAAAATAATACAGTAGTCCAACCGCCACCAGAAATTCCTAACATGTGATATGAATTGAAATTAAAATTTTGATCTAAATAATTTAATGATACACCTAGCGGTTCAACAAAAAATTTTATAGGTGAAAAATTTGAAGATTCTAAAATAGGGAATTGTCTATGACTAGTTAATTTAATTTTTCCAAAATTATCTGAATCAATTATAGGTTGATCATTCAGTCCTAATAGTGGCATAGATAAAGCTAAAACTGAATATCCTTCACTAATTAGAAATGAAATACTATCTTTTCCAGAAATAAAATCACCAGAATGACCTTGATGATAAATTACTAAGTTATTATTAGAATTTTCAGCTAAAAATAGATAAGCAATAGAATTCATCTCATAATCCATTTCAATATTTAATTTATCAATAGATTTTAAATTAGAAAGATTCTGGTAACGATCATCTTTTATGTTTTTATCAATTGAGATAGATGAAGAATAAGGTACAGTATTTTTCCAAATAAAATTTATTAGATTTTTTCTTTTATCAAGAATATCGCTTTTTTGAATTAATTGCAATTAATGAAGTAATATCATCCTCATAAATTGAAATATTATTTTTTTCTTCTTCAGAATTATTTTGTAGTGAATATTTTATAGATTGAATTAAATCAAATGGAAAAACTTCATAATGTCCAACAGCAATTCCAGATAGAAAAATCGAACATGAAAAAATTAGAAGAAGATAAAATTTTAGCATATTAAATCATTAAAAATTATTATTCATCCATAAGTTTTTTGAAATATTCAAGATCTTTATTATTTTTAATTGATCGTTTATCAATAAAATCAGATAGAATATTTCTACTTTCTTGAATTTTATTTAATTCATCTTCAGTTAGTTTTTCATTATTAGATAATTTGGATAGAATCTTCAGTATCATTAAATTTAATTCTAAATTAAGTTCAGAATTAATTAGATTTCGGCGTACAAATGGATTTGTTTCAAATCCAATAGTTGAATCAGATCTAAATGCAGGAGATTTTTTAAAATGAATAAAACCAATTGTAACTAAAATTGGAATTCCAATCAACACAGACCCACCAATATAATGTGCAAAAGATGGAAAAAGATTCAATAAAAAGGGAATTTTGTCAATTGCAAGATAATATGTAACAGTTAATGTGTTAATCGCTGCAAAAATAAACGCAAAATACAGGCTCCAACCATTTCTAAAATAAAACCAAGCACGAAAAAGGGGTGATTTAGATTCAGGCATAAAAACAATATCTATAGGAAGTATATCAATTCATGGTATAATTTAACCACAACAATTTTAGTACAACTAATTTTTACTAAAATTAGTGAGTAAATAAAAATGAAAATATTGATAGCGTATGGTAGTAAAGGTAAATTTTTTCACATGCAGCAATTTTCTAATGCATTAACAGAATTAGATATAGAATGTATGTTAGTTCAAGATTCAGACTACAGTACAGGCTTTCCAAGTAAAAAAATTTTAGAATTAATTCCAAATAATAAATTTAAAAAATTAATTAATGAATTTAAACCAGATGCAATATTTGTAGATAGACAATCACATTTTGGATTGGATGCAATTAAAGAAAAAATTCCATTGTTTGTATTACTTAGAGGACATTATTGGTCAGAATTAGAGTGGGCTAAAAAAACAATACATAATAATTTTAAAGACAAAATTATTCTTTGGTTTAAAAATAGAACAGCAGAAAAATGTTTTGGACAAGCTTCTGCAATTTTTCCAATTTCTAACTATTTAGTAGATATTATTAAAGAACATCATCCTAATCAAAATACTCCAGTATTTTTTGAAGGAATAAATCATTTAGAATTAGATTCTAACAAAAAAATGGAATTAAAACACCCATGTGTAGGTCTACTACAAGATGCAAACTGGTGGGGTAAAACCAAAGAAATGTTAATTTTAAAAAAAGTACTAAAAAAAATGCCCAACTTAACGTTCTATTGGGCAGGTGATGGACCATATACACAGAAAATTGTTAAAGAGTTAGAAGAATTTAAAAATTTTAAGTGGTTAGGAAGATTACAATATCCCGAAGAAGTGAGTAAGTTTCTTTCTAGTATTGATGTTTATGCACTAATTAGCGGTATGGATTTAGCTCCTTTAACATTAAAAGAAGCACAGTTAATGGAAAAACCAGTTATTGCGACAAATGTTGGAGGAATTTATGAGATGATGGAAGATAAAGAAACAGGATTTTTAATTAAAGAAAATGATCCTGAAGATTTAATTGAAAAATTAACTATTTTATTTGACGATAAGAGTTTACAAGAAAAAATGGGAATTAATGGAAGACAGTTTGTAATTAAAAAATTTAATTGGGGCATAATAGCAAAAAAATTCATTGAGAATATAAAACCATATATTAAAAATTAAAAAATATTTCTATAATTTTGTATTTGGAGATAATTCTTTGGTAATAAATAATCTATACCATATTTCAAATGCAAGTAATCCAAGAAATTTATTAATATATTCGACACCTAAATTATCTTTATCGATATGTTTTTGAATCCATTCATCACTAATCCAACCATCTTTAACGATTCTGGCATCATCAAAAAATTCCTTGCATGTTGAATGTGCAGTAGATTTCCATAAGTTAACGGTATTAACATTAAAACCAAGTTTTTCTTTTACAATTAATGAATCAGCTTGATTTTTTACAAGTAAATCTCTTAATGGAAGTTTACCAATATTTTGGGTTGAATTATACTTGAGATGGTTTGGAATAGTTAATCCATATGAAATTAAATTATTATTTAGTAAAGGAGTGAGTAATTTAATATCAAAACTTTTAGCAATACTAGTATTTACAGGGTTAAAATTATACAATAGTTTACCATTATAATCTGCAAGAAATACTTGATCTAATCTAGATAATGGATTATCAAAATAAGGTAAAAGTAAATCATAAATTGTATTCCAAGAAAAATTAGATTTATTTCCAAACAATAATTCTTGATCAGGTACACGATCTCTTTCATGACAAGAAAGATATGCCTTTACTTTCTCTAACGGGGTAGAATTTGAATTTGTTAACGACAGAAATTTTTTATATCTAAATGTATATCCACCAAATATTTCATCACCACCATCACCAGATGCAAGGATATTTGAAAATGATTGTGACTCTTTAGCTACATAATACCAATGTAAATCCCAAAATGGTTTTTTTATTTTATAAATTGCCTGGGGCATTTCAGATAAATAATTATCTAGATAAATAATATTGTGATTGGCCTCAAATTTATCAGCGATTTTTGATGCATTT
>JAOKTA010000011.1 GCA_028335865.1 Candidatus Nitrosopumilus sp.
TGAAGTGTGAACTAATTTGAACGGATAATTACCATCATCAAGATAATTAATTTCTAAAATACTAATTGGGACAAATCCATTTCTAAAAATTTCAGATGCTTGTTCAAATTCTTCATTATAATACACTAATGTGTTATATGGAATCATTTTACCCAGCATTGTTTCATTCCAAAAGTAACTAGTACCAGTTCTACCATCAGATTCTAAATATTTTGAAAGTTCAACATCGGCTATACGCATAAACCAAGGTTTTTTAGATTCATCACCTCCACCATTTAAAACATAAAGTGAGTCATTACCATTCCAATTTCCATCTAATCTTTCTGCTGCAACATAGATAACCACATAATCAACATCCCAGGCTGTAAGTAAATTCCAAGCTTCATCAGGTGTACTCATAAATATTTCTGCAACTTTTTTAATTTGCCACGAACCAAGTGTTGCATTATCAATTAAAGTAGTTCTTTCAGCAACAGTGCTAATCCAATATCCATAATCCCACCAAGATGCAACTATCGAATCCTCAGGAGTATTCATTTTAATCCATTCAAGGGTTTCTGGCCAATCGTTACTTGAAGGGTATGTAGTTCCACCATTAAGTATTGTTGGTGGAAAATCGATACCACTAATCCAATTACTACTAGGATAAACAAGTGGAATTGTAAATAAAATTAAAAAAATCATGACAGATGAAATTTTTAATAAATAATTTTTTTTCTTGGATAAATTAATTTTAAAAATTTCTTTTATTAAAATAGATAATCCAATAGATGTAAGAAAAATTAATGCTATGGATGCAAATACTTCTAATCTAATAAATGCAGAACTAACATAAACACCAGTTATTCCCATAATTAGCACAAATACACGCATTTCATTTCTTTCAAAAATTATAGATGAAGGTATTTTTTTACATAAAAGAAACCAAGCACCGATAGCAGAGAAAATTAGTAAAGTAGAATGAAAAAAGAATGATAACTTAATACTTGTAGTTGCATGTTCTGCAACTGAGTCAGTTAAAGGATCTAAAGTTATTAAGAATGGATTGAGTGCATTAAGATATCTAAAACTGGGTAAAAAACTAAAATGATCGGATTGTTCTCCCAATATTACTAGAAAAGATCCAATAAGAAGAATTGAAAATAATAGAATTATTCCGTTTCTTATTTTATGTTCATCTTTACTTATTTTTTGAATAAATATACAAATTACTAAAAATATTGTAGGAATTATTAATAAAATTCCACCCAATCCAAATACAAAACTTGGTCCAGGTCGTTCAAACATGAGGGCAGATAAAAGAAAAGAGCCTACAAACAATGGAATACTCCAAATTAAAAATTTATGATCTTTTCTAACAAAAGGTAATGCTAAAATAAATAATCCTAATGGAATAATAAAAAATTGAATTCCACCCCAAGAAGCCATTGCAAAAGTCATAATGATTCCTCCAAGAATTATTTTTGAAAAAGCAATTTTTTTATTTTCAGATCTTATTCCACTAAAAAAGAAGTAGAAACCTAATAAAGCATAAAAAATTCCTAATGGTTCGGATTTAAACCATCCAATGCTACCTCGTAAAATAATTGGGAGGGATACTGCAAAAAGTAATGAAGCAAACAATCCAGCAGTAGTTCCTCCAAATAATCTTACTAATCCAAAAATAACAATTACAGTTAACGAACCAATTACTGCTGGAAATAATATAGTGAAATCATATAAACTTGAATTTCCTCCAAATATTTGATAAGTAACAGCTGCTGTACCATGAAGCATAACTTGAGAAGTAGCAGAGACATCTCGTCCACCTTCACTAGTGGTTTCTTGACCAATACCACTACTATCTAATGGTAAATACCAACTTTTATCATCATTCCATGTAAAGTATTCAGCAAATCCATTTTCTACAATATATTCAGTAGCACGAAAATTAAAAAATGGATCAAATTCCATTAATTCATTACCATACTGAGCAGGTTGAGATCTAATTAAAAATGACGTTGAAAAAGCTAAAACCAGCACTCCAATTATAACAAGATGATGTAATTTTACATCAAAACTACCAGCTGTAAATAACTTAGTATGAGCATGCAATAAGGAAATATTAGTTTAAACGGATATTACTCTTTTGAATGAAATTCTATTACATTGTTGCTTGAGAGGCAGCATGGAACATTTCACTTTTTGCACAACCAGCAGCAAGTTCATCACCGGCTCCGCGTCTCATGAGTCCTCTGTATAGACCATCTTCAAGTTTTACACCTTCACGTTCTTCCCATTCCTCAACAGTGATAGAGTATTTCTTTTGGATTCTGTCTCTGTACCATTCTGGAATTACGTTGAATGCACAGAATGGAACTATTCTAAGGTCTGGAGTAACATAGTGAATATCACATCTTTGTAATCTTTCTAAATCTTCATTGTATTTGTCTTGGAAGTGCATCATACCAAGGAATAGTCCCTTGACGTGCCATGAACCAACTGAACCAAATGATCTCTTCATGAGAATATTACCAAACATTTTTGCTAAATCTAATCCTGCTGGTTGTTTTTTATTATCAACAAATCCTTTTAATTTTCTTACAACTTCGAGCATTGTAAAGTATTTATTTTTACCAGAACGAATTTCTTCTGCTTTATCTTCAAAGAGTTCTAACATTCCCTGAATATCACAGAATTTGGTTAATGGAACGAATTTCTTTGTATCTGCATCTTCAAAGATGTATGTTCCTGCACCACATGCAAAGTGAATAGATAATTCATATTTTGGTTTACTTGAAAATGCTTCAATTACATTTGTTAACGGCATACAACTTGGGACTGGGAACCAATCATCAATAGTTACTTCACCGTTTGTTTGTTCTTCAATTCTTTGAACACAATCAGGGACTGTAATTCTATATTTCTCACGCTCAGTTTTTCCCATTCTTCCAGTTAATGATACTGGTTGGAAGTTAACAGCGTGAACTATATCCATATTTTTTTGTGCATATCTAATAATTCCACCCAATTCATGATCGTTAATTGATTTGATTACAGTTGGGACAAATACTACAGTAGTACCTGTTTTTCTACAACTATCAAGAGCATATGGAATTTCCCAGTGATTTTTAGGATTTGTTCGTGCAGTTACACCATCAAAGGAAAGATACAAGTTGTTACATCCAGCAAGTCTTACTTCTCTTGCTGCCTCTGGATCCATTGCATGTCTAATACCATTGGTATTCATTTGAATATGCTCAACACCTTCTTCTTTCATTATTTTAATAACATCAGAAATATCATCTCTAAGCATTGGTTCACCACCAGTAATTTGCATTGAATTTCCTGGAATTGGTCTTTCTGCTCTTAGAGTTTTCATCATACCTCTAACTTGGGTATGATCTGGCTCATACATGTAAGCACCTTCAAGACCTTTCTTTACATAAAAGAAGCAGTACCAGCAGGTTAAATCACATCTATTAGTTACAATCATGTTTGCTAATCCACTGTGGGATAAGTGATTTGAACACAAACCGCAATTATTTGGACAAGAACATTTGTCAATCATTACATTTGGAGAATGTGCACCTTTACCATCCTCCCAGTAAGTACTAAATTTCTTGTACATTTCATAAGAACCAAAGTATAATTCCTCACATTCCCCGTGAGTTGGACAAACTTTTGACATGAAAACTTGATTATCTCGCTCAAAGACTTCAGCATCTAAAATCATGTTACAGTCAGGACAGATACTTTGAGTAAATCTGATCGTAGATTTTTTACTTAAATTTTTACTGGATTGATTGGAAATCTGAATTAGTGCCATGGTTGTATATTGAATATTCTAAAATCAGTATATATTCTGTTTCATACGAACCCCCGTTGTAAATTTAGTAGATACTCGTGGAGGTTTAAATATTAAAAATAATTGATAAGATCGCATGAGTATATCAGATAAGACGAAAAAATCCTTAGAAAAAATTGGCCTTACAAGTTATGAAATCAAAACATTTTCAGAATTATTAAGATCAGGAGAAATAACAGCATCAGATATTAGTCAAAAATCAGGTGTACCATATTCAAAAATCTACGAAGTGTTGGGAAGTTTGGAAGAAAAAGGATGGATTGGTTCTGATGATTCAAGACCAACAAAATATTTGGCAAAATCACCATCAACAGGAGTAGAAAGTACAAAACAAAAAATGGAAAGTGCATTTTTAGAAAATCAAAATATTATTTTAAATGAACTAGTTCCATTATATGAAAAAAGTGGAACAAGTGAAAAACCAGACATATGGGTACTGTCTGGTGCACCTAACATTACTGCTAAAATTTTAGAGATGGTGGATAATTGTAGAAGTGAAGTAATGATCACACTACCTGAGGCGGGTATTGAATTAGTTAAACAGGCATTACCAAAATTAAGGGCACTGCATGATAAAGGAGTTAAAATTACAATTCTTACATCAGATAAAATAGATAAAGAATCAATTGTAGCAATCAAAAGAGTTGCAGATGTAAAAATTAAAAAAGGTCTATTTGGCGGAGGAATAATTTCAGATAAAAGATATGTTGTAATTTTATTAGGTCCAAATGTAGCAAATGAAAATTCTTCAGAAGTTATTGCAATTTGGGCAGATCATACAGGTTTAGCAGGATTTGCACGTCAATATTTTGAATATTTATTAAAAGATTCAAAGATGGTATAAGGTATGGACATATTGGAAGAAGAGACACTATTTGTTGGAACTGCAGAAGCAGAACATGTTGAAATGTATCTTAAAGCAATTTGGCATATAAAAGAAAGTGGAGGAGATGTTAAAATTAGTACAATTGCAAAAATGCTCAACATTAGACAGCCAAGTGTAGTTCAAATGTTAAAAAAATTAAATGTCAAAAATCTTGTAGAATATAACAAAGCAGGAGTAAATCTCACAGAAGAAGGGGAAACAATTGGTTCTAGCATGATGCGAAATAGCAGACTGTTGGAAGTCTTGATGGATAGTGCATTAAAAGTAAAAATTGATGAAGAAATGGTATGCGGAATTGAGCATCACATGAATAAACAATTTACAGATGCATTATGTACAATGTTAGGGCATCCAAGAAAATGTCCACATACTCATGAAATTCCAATGGGCGAATGTTGTAAAATAAAAAACATACCAAAAGATATAACAGATTAAAAAATGGATTAGACATGGCATGTTTCTGTGGTTGTGAAACTTATGAAAAACATGATGATGGGTTTAAAATTGCATGTGTAAAATGTGGACATGGAGCTCAAAATCATGATGATGAGTTTAGAGATTCTGCAAGAAAGAATGAATCACAAAGTCAAAAACGTGATGCAGACTTTGGATAAAATATTATTCTCCAATAATTTTAACTAAAACTCTTTTTGATCTTTTACCATCGAATTCTCCATAGAAAATTTGTTCCCATGGACCAAAATCTAGTTGTCCATTTGTAATTGCAACTACAACCTCTCTCCCCATAATTTGTCTTTTTAAATGAGCATCTGCATTATCCTCACCTGTATTATTATGATCATATTGTTCAATTGGTGCATGTGGTGCTAGTTGCTCTAACCATTTTTCATAATCAAGATGTAATCCACTTTCATTATCATTTATGAAAACACTTGCAGTGATATGCATTGCATTAACAAGGCAAAGACCTTCTTGAATTTTACTTTTTGAAACTAGTTTTGATATATCAGAAGTAATATTGACAAATCCTCTTCGTGTTTTAATATGAAAAGTAAGACATTCAGTTAAGAATTTCATACAATAACAATACAGATCAAGCATTAAAATGATAAGGCAGGCTCAGAACTCAAGATCCTCATCATTAATCAGAAGGATAGGGATCATCACAGCCTGTAAGCCAATTTTTAGAGGGATTCCTATTGAGTCTTTCAAGAAGATTGATAAATGGTCAATAGTTAGTTAAGCAAAATGGTTACAATCAGCACTCCAGCAACATTAGAAAGTTTTAGAAGATTTATCATCGCTAGTACTTGCAGATCCTACGCTCCAAAAAATTATCTAGGAGATGCGGAAGTATTTGCAGAAAGGGAAGACAAATTGGGTGCAATATACGTTGAAGCTGCAGATAAAGTAACTTTGAAAAAAATTAGAGACATTACATTTATGAATGCAAGAGATGTTCTTGGAATAATTTATAATTCAAAAACTGGAAACACATCTCTAAAATGGCGTCAAATAAGAAGAATGGAAGGTAAAGTAACAGGTGAAGCTTCTCCAAATTCCCTAACAAACTTGGCAGAAGCAGGAGTACTTACTTTAGATTGGGTTGAAAATTATCTAAAGAAAAAAGCAGAAGAATCAAAAACCACTGAAACAACAAAGTAAACACTTTACTTTTTGCAAGTTATAACAATATCATGATTACAAAGACAATAGACGAAAATTTAATTTCAGTTATTCCAGAAGATTCAGAAGATCTATTAAATTTACGACGTATAATTAAAGAAAATGATAAAGTCATTGGGGATACAACCAGGGTTCTAAAAAAAGATCAAGATTATGCAAGACCAGATAAGGGAGAAAGAATTAAAATCAGAATTGCATTAACTGTAGAAAAAATTTCACTAGATGAAGTTTTAGATAAATTAAGAATTGGAGGAATAATTTCTGAATCAAGTAATGAATCAGTACCACATGGTTCACATCATTCATTCATTTTACAACTTAATGATGGAATAACAATTTCAAAGAAAAAATGGACACCGATTGAAAAAAAACTTTTGAAATCAACTAACAATCAAGTAAGTTTTATTTTAATTGCAATTGATACGGCAGATTGTGGAATTGCAAGATTAAGAGGAACACACTTAGAATTTATGCCAAATATCTATTCGGGGGCGGGTGGAAAAAGATACAAAACTAGTTTTAATATTCAAAAGTTTTTTGAGCACGTGCATCAGGCAATGACATCTATTTTCAAGGAAGAAGATATGATAGTAATTTTTGGTCCGGGTGAAACAAAAAAAAGATTTGCAAATCATATTCAAAAATTACAAAAATATAAAATTCAAGTTGTTGATGGAATTGATTCAGGTGGAGAAGATGGAATTTATACATTTACAAAATCTGAAACAATGCATGAAATAATGTCAGATAGTAAATTAGCAAAGGCTGCATCAATAATTGATGAGATTATGGTTCTTGCAAATAAAAAAAGTAAGAAATTTACAATGGGGTATGCTGAAACTTTGAATGCAAATGAAATAGGAGCAGTGGAATCAATAGTATTTTCAGATAAAATAATTCAGGATAATAATGAACAAGAGATAATGAATTTTCTAAATGATGTTGAAAATAAAGGAGTTAAAATTTACAGTGTTGACTCATCAACAGATATTGGCTTAAGGGTTACTGGATTAGGTGGAATAGTTTCTTTGTTACGATATTCATTGGAAACTTAGTTTGTTGATTCTATTAACCAATTCAAATATGATTTATTAATTGAAGTGACATCAATTTCTGCTATTTCTGGGACATCGTATGGATGAGTTTCAGCAATTTTCTTTTTAAGTTTAGATTTATTTTTTATTACAGTTTTGAATATTGCAATATATTCTGCTGAATTTTGGATTTTACCATTCCATGAGTAAACTGAGTCAATTTTTGAAATATTTACACATGCGATTATCTTAGTTTTTACAAGATCGTTAGCAATTTTTAAAATTGATTTTTTATTAGGATATGTAGAAATAATCAATACGGGTTTCATAGTAACCGATAAATGCCTGTGCTTTAAAAAATTAACAATTAGTTTGGAACTTGATTTTATTACTGACAATGCGATAATTTACGTCTTAATGGCTTGGGTAGCTATTTTTGTAACTGCAAAAGCTCTAAAATTAGAGAAATATGGTTTTGAGATTAAAGCATACAGTCTTGTTTACAAAAATAAAAGCATCAATGATATTTTAATTCGAATACTTGGAAGAACAAAAAGAGGTATCAAGGTATTTGCAAATGTCAGCGTAATTGCAGGTTTTATTATGATGGGTTTTGCATTTTGGTTTTTACTAAATAATGTTTCAAACTTTTTTGTTGCACAGTCAGAATTTAATGAACTAACGGTACTGATTCCAGGAATTACTTTAACTTCAGCACCAGCTATTACCTACTTTTTACTTTCAATTCCAATTGTACTTGTAATGCATGAAGGTGGACATGGAATTGTAGCTGCACTTGAAAAAATTAAAATTAAAACAGGAGGTTTTGCAATTTTTATCGCAATGTTTGCAGGATTTGTAGAACCAGATGAAGAGCAATTTGAAAAAGCAAAAAAGATTTCCAAACTAAGAGTTATTGGTGCAGGTGCAACATCAAATGTATTATTTGCATTTGTTTTAGGTGCAATATTATTAACAAATCCATTCTTTGCAATGGTAGTACCTGAACCACTATTGAGTATATTTTATGAATTGCCTGAAGGTGTTTTGATACTTTCAATTATAGAAAATTCAGGAGCTGAACAAGCAGGGTTACTTGCAAATGATATAATCACTACAATTAATGACAAACCCATTTTTAGTCCAGCTGATTTTCCTAGCCTGAATCCAGGAGAAACAGCTAGTGTATCTGTTCTTAGAGATGGTCAACCATTAGACTTTGGATTAGAAGTTATGCCAGCACCAGATGATCCTGAACGAGGATTAATTGGAATTATGAGAGATAATTCATTTGCATATACACCGGTAATGAATTTCATTGAGTGGAATGATCCTAATGTCTCAATGTTCTTGTTATGGTTATGGATGATTTCATTTTTCATAGGTATAATCAACATGCTTCCGTTACCAATATTGGATGGTGGAAAATTTATTCACATCATTATTGATAAAAGATTTTCAGATAAAGCAGTCAAAGCTACAATGTGGGTAATTTACGCATTTACATTTGCACTATTTGGTCTCAATATTGCATTATCGTATATGAAATCTGGCTGGTTCACAATCTAAAACTAACTAAAGAATAATTAATGAAAAATAATTATTAAAATTATGACCTGCGATAGATGTGAAAATCAGGCAGCATATACACGAAAATATTCAGGTGAAAAATTATGTTCTCAATGTTTTTCAAAATCTATCGTACATAAAACTACTAAAACTATTTCAAAATATAACATGATTAAGTATAATGACGTGGTTGCAGTTGCAGTTTCAGGCGGAAAAGATTCATTGGCATTGCTAAAAATTATGCATGAAATGTCATTGACTCATAGTTTTAAAATTAAAGTAATAACAATTGATGAAGGAATTCCAGGATATAGAAACGAAGCATTAGAAATTGTTGAAAAAGTTTGTAGTGAATTAAATCTAGAGCATAAAGTATACTCGTACAAGGATCTGTTTGAATTAACACTGGATGAAGCATTAGACTTGAGAGAAAGTGAAAAAACATCATCATGTTCAATGTGTGGAACATTTAGAAGGCGTGCAATGGATTATGCAGCAAAAGATGTCGGAGCAGATGTAATTGCTACAGGTCATAATTTAGATGACACATTACAAACATTTGTGATAAATATGATTTCAGGGGATACAACTAAGGTAGGATGGATGGATCCAGATACATCTACAAACGCTATAAGAAAAATAAAACCACTTTGTGAAATATATGAATCTGAAATTGTATTTTATGCATTTACAAATGATATGCCATTTCAATCAGAACCATGTCCTCACATGAATGAAGGAATAAGAACAGATATTCGTGAATTTTTAAATTCATTAGAAAGTCAACGAAGTGGAATTAAAAATAATTTGTACCAATCAATTATCAAAGTTTCTAAAGTAATGAAAAAGTCCAATATCAATAATAAAGAAAGAAAGAATTGTGAAAAATGTGGTAGTGAATGTACAGGTAATGTATGCTCAGTTTGCACCATGGTTTTAAAACTAAAAGCAAATCAAACCTAATGCAAATATAACATACAATATTAGAAAAAATGGTAGTAGGTAGGATTGGGGTGCTAGCCGTACCCTATTCTGAAACCGGCTATATGCAGAGATCAGCAACTGCTGGGTAAATCTCTAGATGGGTAATTCCCGCTTGGTGTGCGGAAATGAAATCACGCCGAGGCGGGTGGTTGCAGGACTAGAAATATTCGAAGGAATAACTTCTAAGACCGAACTATCGAAAGGGATGAGGTCCGGGAGGGAGCAATCCTAAGGTAGGACATCCACGCTTCCTCGTCTACGTGGCGGATCTTGTACGCCTTGAAATGGGGCTATTTGTCTAGACTGGAGCCAGCGGATCTACTACCTTTATAATTAAAATTAAAATTACATCCGTATGGAAGGACTAATTTCATTTGGAAATAAAAGAAATTATGAAGATTTTAAAAAACAAATTCCAGTAACTGTACTACCTCTTTTTGATTCAATTAGAGAATTTTGCTTTACACTAGGAGAAAACGTATTAGAAGATATTAGAATGCACAGAGTAGTTTTTTGTAAATCAATGACATTTAGATGGTTTATTGATGTGGAACCAGAACGAGACGGAGTTATTATTAAAATTCAAAAAAGTCGAAAAGATCCAATACAAACTATTCAAATTAAAAAAGATCAACCGATTTCAGAATTTACTGAATTATTCAAAACAGCATATGAAAATATCCATTAATACAAAACATCGAATTTTGTAAATTCATTATCAAATTTTTCATCATGAATTTCAACATTTTCAACTATCGCATTAGCAGGACCACTATGAGCCCATTTCACAAGTACAAAAATATTTTCTTCAGTACCTTCCAAAATACATTCAACACGACCATCTTCGAGATTCTTTACCCATCCAAAAATATTATTTTGTATAGATTTAGCTTTTAGACTCTGACGGAAAAAAACTCCTTGTACCCTACCAGTTACAAAAAGTCTTAAACGTTGATTAGACATTGATAGAAAATTTAAGAAACTCGTTAATCAATTTTATCTTTAAAGAAAAACTACTTTCTTTCTTTAATTCTTGCTCTACCAGTTTTTCTAGCAGCAATGCTTCCAACTTTTGCTCCAGGAGGTGCATCTCTAGATACAGTAGAACTTTGTCCAACGTGTTGATGTCTACCACCACCGTGTGGGTGAACATATGATGCTTGTGCAACACCTCTAACAATAGGATATTTCTTTCCTTTAGCTTTAAAACTACGCCATTTGTTTCCAGCACTCATAAAGTGGCGTTCAGTTGCTCCACCACCTGAAAGAGTACCTATCATTGCTCTATTTTTTGGATTAAGAGTTGCAAATTTACCAGAAGGAAGTTTAATTGTAACACCATCATCACCATGTGAGAAAATAGTTGCATCAGTTCCTGCAGATTTTACTATAGCACCACCGTCTCCAAAATGTCGTTCAATATTACAAACAATAGTACCATCAGGGATATTTTGAACACTAATTACATTTCCTTTTTCAATTTTTGATTTTAAGCCAAATTCTAATGATTCACCTACTTTAGTTCCAAGAACGGCTGGAATGAAGGATACAGTACCATCTTCAAATCTAACTTTAGATAATGGTGCTTCTCTTCCTCGCTCATGAATTAAATCTATAATTTCACCAGTATGATTTTCTGCTAGTGGAAAACGTGGATAAGTAGCAGTTTTTCCGACTTTACCAGTAGCAGTTGATCTAAACTGATGACCTCCACGGCCTCGTCTACGTACTAATGGTCTTTTACCCAAGTTGATCGTTTCCATGAGAAAAGAGGATTTTAAGCTTTGTATGGTTAGAACAGAGAGGAATTATCACAAAGGTATAAAAAATAGATTAAGGATTCTTCCTTTATGAGTCAAAATGCACTTTCTCTCAAAGTTCTTGAAGCATATACAAGAGATGTTGGAAGAGGGGTAGCAAGAATTGATTATGATTCAATGGATACTCTAAATGCATCAACTGGAGATGTTATTGAAATTAAAGGTAAAAGAAGAACAGTGGCAAAATGTCTTCCATTATATCCATCTGATGAAGGTAAAGGAATAATCAGAATTGATGGACTTGGTAGAAATAATTCAGGTATAGCAATTGGAGATACTATTTCAGTTAGAAAAATTAAAGCAGTTGCTGCTGAAAAAGTAGTAGTTGCACCACTAGAAGCAATACCTCCAATAGATGAAAGATATCTTGCTGATGCTTTAGAAAGTGTTCCATTAATCAAAGGAGATAATGTAATGGTCCCATACTTTGGTGGACGATTAACATTTCAAGTAATTGGCGTAACACCAGCAGCTGATGCAGTTTTGATTACACAAAAAACAGTTTTCCATATTGCAGAGAAAGGAGAAACATTACGTGGAGTTCCACAAGTTACCTATGAAGACATTGGTGGCATAACAAATGAAATTAAAAAAGTTAGAGAAATGATCGAGCTTCCATTAAGACATCCAGAAATTTTTGAAAAGTTAGGTATTGAAGCACCAAAGGGTGTTTTACTATACGGTCCTCCAGGTACAGGAAAAACTTTACTTGCAAAAGCAGTTGCAAATGAAAGTCAAGCTCATTTCATCAGTATTTCAGGTCCAGAAATAATGAGTAAATTTTATGGAGAGAGTGAAGCAAGATTAAGAGAAATTTTCAAAGAAGCAAGAGAAAAAGCTCCATCAATTATCTTTGTAGATGAAATTGATTCAATTGCACCAAAAAGAGAAGAAGTTACTGGAGAAGTGGAACGTAGAGTAGTATCACAAATGTTATCATTAATGGACGGATTAGAAGCAAGAGGAAAAGTTATTGTCATTGCAGCTACAAATAGACCAAATGCAATAGATCCTGCACTTAGAAGACCAGGAAGATTTGATAGAGAAATCGAGATCAAAGTTCCAGATAAAAAAGGAAGAAGCGATATTCTTGCAATTCACAGCAGAAACATGCCATTAGCAGATGATGTCGACATGGCAAAAATATCATCAGTTAGTCACGGATATGTAGGTGCAGATTTAGAATATCTCTGTAAAGAAGCTGCAATGAAATGTTTGAGAAGACTATTGCCAGTACTAGATTTACAAGAAGAAAAACTATCTCCAGAAACTTTAGATAAACTAATTGTAAACCATGAAGATTTTACAAAAGCATTGATTGAAGTAACACCATCCGGAATGCGAGAAGTATTCATTGAAAATCCAGATGTCAGTTGGGAAGAAGTTGGAGGATTAGAAGATGTTAAACGAGAATTACAAGAAACAGTTGAATGGCCAATGAAATATCCAGGATTATATGATAAGCTAGGACATAGTATGCCAAGAGGAATATTACTTCACGGTCCAAGTGGAACTGGAAAAACTTTACTTGCAAAAGCAGTTGCTACACAAAGTGAAGCAAATTTTATTTCAGTAAGAGGTCCTGAATTATTATCAAAATGGGTAGGTGAATCAGAAAGAGGTATTAGAGAAATTTTCAAAAGAGCAAGACAATCATCCCCTTGCGTAGTATTCTTTGATGAAATTGATTCAATTGCACCAATTAGAGGAGCAGGTGGAGAAAATGCAGTTACTGAAAGAGTTGTCAGTCAATTACTTACAGAATTAGATGGTATGGAAAATATGCACGGAGTAATAGTTTTAGCTGCAACAAATAGAGCAGATATGATTGATCCTGCATTGTTAAGACCAGGAAGATTTGATAAAATTATACAAATTCCACTTCCAGACAAAGAAAGTAGAAAGAGTATTTTAAAATTAAATGCAGAAAAAATACCAACAGTTACTGAAGAAAGTGATCCAAAACATATTGACTTTGAAAAACTTTCAGAGTTAACTGACGGACTTAGCGGCGCAGATACAGCATCAATTGCAAATACTGCAGTATCATTAGTAATTCATGAATACTTAGACTCACATCCAGATGTAAAAGATATTGAGAAAACCACTATTGATGCCAAAGTAACAATGAAGCATTTTGAGGAGGCAGTAAAGAAAGTTAGAGAACAAAAAGATCTTAAGTTGGGTGAGAAACTAGTCGCTTCCTATTACAGATAAATTATTTTTAATTAATAATTAAAGAGACATTTTTTAATACATTAAAAAATTATCATATAAATAAAATGAAAGTTACACAATTGAATTCAGCATCAATTCTAATTGAAGATGATAGTGAGGGCTCCAAAGTCAAAATTCTATGTGATCCATGGTTAGAAGGAGAAGAATATATCGGATCATGGGCAATTTATCCACCATATGATTTCAAACCAGAAAAGTTTTCAGATGTAGATTTTATTTATGTAAGTCACATTCATTCTGATCATGTATCTACAAAAACATTATCAAAATTAAATAAAAATATCCCAATACTAATTCATAATTTCCCAGAAAAATTTCTTAAAAATAAAATCGAAAGGTTGGGATTTAAAACAATTGAGTTAGAACATGGAATTAGAATCAAAATAAAAAAAAATATGTATCTAAATATTTTAGCTGCAGATAATTGTGATCCAAATATTTGTGGAAGCATAATGGGTTGTGGCTTATCTGAATTTAAATATCAAACAACACAAATAGATACAATTGCAGTTTTTGACAATCAAAATCAAGTAATTGTAAATACAAATGATTGTCCTTATGATATTGCAAAAAGTACTGCTTCATTAATTAAATCCATGTATGGTAATATTGATTTGTTGTTAGTAGGATATGTTGCAGCGTCATCATGGCCACATTGCTATAATCTTCCAAAAGAAGAAAAAAAATCAGCAGCGATTTTAAAACAACAAAAAAAGCTTGAAACAATCAAAGAATATTTAGAATTACTGGAACCAAAATATTACATTCCTTTTGCAGGTCGCTATACACTATGTGGAAAAAATACTACTTTAAATCAATATAGAGGAGAGCCAGAATTAGAAGATGCATTTGAATGGACATGTAAAAATATATCCCAAGAAAAATACAAAGGCATAATTTTGAATAATGATTCTTGGTTTAACATTGATAAAGAAACAAGTAGTAAAAATTATACTCCGATAGATAAAAAAGATAAGGAAAAATATATTAAAAATATTTTATCGCATAAAAAATTTAATTATGAATTTGAATCAAAACCAAAAGCATCTCAAATATACGATTTAATGGAAAAGGCTTATGAAAATTTTGAAAAAACTCGACAAAAAATAAACTGGATTTCAAGCACAGTGATCATTCTAAAAACTTATGATATCAATAATGAAGAATTAATGGTTGGAATAAGCTGTGATGGAAAAGGAATTAATCAAATAAATGAAAATGCTTTGAAAAAATTAGAACAATATATGATAATATCATTAGACATACGATTATTGAATTGGTTGTTAATAGGACCACAAAAAGCAAATTGGAGTAATGCTGATCTTGGATCACATTTGAAATATGACAGAGTAGGTAGCGTATACAAGCGAGGTTTATTCTATTGCTTAAACCATTTTTTTAATGCAAAATAACACAAAACTGTCAATTGAACAGGTAGTTTTAATTAAATAACAAATCTAATTCTCATAAATGTCAGAATATACAGGGTATAATGGAAATTCATTACTATTTCTTAAAACAAATAAAATTCTAGTTGGAGATTCTGTAAAAATTTTGGCAGATATTACATATTCAGGAATAGTGATGCCAAGATACGAACATAGTGACGACAAACATATTGTTTTAAAATTAAAAAGCGGATACAACATTGGTTTAGAAATAGAAAAAATAGAAAAAATAGAAAAAAACCCACATGTAGAAAAAAATATTCAACAAAATAAAGAAATTGAAAAAAATGAAAATTTGCCAAATATTCTATTATTGTCAACTGGAGGCACAATTGCAAGTAAAATTGATTATAGAACAGGTGCAGTTACACCAGTATTATCAGCTGAAGAATTAAATTCATCAGTTCCAGAACTTGCTAAAATAGCAAACATTGACACAAAAGTACTATTTTCAGAATATTCTGAAAATATTATGCCTGAACATTGGTTAAAAATTGCTGAAACAATAAAAGAACATAGTGAATCAAACTATTCAGGAATAATTATTGCCCATGGAACAGATACCATGCACTATACATCATCATATCTATCTTTTTCACTAGCAGGTTTTACAATACCTATAGTATTAGTTGGATCACAGAGATCATCAGATCGTGCATCATCTGATGCAGCATTAAATCTAATTGGAGCAATAAAATTTCTCACTAAATCTAAAACAAATGGAGTCTACATAGCAATGCATCAAGATGAAAATGATGAAACAATTGCATGTCATATTGGTACACGTGTAAGAAAAAATCATACTAGCAAAAGAGGTGCATTTCAAACAATAGGTAATGATCCAGCATTTTTAATTGTAAATAATGAAATTCATAAAAATATGAAAACAGGTTTTTTTACAGTAAATCAATTTAAACCTAAAATAAAAATAAATGAAAAAGTTGCTCTAGTAAAATATTATCCAGGATATAATCCAGATTTGTTAAAAAATATAATAGATTCAGAATATAAAGCAATAATTTTTGAAGGTACAGGGTTAGGACATATTGGAAAAAATATGTATCCAGTAATAAAAATAGCAAATGAAAAAGGAATTTTTATGGGAATGACTTCTCAATGTATAGACGGTAGAGTAAGAATGACAGTTTACGAAAGTGGCAGAGATCTATTAAATTTAGGAATAATACCTCTTGAAAACATGATTCCAGAAATTGCATTGGTTAAAGCAATGTGGGTAACAGGAAATACTGAAAAATATAATGAAATTAAAGAAAATATGCTTAATGAAATTGCATCAGAATTTACAACATAATGGACAATAATATGGAAAAAATTTCAATAAAAGATGTAGGCGTAAAAGTAGGACTAGAAATTCATCAACAACTTGCAACTAATAAAAAATTATTCTGTGATTGTACCCCTATTGAATCAGAGGATTACGCTATTAAATTTCAGAGAAAATTACGAGCTTCTAAAAGTGAATTAGGTGAATTTGATCCTGCAGCATTATTTGAAAGTACAAAATCAAAAACAATCATGTATTATGCAAATCATGAAAGTAGCTGTCTAGTTGAACAAGATGAAGAACCACCACACGAGTTAGATGAGGATGCAAGAAAAATTGCTTTAACTATTGCTGCAGCATTGAAATCAAATATTTTTAGTGAAATTTATCCTATGAGAAAAACAGTAATTGACGGTTCCAATACAACTGGGTTTCAGCGTACAATGTTAATTTCACAAGGCGGGTTTTATAATGCAGGAGAAACAAAAATTGGAATTCAATCAATTTGTTTGGAAGAAGATGCTGCAAAAATTTTAGGTGAAGAAGGAAATGTTAGAAAATTTGGATTAGAACGTTTAGGTGTACCACTAGTTGAAATTGCAACAGATCCTTTTGAAGTAGATTCAACAGAAATTAAAAAAATTGCTTTATCACTAGGAAGAATTTTGAGAAGTACAAAAAAAGTAAAAAGAGGATTAGGATCAATTCGACAAGACGTTAATGTATCAATTAGAGATGGAAAAGGAGTTGTAATTGAAGTTAAGGGCGTACAGCAATTAGATCAATTAGAAAAGGTTGTAGAATATGAAGCAAAAAGACAACATGGAATATTGAAAATTTCAAAAAAAATACAAGAAAGTAATTGGAAACATAGTAATCAAGATAAAAAAGACATTACAGAATTATTTACAAAATGTGAATCAAAGATTATTCAAAATGCAATAAAGAAAAATCAGAAAATAATGGCTGTATCTTTTAAAAATATGGCCGGAATGTTTGGATATTCACCTTACGAAGGCATCAGATTAGGAAAAGAAGTAGCTGAATTAGTCAGATTTTTTGGAATTGGCGGAGTTTTTCATTCAGATGAGTTACCAAACTATGGTATAGAAGAATCAGATTTAGAAGAATTGAAGAATTTTTTACAAATTAATGAAAATGATGCATTTTTAATTTTAGCATCTCCTGAGGAAAAAATTCATACAGTAATTGATCAAATTGTTTTAAGAATAGAACATATCAAAAATCAGGGCATACCAATAGATACAAGATTAGCTACTCAGTCAGGTGAAACAAAATTTCTTAGACCAAGACCAGGAGCTGCACGAATGTATCCAGAAACAGACATTCCTCCAATAATCATCAGTAAGGATGAATTGGTAGATGCAGAAAAAAATATTCCAAAATTGTGGGACGATTCAATTAAAGAAATAGAAACAAAGTATGAAATGAATCAACAACTTGCAGAACAAATTTTTGATTCTAAATATATTGAATTATTTGAAAACATAATTGAAAAAATTAAAACAAATCCAACATTTGTTGCATCAATTCTTTGCTCAACAATTACAAATTTAGAAAGAAAAGGATTAGATTCAAATTTATTAAAAAACGAATATATTTTCAAATTATTTGAATTATTAGAAAAAGATCAAATTGCAAAAGAATCAATTGAAATAATATTTGAAAACATAATGTCTAAAAAATCAAAAAGCATAGAAGAAGCTATGAAAAATACTTCAATTGAATCCATTAGCGAAGAAGATGTAGATAAAATTATCAAAGACATAGTAAACAAAAATCAAGAAATTATTAAAAATCAAAAAGAAAGAGCAATGGGACCATTAATGGGAATGGTAATGAAAGAACTAAGAGGTAAAGCCTCAGGCGAGATAATAAATAAACTTCTCTTAAAAAATATTAAAAAGAAATTAGAACAGGATTAATTAAGTGATAAAATGGAATTTAAGGAAATTTATTGTATAACTTGTGACAAAATAATTGGACGCTATAACATAAAATTTTACAATGAAGATAAAATTGCAGAACTAATGAAAACAAGTCATGTAACTCACGTTAGAAACGGTCATCAAATAAACATTAGAAAGTTTACAAGAGATTAATATGATTTAATTTTTTCAATTGCTTCTGAAAGACTTGTAATTCGATCTAAATTATGATTTGAAATATGCATATTCCAAGGTTGTGAGTATAAAATAACTTTTTTATTATTTTCAAGAAATTTTACTGCATTCAAAGGTGAATCATCAATAAAAACATCATAATCTAAATCAGCTTTCATTGGTCCATCAATTACGGATACATAATTATCATATGAAATATCATGAAAATCTAACCAATTTTTTACAAAGGAATCAGTAGAACGTTCTCTAGCAGTTACAATATCTACCTGTCCAAGGGTTGAAAGATTTTTTGTTGTAGATGATAAATTTTCTTCCGTAGGAGGCAAGGATTCCCAATTCTTCCAGCAGTAACTTAGTTCAGAATAAAAGTCAAATGGATTTATATCAAATTTTTTCCAAAATTCCCAATCAGTTACTTGATTTTTAGAAATATGTGGACGAATTGAATTACTATAATTTAACCAGGATACTATTACATCAGCAAGTACTCCATCAACATCTAATGCAATTTTCATTTTTATCAATTAATCAGTAGTTTTTTGAAATTCATTTAAAAGATTTTTTTGATGTTTACTGAGTTTTTTAGGAATAGTTACAACCATTCGAATAAACTGATCCCCTGTTCCTCTTGAATTAATATGAGAAACTCCTTTTCCTTTTAATTTAATGATATGATTTGGTTGGCTACCAGAATTAACCTTAACTTTTTCATTTCCTTCTAAAGTGGGGACACTAATTTCACAACCTAATGCAGCGTCAATCATAGAAATATCTTGATCATAGAAAATATCTTTTCCATCTCTATGAAAATATCTATGTGGTTGTACTTGAACTCTAATAACTAAGTCTCCATTTACTCCATTTGGAATTTCATTTCCCTCATTAGATACAATGTAATCACCAGAATCAATTCCAGGTGGAATTTGAAAATCAACTTTTTTAGTTCCCTTAACTCGTCCTTGGCCTTTACAATTACTGCATGGCTTTTCTATCATAGAACCTTCACCTCTACAGGTAGGGCATGGTGCAGCAGTAACAAATGAAGCAAAGCCCATATCACGAGTTTGTCTTACTTCTCCCTGGCCGTTACATGTTGCACATGTTTTTTTATTTGTACCAGGTTTGCAACCAGATCCACTACAATTATCACATTTAATTTGTTTTTGTAAATTAATTTCCATTTTTTTTCCATGTAGTACATCTTCTAATGTTACTGTAGTTTGGTAAAGAATATTGGATCCACGTTGTTGTTGATTGAATCCTCCACCGCCTCCGCGACCAAAAATTGATTCAAAGATATCATTAAATCCTCCACCGCCTCCGCGACCTTGAGAAATATCATCACTACTATATCGACCATCAACTCCAGCATGTCCATGTTGATCATATGTTTGCTTTTTTTCAGAATCTGAAAGAATAGCATATGCCTCAGAGATTTCTGTAAAATGCTCTCCAGCATCTGCAGATTGATTACGATCAGGATGGAACTTTAATGCTAATTTTCGATATTGATTTTTTATTTCATCTGGAGAAGAGGTTTTAGAAACTCCTAAAACTTCATAATAATCACGTTTTGCACTCATGAGTTATTCCTTCATTATAATTACACTATAAATGATTGAATTTAAAAAATTAGTTAGTTTTTGGTTCATCAGTTGAATCTGATTCAGCAGTTGCTCCATCAGCAGTTGCTCCATCAGCAGTTGCTCCATCAGCAGTTGCTCCATCAGCAGTTGCTCCATCAGCAGTTGCTCCATCAGCAGTTGTCCATCAGCAGTTGCTCCATCAGCAGTTGCTCCATCAGCAGTTGCTCCATCAGCAGTTGCTCCATCAGCAGTTGCTCCATCAGCAGTTGCTCCATCAGCAGTTGCTCCATCAGCACCTTGTTGTCCATCAGCACCTTGTTGTCCATCAGCACCTTGTTGTCCATCAGCACCTGGAGGCGGAGTAGCATTCTTGTAAAGTTCAGTGGTCACTTCATTAACTAAAGATTGAAGTGCTTCAAGTTTAGGTTTCAATTCAGATGCTTCTTTATCTAAAACTTCTTTCACTTCTTTTACTGCATCAGTAATTCTAATTCCTTGTTCTTGTGAAATTTTATCTTTTAAATCATCATTTACTAATTTTTCAGTAGTATAGATATAACTCTCTGCCTCGTTTTTGAGTTCAATTTTTTCTTTCTTTAATTTATCTTCATCAGAAAACTTTTCAGCATCTTCTTTTAATTTTTCAATTTCTTCTGGTGATAATTTTGAATTAGATTCAATAGTAATTTTTGCTTCTTTTTGTGTACCAAGATCTTTTGCTGTAACATTGATAATTCCATTTGCATCAATATCAAATTTAACTTCAATTTGAGGAACGCCTCTTGGTGCTGGTGGTAAATCAGTAAGATTAAAGCTTCCTAAAGAAACATTATCAGTTGCCATCGGTCTTTCTCCTTGAACAACATGAATAGTTACAGCTGTTTGATGATCAGCAGCTGTTGTGAAAACTTTAGCTTTGGAAGTTGGAATAGTAGTATTTCTTTCAATTAGTGGTTCTCTTACACCACCTAATGTTTCAATTCCTAATGTTAGAGGGGTTACATCAAGTAAAACAATATCACTTGTTACATCACCTGCAATAATTCCTGCCTGAATTGCAGCTCCCATTGCTACTGCCTCCATTGGATCAACACCAGATTCAGTTTCTTGTCCAACAACTTCACTAACAAATTTTTTGACTAATGGAATTCTTGTGGGTCCACCTACCATGACAATTTTATTAATATCAGAATTAGATAATTTTGCATCTTCTAATGCTTTGAGTATTGAAGGCTTACATCTATCAACAATTGGTCCAATTAATTCATCTAGTTTAGCTCTTGTAATTCTTAACTCAAGATTTTTAGCACCTGCAGAAGTATCATGTGCAATAAATGGTAAATTGATATCAGTTTCCATTACTGTAGATAATTCAATTTTTGCTTTTTCACAAGCTTCTCTAATTCTTGTCATTGCAGTTGAATCAGAACTTAGATCAACACCTTCTTTTTTCTTAAATTCATCTACAAGGTAATCAATTAGAACTTTATCCATATCTGTACCACCTAATTTAGTATCTCCAGATGTACTAAGTACTTCAAAGACACCGCCACCCATTTCCATTATAGTGACATCTAATGTACCGCCACCAAAATCAAAAACAAGTATTTTCATATCTTGTTTAGCTTTATCTAATCCAAATGCTAATGCTGCTGCAGTTGGTTCATTAATAATTCTAACAACATCAAGACCAGCAATTGTACCAGCATCTTTAGTAGCTTGACGTTGATTATCATCAAAATATGCAGGAACTGTAATTACTACTTTATCAATTTTTTCTCCAACAAATGCTTCTGCATCTTTTTTAATTTTTTGAAGAATGAATGCAGAAATTTGCTGAGGTTTGTATTGTTTATCTAAAATTTTAAAAGTTTCATCTGAACCCATTTTTCTTTTAGCCGCAAAAATAGTATTATCAGGATTAGTTACAGATTGTCTTCGTGCAGGTTCACCAACTAAAAGTTCACCATCCTTACTAAATGCAACAACTGATGGAAAAGCTTTACCACCCACAGTTGCACCTTCAGCAGCTGGAATAATAGTTGGTTTTCCACCCATTACAACTGCAGCCGCAGAGTTACTTGTTCCTAAGTCAATACCAATAATTTTAGTCATTTTTTATCATCATCCTTCTTTGAAATTTCTACCAACGTAGGTCTTATTATACTCTGATGAGAAATATATCCCTTCCTGATCTCTTTAATGATAGTATTATCATCTAAAGCAGGATCAGAAACTATAGAAATAGCCTCATGGAAATTTGGATTAAAAATTTCACCTAGTGCCTCAATAGCTGTAACATCATATTTTTGCATCAATGATTCCATATTTTTTAAAATAGAGTTTAAACCATCTGCATTAATTTTATTTTCAGATAGTACATCTTTAGCTCGAATAAAATCATCATAAATTTTGATAAAATCTAACATAAATTCATTAATTTTAGAATTAACACCATGTTCAATATCAGATTTTGTTTTTTTACTAAGATTTTGAAAATCTGCTAATACATGTTTTAATTTTTCTTCAAATTCAAATACTTTTTCTTTTTCCAAATCAAGTAATTTTGATAATTCTTCA
>JAOKTA010000012.1 GCA_028335865.1 Candidatus Nitrosopumilus sp.
TATTGTTGCAGTTTCAATTTTTTCAGTCCTCTCAAACCATGGCTCTTTATTTTTAGCAGCTAATTTCCTTGATAATTCTTTTAAAACTTGGGCTCTGGGATCATATGTTTTGTATACTGCATGACCCATCCCCATAATTTTTTCTCCTTGCATTAATTTCTCTTTTATCCATGAATCGACATTATCAATTTTAGAAATTTCTAACAGCATTTTCATTACTTCTGTATTTGCACCTCCGTGTAATTCTCCACTGAGTGCACCGATTGCTGCACTTGATGCTGAATACATATGTGCTCTTGTTGAGGCCACTTGTCTTGCTGTAAATGTTGATGCGTTGAATGTATGATCTGCATGTAATATTAAACAGACATCAAATATTTTTTCAACTTCAACATCTGGTTTTTCTCCTGACATCATATATAGAAAATTTGCAGCGTGACTCAAAGATGAATCTGGATTAATCACTTCTAATCCATTTCTAATTCTTTGCCAACTTGCAATTATAGTCGGAACTTTTGCAATTAGATTTATTGCTTTATCGTAACTTGCTTCTTTACTGGAAAATTCTTCATCATAATATCCTGCAAGTGCTGACACAAATGCTTGAAGCATATCCATAGGATCTGCATCCTTTCTCCAATTTTCCATATTTTTTTGCATTTGTTTTGGTATTTCTCTGGCTTCGATTAATTTTGTATTAAATTCATTTAATTGATTCTTAGTTGGTAGATTATCATAAATTAGTAAATATGCTGTTTCTTCAAAAGTTGAATTTTTTGTAAGATCTAGGATATCAAATCCTCGATAAATTAATTTTCCTTTTCCACCATCAATATTGGATATTTTGGTATCTGCTACCTCGATTCCTCTAAGTCCTATATTCTTGGTTTCCATGATGAGCCTAACAAAATTCTTCTATTATGTTTTTTCCAAAATTATGTCTACTAAATTTACCAATTAGTCTAATATGGCAACTTTTGTTCATAAATTTCAATTTTTAATTAAAAATTAATGAATGCTGAAGAGCGTAAAAATTTACAACAATTAGATGAATTGGTCTTAAATGCTTCTCCTGAAGAATTAGAAAAAATTCAAGAAATTGATTATCAAACTCAACTTGACGGTGAGTCATTTTATCATATTTATCTAAATTCTGATTCCTTAATTTCTCCCAATATCAAAAAATCTTTTTGAGAATTATATTTTTATTTTCTTCATTTAAATGAGGGTATCTGGTATTTGATGATATATTGGTAGTATCTAAAAATAAAATTATTAAAAAAGTAGCAACAAAAAAACCATCAACTAAGAAAGTAGCAACAAAAAAACCAGCAACTAAGAAAGTAGCAACAAAAAAACCAGCAACTAAGAAAGTAGCAACATCACAACGAACTAAAGTTATTTGTATTTCTCATAAAGAAGATTGTGATGGAATTAGTTCAGCTGCATTAATTCGACAAGCTTTTGGTGGCGATTCTATTTTGGTAGATTATCCTGGTCAAATGGAAGCATTAAACCAAGTTGTGTCTGATGAAAAATTAAAATCTTTATTCATTTGTGATTTAGGTTTGAGTAAAAAAACACAAGATGAGTTTATTGATATTATGAGTCGACTTAGAAAAAATAAAATTTCTGTAACTTACATTGATCATCATGACATTGATCCAACTGTTGTAACTGCTCTAAAAAAACTCAAAGTTAAAGTCATTCATGACATTAACGAATGTACTACTGTTCAAGTCTATACCGCATACAAATCAAAATTACAAGATCATGCTTCATTTGTTGCAGCATGCGCTGCCATTACTGATTATATGCAAGATAGACCTCTAGGTTCAAAACTACTTCAAATTTATGATAGGCAATTTGCTTTGATTAGTGCAACTGTAATGACTTACAACATTGTTGGACATCAAAGAGAACCTGATTACTTACAATATTTGGTTGAGGAATTAGCTGATTCCAAATTCCCTCATGATATTCCAAATACCTTTGAATTTGCACAGATTCAAGTAGAAAAATTATCTCAAATTATTGCTAAAGTCAAAAAAGGAATGAAAACAATGAGTAATCTTGGACATATGGAAATTTTAGATTCTGGTGCAAGTGGCGCTGTTAATTTTGTAATGGGTTTGTCTGGAAAGAATGTTGGAGTTGCATACAAAGAAAGAATTGATCATGGGATTTATGCTGTTTCTGTAAGAGGCTCTGATAATTGTAAAGTTCACTTGGGTAGAATTGTCAATCTTTTAGCTACTAGTCTTGGCGGTTCTGGTGGTGGACATGATAAAGCATGTGGTGCAGTAGTTCCAAAATCAAAAATTAAGAAATTCATCACTGAATTAAATAAACAAATTAAATAAGTTTTATTTTTTTTCAGTACTTTTACTTTGAGTTATTTTATGAAAAACACAACAAGCTGTAAGATCACCTGTAACATTGACCATGGTTCTAATCATGTCCAAAATTCTATCTACGGAAAGTAACAATAAGATTCCAACTGGAGGAATGCCTACCGTGATGAGTATTGTGGATAAGACAATTGTACCTGCTCCTGGAACTGCAGGGGTTCCAATAGATGCCAAAAGAGAAGTTATGATGATTACAAGTATGGCAATGAGGCTCAATTCAATTGAAAAGAGTTGTGCTAAAAAGAAGACAGCAATTACTTGATACAACGCAGTTCCATCCATATTCACAGTAGTTCCAAATGGAATTACAAATTTTGAGACTCTTGTATCTATTTTTAGATCTTCTTCTGCCGTTTTTAATGTGACAGGCATTGTTGCCATTGAACTGGCTGTTGAAAAAGATACAGTTTGTGGATTACGAAATTTTGAGAATGTTGAACGTATTGGTCTCTTTGCTACAAACTTTAAGATTAAAACATACACTGATAACATAATTCCGAGACCAAGTACCACCGTTACCATGTATATTCCCAAACCTGCCATTGACTCTAAACCTATTTTGGAAACCATGCCAACAATCAAACCAAAAACTGCAAACGGTACAATCTTCATGGAAAACAATAGAATCTGCAATGTTATTTTTTGAATTGATTCAAGTATCTCTAAAAGTGGTTTAGCTGATTCTTTTGGAATTGCCGTCATTGACAATCCTATGATTAAAGCAAATATCAGAATACTTAGCATCTGCCCTTCAAGGTATGATGTTATGGGGTTTCTTGGAATTATGTTTGATATTGTATTTGGAATGTCCTCTAAAGAAAAACCCTCATTAATTTCAATATCCTTATCTGAAAGATCATATGATTCTTGGAGTGCGGAAATATCTAGAATATTTCCAGGAGCTATCAGTGATGCAAGAAATACTGCTACAAGTATTGCAATTGTTGTAGTGATTACAAAATAAGAAGCAACACCTAATCCTAGAGTTTTTAGTTTCTCTGTAGTTCCTAACGAATTAATTGCTACAACAATTGAGGAAAAAATTAATGGTACTATGATCATGTAAATTAGACTTAGAAATATGCTTGCAGGTATTTTAAGATAAGATGTGACAAAATCAAGACTTTCATCTTCTACTCCTACTCCTACATCATCTCCTAAAACCAATCCAACTGACACTCCTATAATTAGAGATATTACAACTTGAAGCCACAAATTTTTAAAAATATATTTTTTTAATGTCAATTTTTATCCTTAGATTTTTTGTGTTGTTGTTTTAAATAAAATTATCCTAGTCTTTGTTAAAATCAAGTGCCTTCTAAAACACAGCTGTTTGTTGTATCGTCAAACACAGTTCCAGGTCCACATTTGGAAGTAGAATCAGATTCCACAGTAAGGGTATTTTGTGTTGGTAATGATTCGTTATCACCAATTGAGGATATTATTTTATCAAAGGTCCCTTCCATAACAACCGCACCACCAACTACAGCTAAAATTACTAAAACTCCAACTACTAGCAAAATATTTTTTTTGTTTCCAGTATTTGATTTTTTCCTTAGTTGTTTCTGTAGTTGTTTCCTGAAGAGTTTCTTCAAGAGGTTCTTCAAGAGGTTCTTCAAGAGGTTCTTCAAGAGGTTCTTCTTTTACTTTAGGGTTTTTTATATTACTGCCACAATCAAAACAAAATTTTGAGTTTACAGGAATAGACTTTCCACATTTCCAACAATAGATGTGTTCTAGTTCAACAAGTTCCTTTTTTTCATATTCATCGCTATCACCTTCAACATCTTCTTCAGAAGTTATGGTTTCAGGAGTTTCTTCAAATGGAACATCATCACGGATCTTTGATAATTGTTTTTGAATTTTAATTTGTTCAACATATTCATCAATCAAATGATCAAGATACACCCTATCAGAACCATATACGGTTCTTTTTTGTTTTAACATTAGTTTGATATGCTCTAATCGATAGGCATCTCCCACGTTCATTTTGATTAAGATGTTTACTTGATCTAGCAAAGATTGCAATATTCATCTTCAAGCATAGGCAATATTTAGGAAATTAGTTGATTTTTGTGCCTGATTTAAAGAAATTATTCTAATTTTAAAAAGCGATTTTAATTTACTTTCTATTTTGTTTCTTTCAAAAGTTTTCTGTAACCGTCACATTCCTTGCAAAGAGGTTTACCTTTGTATGCAGGATTACCGTCCTTGATTTTTAATGTACCAGGGGCAACTTTACAAATACAGCAAACTACCATGTAAAATTAGTAAAATATGCAACTAATAAAAATTGGCAATGTTAGAGATTATCAATAATTTGTTTTGTGAATTCAGAAGTAGTACTATCACCCCCAATATCTTTAGTTTTAATTCCAGATTTCACTAGATGAAATATAGTAGATTCCAATTTTACAGCTACTTCAAAACATTTTGGATCATTATGCTTTGCACCAAGCCAGTCAAGCATCATTTTAATTGAAAGTAAAAAGGATGAAGGATTTGCAATATTTTTTCCAGCAATATCAAATGCAGCACCATGAACAGGTTCAAACAATGCAAAATTATCACCAATGTTTGCAGCAGGTGCCATTCCCAATCCTCCAACAACTTGAGAAGATTCATCAGATAAAATGTCACCAAAAAGATTTGTTGTGACTATTACATCAAATTGTTCAGGTTGACGAATTAAATTCATTGCACATGCATCTACATACATTTGTTCAAAAATAATATCAGGATAATCTTTTGAAACTTCAGTACATGCTTTAACAAATAATCCATCAGTTATTCGCAACACATTGGATTTATGAACACATGTTACTTTTTTCATAGAATTGCGTTGTTTTGCAGTTTCAAAAGCATATTTTGCAATTCTTTTAGACGCATCCTCAGAAATAACTCTCAAAGCTACTGCAGAATTGCCAAGACTGAATTCCTTACCAATGTAAAGATCTTCGGTGTTTTCACGAACAATTACCATGTCAATATCATCACGTAATGCAGGCATGTGTGGGTATGATTTTGCAGGTCTTATGTTAGCATAAAGGTCAAGAATTCGTCTCAAAACTACAATAACATCAGCAGCACTTTCGCCAACAGGTGCCTTCAAACAAACATCAGAATTTTTGATAGTGTCAACGACGTTTTGAGGGAGGGCATTGCCAGTTTCTTCTAATGCCTTATCACCTGCAGATAATTTTGTAATTTCAAATTTTAAATCAAATTTATCATTAATTGCATTTAATATAGAAACAGCAGATTCAGATAATTCAGGACCAATTCCGTCACCGGTAATTAATGAGATTTTATACGTCATATCATATCAACAATAAAATTTAGTTTATTTGTTTTTCTTTAAGCATTTGTTTAAGCATAATTCTATTGATACCATCAATAACGGATTGTACACTGGTAGTAACAATATCCTCACCAATGGATTTTGAAGAAACACTATTTCCATGAGTGTCTTCAACAGTAATTGTAACTTCACACAATGCATTGGCACCACCAGAAATAGATGCCAATCCATAATCAGTTATTTTTAATTCTGAAACCTTGCCTGTGATTTTTTGAATTGCATTTAATGCAGCATCCACAGGACCAACACCATAATCAGTTCCGATAAAATCTTCGCCATCAATATTTAATTTTACAAATGCATAAGGCATTATTCCAATTCCAGTGGATACTGAAAATCCAGATAACTGTACAATTTTTTTAATTCCCTCTTCACCCATGACATCACTTGCAATAGAAAGTAATTCAACATCGGTAATTTGTTTCCCTTGATCACCTAAAACTTTAATTTTTTCAAGAATTTGTTTTGATTGATCCTCATTGGTTTTAACTCCAAATTCCCCAAGCATTGCATTCATTCCATGAATTCCAGCATGTTTACCAATGCGAAGTTGTCTTGTTCTACCAACTAATTCAGGGCTAATAGGTTCGTAAGTAAGAGGATTGTTTAAAACCCCATGAGTATGAATGCCAGATTCATGACCAAACGCATTGTCACCGACAATAGCCTTGTTTGGTTGAACTTTAATTCCTACAATTTTTGAAATATATCTTGAAGTAGCATAGATTAATTCAGATTTAATATTAGTTTCATATTTTTGATCCTGAGGCAAACATTGTAACGCCATAGAAAGTTCTTCCAACGAAGCGTTTCCAGCACGTTCGCCTATGCCGTTAATCGTAACATGGGCACATGCTGCACCAACATGAATTCCAGATAATGCATTTGCAACAGCCAATCCAAAATCATTATGACAATGAACACTCACAGGAAGTTTTGTCGCAATAATTGTATCCCTAGTAATTTCTGCAATATATTCAGGGGTAGAATACCCAACAGTGTCAGGAATATCTACTCTATCAGCTCCAGCTTTTGCAACCTCACCAAATACTTTTTTCAAGAATTCCCTATCAGTTCTAGTAGCATCTTCAGCTGAGAATTCAACTTGCAATCCACGAGATTTTCCATATTCAACTGCCTCAATTGCTTTTTCAAGTGCTTGATCTCTAGTCATTTGAAGTTTATACTGTAAGTGAATATCAGAAGTCGCAATGAATGTATGAATAGAATTTAATCCAGCATCAACTGCAGCATCAATGTCACCTTTGATGGTTCTAGTTAATCCTACAATCTCACAAGATAATCCCTCACCAGTAATCATCTTAACTGCTTTTGCCTCACCATCAGAAATTACTGGAAAACCAGCTTCTATAGCATCCACTCCAAGTTCATCAAGTTTTTTAGCAATAGATAATTTTTGATCAGGCGATAAAGATACACCAATAGTTTGTTCACCGTCTCTTAATGTTGTATCAAATATTCTAACTTTCAAGCTCCGCTCCTTTGTAAAGCAGCAACACCAGTTCTTGCGACATCGATAATTCCAAAGGGTTTTACTAATTCTTCAAATGCCTTGATTTGAGCAGGAGTTGCAGTTAATTCAACCATGAGTGAGTCCTTTTTCACATCATGAACTTTTCCACCATACGCATTAACCAATTTATTAACTTCCATACTATCACTAGCACTACTTAGTTTTATGTTAAAAATACAGAGTTCACGAAATAGTGTTTTATGTTCATCTAATTGCTTAACCTCAACAGTATCTATCATTTTATCAAGTTGTTTTACAATTTGTATAATTTGTTTATCATCACCGTATGTAGTAATGGTCATTCTGGAATAATTTTCATCATCAGTAACTCCAACAGAAATGCTATCGATATTGAAATTTCTAGATCTAAAAAGATGAGTTACTTTAAACAAAATTCCCGGTTTGTTTTCAACTAAAATAGAAAGAATTGCCCACATCATCAATCACTAAGAAGGTAAAATCATATCCGAAAGGGAAGTTCCAGGTGCTACAAAGGGCAATACATCTTCTTCAGGATCAATTGGGATATCAATAACAGTTGCAACGTCACTGCTTAATGCAGATTTTATTGCCTTGTCAAGTTCATCCATAGATTGTGCTCTAATTCCTTGAGCTCCGTAAGATTCAGCTAATTTAACATAATCAGGACATCCACCTTGATCAACTCCAATCATCCTTCTATCGTAAAATGTTCTTTGCCACTGAGCAACCATACCCAATGTAGAATTATTTAAAACAAATACGATTACAGGTATGTCTTCCAACACAGCAGTTGCAAGAGAGTTCTCAGTCATACTAAAACTTCCATCTCCAGCTATATCAACAACAGGTACATCAGGTCTTGCAACTTTTGCACCAATAGATGCAGGGAATCCCCAACCCATAGTACCAAGACCAGTTGAACTAAAAAAAGTTCCAGGTTGAATTACATCATAAAATAATGAAGCCCACATTTGATGTTGGCCCACCTCAGTAGTAACAACAGATTCCTTTGGCAATAATTCTCTAAGTTTTCTTAAGATTTTTGCAGCTCCCATTTCACCTGGGTGAATTTTCAAATTCTCTTTCCAGTATTCTTTAGTTTCTCTAACGTGTTTAATCCAAACAGAGTCTTCAGATTTTTTAAGTGATCTTTGTAAAAGTAATTTTACCATAACTCTAAGTGATGCACGAACATCGCCAACCACAGCTATGTTCGTAGTTTGATTTTTACCAATTTCAGCAGGATCAACATCCATGTGAATAATTTTTAATCTTTTTTCAAATGCCTCAAAAGTTCCAACAGATCTATCAGAAAATCTAGTTCCAATAGCTAAAACACAATCAGCTTCTGCCATCATTTTATTTGCTTCGGCATGACCATGCATTCCAATCGGACCCAAAGATAAAGGATGATTTTCTGGAAATGCGCCTTTTCCTTTGAAGGTTGTAACTACAGGAATCATTAAAGTTTCAGCAACAGATTGTAATTCAGCAAATGCGGAAGATATGATAGTTCCACCACCAGCTAAAATAATCGGTCGCTCAGAATTAACTAGCATGTCAACTGCTTTTTGAACAGAAGCAACATCAGGATCATTCCAAGGATGATAACCTTGTATTGTAAATTCATCAGGAAAATCCATAGGCGCTTCATTTTGTTGAACATCTTTTGGGATGTCAAGAAGTACAGGTCCAGGACGTCCAGTTTCTGCAATGTAAAATCCTTTTCTTACAGCTTCAGGAACTTCTCCAGGTAATCTTGGTTGAAATGAATATTTGACAACAGGGTTTGCCATACCAATAATATCACTTTCTTGGAATGCATCCTTTCCAATCATTGCAACAGGTACTTGACCAGTTACAGCAATCATAGGAGCTGAATCAGCTTGTGCAGTTGCAAGTCCAGTTAAAATATTTGTGGCACCAGGACCAGAAGTTGCAAAACAAACTCCAGGTTTTCTACTAACACGACCAAATCCATCAGCCATGTGTGCTGCAGATTGTTCATGTCTTACCAAAATATGTCTAATATCACATCTTGCAAATTCATCATACATTGGAAGATTCGCACCTCCAGGTAAACCAAATACTTGTTTAACGCCTTCTTTTTCCATAGCTGTCATCAAGGCTTTTGCACCGGTCATAGTTTCCATATTATTAATTTAATTTTTCACCATAATTTAAAATGTATTAACGTGTGAATTTTGACTGCTTAACCTTGTAATTCTTGACTACAACATGACGTGACTAGAAAAGATGGCAAATGCATCAAAATTACATAAAGAAATAGACAAGCAAAATTCTAATTGAATTAAAACGGGTAAAGGAAAAATTATTTCAATAACAATGATTAATCATCCTGATGTTGATTGTATTCCTTGTCAACAGGAAATAATAGTTCTTTATCATCAAGTTCAGCATTCATGTATCGGTCTATTCTTTGATGAATGTCAGCTCTAATCTCTTCCAAATCTTCTTTTGAGTAATTCAAGTCCATCATATCTCTAGTCAGAATTTTAATTGCCTTGTACAATTCCCGATGTTGACGGTCAACTCGATCTCTAATGTCTTTAATTTGTTCTTCAGATACCATTTTTCTAATCTAATCCAATTTCATCAGAATACTTATGTTTCCTTCCAATAACGAAGACTTAAACAGATAATTTTTAGATTTGAAGTGATCATTTTGATAGATAACGAAGAAATCATTAAAGTAATTGAAACGTTGTTTGAATCTGGAATTACAAAAGATCTAAGCAAACTAAGAGAAATTCATTTAGATGATCCTAAATTTTCAAGTTTTAGCGACTTGCCACCATATGATCTTAAAGATTATCAAACCACAATTGAGTTAGAAGAATTAAGATTCATCAGCATATCAGATTATAATTATGAAATAAAAAATCCAAAAATCAGCGTGTTTGATAATTTTGCAATTGTGGCATTAGAACTAATGCAAAAAGGAATGCTAGTAGACAATAAAGCATTCACAGGGGAACATATGGTAATTAACGGACGTGCAACTTTTGTATTAGTAAAAGAGTCAACATGGAAAATTGCACATATTCATTTATCAAAAATTGATAAGTAATTTTAAATTATTATTTTGACGGGTTAGGGTTAGTGGGTTTTTTTTGATTAGGGTTGTTTTGTTTTTTTGATTTGTTTTGGTTATCTTGTGCTGCTAGTTTTTTGTAAAGACTGTAAGCCTGCTCAACATTAGAATTGCCATGAATAATTGATCTTGCGGCTTGAATCATTGCAACAGGATGTTCAGATTGCCAAATATTTCTACCCATGTCAAGGCCAACTGCACCAGCCTTGATTGCATTGTAAGTTAATTGTAATGCATCGCGTTCAGGTATTTTTTTTCCGCCTGCAACAATAATCGGAACAGGACATGATTGAACAACCTTTTCAAAATTATCACAATAGTATGTTTTAACAATATGTGCACCTTGTTCTGCGGCAACTCTACATGCCAATGAAAGATATCTTGCATCCTTGCCTAGTTCTTTACCAACTGCAGTAACAGCTAAAACAGGCATGCCATATCTTTCTGCCTCGTTAACTAATTTTCCTAAATTTACAATAGTTTGATATTCATATTTTGAACCAACAAAAATAGACATTGCGACAGCACTTGCATTTAGACGAATTGCTTCTTCAAGAGAAACTGTGATATCTTCTTGGGATAAATCATCACCAATAATACTTGAACCACCAGAAACTCTCAACACCATTGGAGTGTCAGAGGTTGGAGATACAGACGTTCTTTGAACCCCTCTCGTAACCATCAAGGAATCACAGTATTTTAGAATTGGTGCAATAACTTTTTTAGGATTTTCTAATTTTTCAGTTGGACCAAGAAAATAACCATGATCCACTGCCAACATTAGTGCTCTATTATTATGAGGTTTGATAATTCTAGATAATCTATTTTTTAATCCCCAATCCATATTTGTACAATTTTGAAATAAAAAAAAACCCGTCTTAAGCCTTTCTTATTTAGTAATGATAATCTTCATGGCCTTATCACCAGTACGCGCATGATCAAATGCTTTCTGAGAATCAGAAATAGAATACGTATGAGTAATCAGTTGTTTAACATCAATTTGAGAGGATTCAATTAATTCAAGTGCATCCTTAGTATCAGCATCAGAAGCGGCATAACTTGTTACAAGAGTAATTTCTTTAGAATAAACTTTACTCATATCTAAATTAATCATAGCACCCTTTGAAGGCACACCAAACATCATAACAGTTCCACCCTTACGAACCATATCAATTGCGTCTTCAAGAGCTTTTAGACTACTAGTTGCAACAATCGCAACATCTACACCTAATCCATTAGTATTATCAAGGATCTTTTGTTTTCTATTTTCATCCATAGAATTAATGGATTCTGTAATATGAAATTTTTTTGCAAAATCTAATCTAAAATCATTTAGATCAAAACAGAAAATTTTTGAGAATTTTTTTGCATTGGCAAGCATCACATGCATCATTCCAGTAGGACCAACTCCAAATATTGCAGCAGAATCACCTTCTTGATAAAAACATTTTTTCCAAGATCTAACACAGCATGCCAATGGTTCAATCATTGCAGCTTCTTCAAAACTTAGTGAGTCAGAAATTTTTAAAACTCCACCATGAGAAACATTCCATGCAGGTACGACATATTCTTCAGATAAACCACAAGGAGACAAATTAGTTTCAGAATATTTTTTACACATTGTTTCATTACCGTGATTACAAAAAGTACAATCATAGCAAGAAACATGATGATGGGTAAATACCCTATCATCTTTTTTAAAATCAATTACATCAGAAGCAACATCTAAAATTATTCCTGCAGGTTCATGACCAAGGCGCATTGAAGGTTGACCATAGTTGCCAAATACTTTTTCTAAATCAGAACCGCAAATACCACATGCATGCATTTGAACTAAAATTTCACCCGAAGCCAAAGTTGGTTTTTGAGTATCGTCAACAGAAATAACAGATGGTTCTTTTACAGAAGCAGTTTTCATGGTATAACATTAAGAAATTGAGTATAATATGTTTAAGTTGTATAGGAGGATTAGACGCCGAGAATCTTCTTTAACATTAATCTGTAATCAACTTCAGTTTTTTCACTTCCTGCAGCAGGTAATGCAAAGACAAGAGTAGATTTTTCTGCTCTAAGGGCGGTTAATTCATCATTAATTGATGATGTGATATCATCACTAACTAAAACTAATCCAACATCAGAATCATCAGTTAATTTTGTTATTTCCACTAAAGCCTCATTAGGAGTTTCAGTAATTATACCAGGAATTCCTGCAAATTGGAAACTAGTTACAAAGGATTTACTGCCAACAGTAAATATTTTCATAGTTAAAATTTTCTTTATTCTAATTTAACCCTTTTTGGAGCACAATAGATCAGGAAAGGTTGATTTAGTTTAAAAATTTAGTAATTTCATGACAGAAATCGATACACAAAAGGATTTTTTTCTTTTTCCGCATGGAAATATGGGTCTCAAACAAAAGGTAACTGATGTTTTGATTGCAAAAGGATGTTCTGAAGCAAAGATCACCATGGGAGTAGGAACAAAAGTTGGCAATGTAGGAGATTACATGGTTCAATTATGGCCACCAGGACCAACACCAAATCAAATCAAGATTCAACAAATAACTAAGGTTGAAGAGGTAGAACCTGAAGGTATGGTTGGATTATGGAAAGGTGTTTCAAAAGAAGATGTTGAGTCTATTCCATTGGAATAGGATCAACTAAATCCAGCACCAAAATCAGTGCCCTGTTTTAAGACGTCACTGGATTCTGAACTTTTTAATTTTCTATAAAGTAATGTTTCATAAACAATTTTCATTGCTTCCTCATCTTCAACATCACAATCAGATTTTATTTGATTTTTGTATTTTTCTAATTTTACAATATCCTGTTCATCAACAGAAATATTATCGTGCACCATTAGATTTGCAATTTTTTCAATTTCTAAATTTTGTTTGTACTCATCCATAGTATTACACACAATTTCTAGTTATTATACATTTTAAAAATAAATAATTATAGATCAGAAATTAGACCAGATAAAAAACTACTAAATTCATCATCAGAAAAAATAATTTGTTCAATTTTATTTTCGTGTTTAGCAAATTGTGCAGATTCTAAATGATAACAAGAAGTTTTACCATGTAAATCGCCAAAATAAAATCCAGGACAAGAACAAAAGCCACCAACAGGATCAATCCAATGTTCCTCACCTTTTCCAACTACAGTCCAAATTTGTCTTCGACTAGGCTCAAAAATATGTAGTTTTACACGTTTTTCAGAAACTAATAATTCAATTCTATCAGGATCTTTACTCACACTACTTTATGATATGGCACAGGTATAACCTTGATGTTTTAAAAATAATAATTTTTTAAAAATAAAAATATAAAATATTAAAAATGGTTAGTCAAACGCATCATATGGTTCAATAGACTCTACAGTGGTTTTATTATCTTTAAGCCACTCTAGAGTTTTTACAAAAGAATCTGCAAGTTCAATTGTAGTTAACACAGGAATACCTAATTCTAAAGATTTTCGTCTGATTTGATATTCATCATCTAGCATTCCGACATATTTTTCTAAAGTTGAAGTACTAGGAATGTTAATTATGAAATCAATTTTTCGGTCATAAAGTAAATCAGAGATATTGGGTTTTCTTTCAGGTTCTGAGATTTTATGAACAATTTCAACTTGACCTATTTTTTCTTCAAAAAATTCTGCAGTATGTTCAGTTGCTAAAATTCTAAATCCTAAATTTTTAAGTTTTGCAATTGAAGATAGTAATTTTTCTTTATTTTCTGAACCTCCAACAGTTACAAGTGCAGATCCTTTACTAGGTAAATTATAGCCTACAGAAGTTAGTCCCTTAGATAACGCATCATAGAAACTATTTCCAAAACAGGCAGCTTCTCCAGTTGATTGCATTTCAACACCCAATGCAATATCCGCACCTTCTAGTTGCATAAAAGAAAATTGAGGGACTTTAATTCCATAATTGGTAATTTTTTGCCATTTATTTTCAGGTATTTTAGGCAGAGGTTTATTCAAGATAGCCTTAGATGCCAAAGAAATTAAGTTCAATTTTACAAGTTTAGAAACAAAAGGCATTGATCTTGATGCTCGAATATTGAGTTCAATCACATAGACATGATCATCATAAACCAAAAATTGAAGATTAAACGGCCCACGAACATTAAATGTCAATGCAATTTTTTTTGTGTATTCAGTGATTGTTTCAATTATTTTATTACTTAATCTCCAAGGAGGAATCACCATCATGGCATCACCAGAATGAACTCCTGCACTATCAATATGTTCAACAATTGCACCAATTACAACTTGTTCGCCATTGCTAACTCCATCCACATCAACTTCAAGTGAATTTAACATGAATTTGGAAATAACAACAGGGTGATCAGGAGATACATCAGTAGCTTCTTTCACATATGTTTTTAGTTCATCTTGAGACCAAACAACTTTCATTGCAGCTCCAGATAAAACATATGAAGGTCTAACAAGCACAGGGAATTCAACATCTTGTGCAAAAGTTTTAGCTTCACTGAGATTTGAAAATGCTTGCCAACGAGGTTGTGGAATGTGAAGCTTATCAAGTTCAGCACTAAATTTTGAACGATCTTCAGCTCTATCAACATCATGTGCACTAGTTCCCAAAATTTCTATACCATGTTGTGCAAGTCCAGGAGTAAGATTATTTGCAGTTTGTCCACCAACGCATGTAATGATACCTTTTGGATTTTCAAATTCAGTGATATCTAAAATTCTTTCTTGAGTTAACTCTTCAAAGTAAAGTCTTGTACAAATATCATAATCAGTTGAAACAGTTTCAGGATTACAATTTACTACACAAACATTTTTTTCACCATTTTCCTGCAGCCCCCAAACCATGTTGACAGTGCCCCAATCAAATTCAACACTACTTCCAATTCGATATGGACCTGCACCAAGTACAATTATTGCTTTTTCATCTTCAGGAATTGTAACATCATTAGAATGTCCACCGTAAGTCAAATACAGATAATTAGTAACAGCAGGCCACTCAGCAGCAAGAGTGTCAATTTGTTTTACAGATGGAATTATGCCTAAATTTTTTCGTAGGGCACGTATTTCATCAGGAGTGGTATCTTTTGCACGTGCAATTTGTTTATCAGCAAAACCCATTTTTTTAGCCTCCCAAAGTAGAGATTCATCGAGATCTGAATTTTTTAATTTGTCTTCAATATCCACAATATTTTGAATTTTTTCTATAAACCAAGGATCAACTGTAGATAATGCATAAATCCGTTCTACTGAAATTTTCATTTTTAGTGCTATTGCAACATAATAAAGAATATGATCATCATGATGAGAAAGTTTGTGTTCAATTTCTTCCTCAGTATATGTAACACCAGTAGTACGATTCAAAACTAAACCATCGTTTCCAATATCTAACATTCGAATTGCTTTTTGAAATGATTCCTCAAAAGTTCTACCAATAGCCATGACCTCACCAACGGATTTCATGGTAGGACCTAGTCTTCGATTTACAAGTTCAAACTTTTCAAAATCCCATCTAGGATGTTTACATACAATATAATCTAACGAAGGTTCAAAACAAGCAGTAGTGTTTTGTGTGATTCGATTTACAAGTTCAGATAAATTGTATCCCAATCCAATCTTTGCAGACATGTATGCCAAAGGATATCCAGTTGCCTTACTTGCAAGTGCAGATGAACGTGAAAGTCGAGGATTAATTTCAATGGCAACATACCTATCAGAATCAGGATCAAGAGCGTATTGGATATTACATTCTCCAACAATTCCAACATGTTTTGTTGCACGTAATGCAGCAGTACGCAACATATGGTATTCATGATTGTCAATAGTTTGAGACGGTGCAACTACAATGTTATCACCAGTATGTACTTTCATAGAAAGAACATTTTCCATATTACAAACAATCACATTGTTTCCATCATAATCCTGCATCACCTCATATTCAATTTGTTTCCAATGACCAATGTATTCCTCAACTAGTACTTGATTAACGAGACTGGCCTTTAGACCTCGTTCAACAATTTCATGAAGTTCAATTTCATTATAAGCGACACCACCACCTCTGCCACCCAAAGTATATGCAACTCTGACAATTACAGGATAGGATAATTCTTCTGCAGTCTTTTTTGCATCCTCAAAATTATTTACTGTACGACTTTTCAATACAGGCATCCCACATTGTTTCATGGAGTCCTTGAAGAGTTGTCTATCTTCAGTATTTTTAATTCCAGGAATCTGAGTTCCAAGTACCTTAACACCGTATTTTTGTAAAATTCCAGAATCATCAAGATTTACTCCACAATTTAGTGCAGTTTGGCCACCATATGCCAGCATAATCCCGTCAGGTCTTTCTTTTTCAATAATTGATTCGACATATTCAGCATTTACAGGAAGTAAGTACACTTTATCTGCAAATCTAGTATCAGTTTGTATTGTAGCAACATTTGGGTTTATCAGTACACTATTGATTCCATCTTCATGTATTGCTTTAAGACATTGACTTCCAGAATAATCAAATTCACCAGCTTCGCCAATTTTGATTGGACCGCTTCCAAGTACAAGTATCTTTTTTAGAGATTCATTCTTAGGCAATTTTTTTTGACTCCATTAAATTTTTTAATTCTTCAAAAATAAATTTGCAGTCATTAGGACCAGGAGCAGCTTCTGGATGAAATTGGACTGCAAAGCAATTTTGGTTTTTATGTTTTATTCCTTCAACTGTATCATCATCCGCATTTTTAAACCACAAATTAAAATCAGATGTTTGAAGGGATTCAGGAGTTATACCGTAACCATGGTTTTGGCTAGTTACATAGACTTGATTATTTTCAAGATTAACACAAGGTTTGTTTTGTCCCCTATGACCATACTTTAATTTGTAAGTTTCAGTATTTCCAGCAATGCCAATAATTTGTGCACCCAAACATATGCCCAACGTAGGAATATTATTTTCAATTAATTTTTTTACAGCAGTAATTGTGTCAGGACATTTTTGTGGATCACCAGGACCGCTACTAAGTACAACTCCTTTTGGCTTGTAAGACATTATTTTTTCATAAGAAGTATTCCAAGGAACTAAAATTACCCTATACCCAATTTCTCGAATGTTTCGTATAATTGCATTTTTTGCACCAGTGTCTACTACAACAACACACTGTTCCTGATCACCATAAATTTTCTCATGTTCTGTAGATACAACATCCATAAATTGTTCAGAATCATAATGAGTTGCAGATGCAAGTTGTTTTTTTATATCTTCAACATTAATTTCAGAATCAGATACAACTAATGCAGCCATCATAACACCACTATTTCGAAGCTTCATAGTTAATGCACGAGTGTCAATTCCAGAAATTCCAGGAATTTTTTCATTATACATCCACTCATCTAAGGTCATCGATAAATTCCAATGACTTGCAGTTAAAGATAATTCATGAACCACCAAACCTCTAACTTGAATTTTATTTGACTCAAAAAATTTAGAAATGCCATCTTCATCATTAATTGAAGGATCAGGAACGCCGTAATTTCCAACTAAAGGGTATGTTAAAGTCAGTAGTTGGCCATTGTATGAGGGGTCAGTAAGAGCTTCAGTGTAACCCACCATTCCAGTGTTAAATACAATTTCACCAAAAGTTGTTGTAGAAAAACCAAATCCCTCACCATCAATAACAGTTCCATCGTCGAAAATTAGCTTTCCAAACTTTTTTGCGTGATTTGATTTCTTTGTAGTAATTGTGAACCCTCGTAAAGTCCTAATCGAAGTGAATTTAAGTTTTATGTGAAATTCAGATAAAAGAGGTTGATCGCACTAAAAAGTCAAACAATCAGAGTGCTTGGAACTCTTCGCTCCATTTATGATAAGCGCGAATCATTTCAGTAGAAACACTTGGTTTTCGTCTGGACATGATATCTTTAAAATCAGCGGTAGTGAGTTCTCGTGGCTGTATTGGATCCTCGCCCTCAACAGGTTCATGGTAATTAGGAGCATTAAAAATCTCATGAACAGTCTTAATTTGTGCTGCCTGGCATACATCCTTGATGTCACTTGCACTGTATCCATCAAATAATTTAGCAAGTTGAGTATTATCAAGATTATAATTTTTATTTAGAGGTGCAGTGTATTGTGAGAAAAGACTTTCTCTAGCCTCTAGCGTAGGTAATGAAACATAAATTCTCTTCTGAAATCTTCTAAGGAAAGGAGTGTCAAGACTCCAAGGTTTGTTAGTAGCTCCAACAACATAAAGCATCAATTGTTTTCCCTTACCATTAACACCATCCATTTCAGTAAGGAATTGATTTCTAGATCTAACTTCGCCACCAACTTCACTATTTCTAGCACCAAGTAGAGAATCAACTTCATCGACAAATAAAATCACAGGTTTGCCTTCTTTCTCAGCATATTGTCTGGCCATAGCAAATAATTTTGAAACATTTTTTTCAGCCTCACCTAACCATTTACTCATCAAAGAAGACGCATCAACGTTAATGAAGTAACCATCCATTTCATTTGCAGTTGCAGCTGCGAGCATAGTTTTTCCAGTGCCAGGTGGACCGTATAGCAACATACCTTTTGGCCATCCAAGAGGAAATAGATCAGGTCTTTTTGTAGGATAAACAATAGATTCACGTAATGCACTTTTAGCCTCGTCCAATCCAATAACCTGGTCCCAAGTTACATCAGGTTTTTCTTTCATCACAAGATCTTCAAAATCATTTTCATTTTCTTGTCTTTTTACAGATGCTTTTTGGTCAGATTCAGAAGCTTTAGGATCCACTGCAGGCTCTACACCATGTGCTTGTTGTAAGGCACCAATTCGATTATGATACGAATTACATCTATCTTTGTAGATATTGTTTAATTTACTATTTGGATATAGTTGTAATAATTTTACAAGAGCATCGATTGCATGTTGATAATGAGTAATAGCCATTCCACGCGCACCTTGGGAATCAAATTTTATTGCCTCAGAAGCATATTTGCTTGCTGTATTTTCTAATTCTTGCGGTGCCAAACTCATATCAATTACCTTGTATTATGTTCTGAAGAATTTTGTTGGTATCCTACAGTGTTAACCTCTGTCACAAAATTGGTTAAATTAATTCCACCTGTTTCATCATGATTGTAGTCAGGACCATCACAATAAATTTTTTTTAGGTTAGATTCATTGTCAATACGCATATGCAAATCTTTGACTTTGTTAATAGAATCTTCAGCTGAAAGGATTAATTCAGAAATTTCATCATCCAGATTAGTCATAGAATTAGCGGTGTCTGTAATAATAGACGTAAAATACTCTAAAATTGAACGCATTTCCTTCTTATCGGCATATTTGCATAGCATGAAATCAGCAATTCCAACAATCTTATCTAAATCTTGTAATTCATCTAGAGTTAATTTATCAATATTATCAGTGTCTGAAGGTTTTATTTCAGATAATTTTTTATCAATGATTGAAGAAAGTGACCTAATACGTTCAATATCCTTTAAAAAATTACGTTTAGAATTGAGCATTATCAAACATTAGATAATTTAAAAAAATCAACAAGAGGATACTGCTTATTTAATTTAGAGTCTGCCATCAATTTTACTTCATCAAGTAACGTTGCAGATCTATCATTACATTTACTAAAATCAAATCTTGCCTTAGTAAGAGCAGCAGAATCCAATACAATGCTACCTAAATGTACAGATAATTCAGATAGTTTTTGACTAGAAATAGGAGAAATAACAAACAAGTTAGCACTGACAGTTCTAATCATAGGAATACAAGAAGGTAAAATTTTAGGAATGCTATGTATTCCAGAGATAGACCCAATTTGATTTTTAATTCGAAGTAATACATCCAAAGAAAAAACTATCAGCTGCTCCAATCTCATAATTTTGAGATGAGAGCTATCCATCTCATCAAAATCAGTAACAAGATATTGATTTAAATTTTTTAAATCAGTTCTTTGTTTTTCAAGAACATCAATAATTCCAGTAAGTAGATTAATCGAATAGTCTAATCTAGGTACAAGCGTTACAGAATGAGAAATATTTTCAAATTCTAACGTGTCAACACTACATTTTACTAACATGATATATTGTTAAAGCGTATTTTGTATTTGAGGGCAGTGTAACAATTATTTTAGTAACCATAGTTACACCTACCAAGAGATACAATTTTAAAAAAAATTAAGCATTTGTGTAAAGGAATTTAGCTCTCAATTTTACCTAATAAGAAATCAATAGAAAGCATGGTAAATGAGCAAGTATTGACAGTCAGTTTAGAGGAATTTGGGCTCAGCAAGTACGAATCTCAAGCATATGTAGCATTAATCTCCAAGGGGACCATTTCGGCAAGTGAATTGGCATATTATTCAGAAGTTCCAAGGACAAAAATTTATCCAACTTTATTAAAATTAGAAAATAAAAAATTAGCAATCATATCAAAAAGCAAGCCAATAATGTGTACTGCAATTTCACCAGAGGATGCATTTGACGGGATAATTCATGAACAAATTAATAAAATTAATGCAATGAACACACTAGTATCTAATTTAAAAAAAACAAGTGAAGAAAGTAGAAAGTCAAGAGGATCAGAAGAAAAAAGGTATTTCCACATTAGTGCAAACAAAGTTTTGACTCAACTTCAAACAATGATTGAAGGATCAAAATTGTCAGTCAAAATAATGACGGACCAAGGAGGATTTGGATTACTAGCTGAATGTAAAGAACAACTTGTAGGGGTAGTTCGTAGAAATCTAGATGTTAAAGTAATTATTCCATCAACACAAATTTGTTCAGAATCATATAGAACAATTCCAGACGGGGTAGAAATTAAAACATCAGACATCACACAAAATTGTTTTATTTTTGATGAAACTGAATTATTAATGATAAATAATGACAACGGAAAAGGAGCAATATTTTCATCAACAGAAATATTAGGAATTAACCAGGAAAAAGTGTTTTCAAATATTTGGAAAAATTCAATTAAAACAAAGGTTGTAGCAGATATGACAAAAGC
>JAOKTA010000013.1 GCA_028335865.1 Candidatus Nitrosopumilus sp.
AAGAAAAACCAAGTTTAGAATTTTTTAAAATTAAAAAATCAAAAATATCAAAGAAATTTTGGAGTAATTTACTAATTGTAAAATTTGAATTTAAAACCAGAAGTTCCGATATTATTTGGGGACAAATTAAAAGAGCAACGTCAACATTGTCTACACAATTAGAATTAGGGGGATTTACAGTACTTAGAAGCAAATCCCACACAGATGAACAAAAAGAAGCATATCTTATTTTCTTTTTAGAATCTACAAAAATAAGTGAAATTTATCAAAAAAGTGGACCAGAGTTTTTTAGAGAGGATAGTGCCCACAGTTTTATTTCTAAAAATCTCAATAATGCAGAATTAGTGTGGGTTGGAAATAATAGAAAAATAATTTCGTTAGAAAAGAGAAAACATATGAATGCCGAAAGTTTTATGAAAGAATTATTGAAAAAAAATCTTCAAATAGGCATACCAAAAGGTCTTGAAAAGGATTTCAAAGGTGGTTTTAAGGTATTCCTAGGAAATAAAGCTCTAAGTAAATCAATTAAAGAGGAAGTAGCTGAGTTGATTTCAGTAGATGGCACACTCCTTCATTTCAATTAAAAAACTTGCAGAAAAACCATACTCAAACGTTTTAGGATATCCAAATGCAACTAATCGTCAAATTAAATCAAGAATTAATGAATTAGAAAAATTAAAAATAAAATCAGTTTGTTTTACTGGTCCTACCAAAATTGGAAATTTAGAAATTTTAGGAAAGGGATACGTTGGCATTGTAGTACTTGTAAAAAGAGGAAATAAACAAGTTGCACTAAAAATTAGAAGAATTGATTCTCAAAGAAAAAATATGAAAAATGAATCAATATTATTAAAATTAGTGAATTCAGTTAATGTTGGTCCAAAAATAATTGATGTGAGTAAAAATTTTTTAGTTATGGAGTATCTTGAAGGAGAAAAATTTAGTGATTGGATTGAAATGTTAAAAGGTACTGGTAGTGCAAAACAATTAAAATCTACAATAAAAAGTGCTTTAGAAGATTGTTATAGATTAGATCAAATTGGATTTGACCATGGCGAATTAAGTAATATTTCAAAACATGTTATTGTAGGCAAAACAAAAGTTTCTCTAATTGATTTTGAAAGTTCTAGTACAAAAAGAAGGCCCTCAAACGTTACATCAATTACTCAAGCATTCTTTATTGGATCAGGTATTGCAAAACAATCTCAAAAAATTTATAAAAATTCTTCTAAAGAAAAAATTATTGATGCATTAAAATCATACAAGCTAGGAAAAACACGAGAAAATTTTGAAAATTTACTCAAAATATTGAAATTATGATGGAATAAGCAGAATTTGAGCCTGCAAATACCTAGCAGTATAAGCATAAAATGAAATTATTAAATCGTCCCATAAACAAATAGAAATTATGAAATTATGCAATATTTGTCATAAAATTTCAGCTACAGATAAGGATCATATTGATTGTGTTCAAAAAAGAAGTATAGAATTAGAAGATGAAAATTTTAAAAATGAACTTACTGAAAAACTAAATTTATCAAAAAATAATCAAGATTTAGGAGTTGAAATAAAAGCTATATTGGGACACCTAACTAGAGAAACAAATCAAAAAGATAGTTCATAACCATTTTGATAATCTTTCTTTTTCAAAATCTAATTTTTTAGAAAGATTATCTTTAGTGGATTCTGTTAAACGAGTAGAAGGTTTTGGATCTGCAAACATATCTACTTCAATTATTGAAGCTGTATCTCTACCAGATTCTAAAAAGCATCCACCTTTACCATCAAACAAAGCTGATGATTCTTTTGATTCAAGTTTTAAGACAATATTTTTTGCAACTGCAATTCCTTCCCCTTCTGCAAAAATTCCTGCTTTAGGTACTGCCATTGAATCAGTAACAACCAAGCTTGTAACATCACCAACTGCAAAAATATTTTCATGTGGTGTTTTACAATCTCTATTAATTGGAATAAATCCAGGCTCCTTTGCTAAATTAGAATCATAGATAACTTTAGGTGCAATATGTGGTGGAATTGCCAAAAGAATATCAAAACTGTATTCATCATTTTCAAAAATTAATTTTTTAGGTTCTACACGAATAATTTTTTTAGAATTATGAAAAGTAATTTTTTCTGAATTTACTAAATCAAGAATTTTTTTACTTACTTCAGGACCTGCTGCAGGTAGTGTAATTGGAGCAGGACTGTAAAAGTCAATTTGGACAGAATCTCGTATTCCTCTCTTTCTAAGCATAGAATCAACTAGCAAACTAGCCTCAAAAGGTGCTGGAGGGCATTTGTAAGGCATGCCCATGATTACAATAGCAATTTTTCCAGATTCTATTTTATCTAATTTTTGATGAATCTCATCAAGCTGATTATGATCATACAAATTAAATCCATTTTCTACTAAACCTGTAACTCTTTCTGGTGCCAGTACTGCCCCCATTGAAATGATAAGAAAATCAAATGAAATGTTTTCAGAATTTGTTTTTACAAAATTATTATTATAATTAATTTCAACAATTTCATCTTTAATAAAATTAATTTGTTTTTTTGGTAGTTCATTTAATGAGCCAATAGAATTTTCAAAAGTTCTAGTTCCATTCATTATCCATAATTTTGCATATCCAACCATAAACCAGTCTTTTTTATCAATAATTGTAATTTTTACTTTAGATGAATCTAATGAATTTCTTATTTCGTTAGCTGCAGAAAGACCACCAAACCCTCCACCTAAAATTACAACGTGTGGAATATTTGACAACTTATTTTTCTTGGGAGGTAGGTCTAATCAAAATTTCATTGACATTAACATGTTGTGGAGAATCTACAGCATACAAAATTGCATTAGCAATATCTTGTGCTTGTAATGTTTCCATTTTTTTTCCATGCTCTACAAATTGCTGAAGAGATTCATCAGTTATTGTATCAGTTAGTTCTGTTGCAACTATTCCAGGTTCAATGCTAGTTACTCTAATGTTTGAGCGAACGCTAAATTCTTGCCTTAATCCTTCAGTAAATGCGGCTACAGCAAATTTTGTTGCACAATAAACACTGCCAGCTGGAAATACAACTCTGCCAGCTACAGATGAAAGATTAACTATATGTCCCGATTTTTTTTCTTTCATATGGGAAATAACTGAGCCTGTGCAGTATAAGACGCCTTTAATGTTTACATCTATCATTCTATCCCATTCATCTACTTTGAGATTTTTGAAAAAACTTAATGGCATTAGACCTGCGTTATTTACTAAAATATCAATTGAACCCCATTTGTCTAAAACTGCTTTAGCAAAATTTTTACATTCTTCATTTTTTGTTACATCTAATTTTTGAAAGAACACTTCTCCACCGTTAGCAATAATTTTTTTTGATAATTCTTCTAATCTTTCTATTCTTCTAGCACCAATTGCAACTTTAACACCAGCTTTAGCTAGGGTTAAGGCAGTAGCTTCCCCAATACCGCTACTTGCTCCAGTGATCATTGCAACTTTACCATTAATCATGATATAACATCTACATTTTGAAACAGCAACACTAAAAATGTTTAGAAAACTAGTATAATCTTAAAAAAAATCTAACAACTTTTTTAAAAGAAAAAACCTATGCTAACTTATGATATCTGAAAATTGTGCTTATTGTGGAGATATGACAGAAATGCCATTTCATTGTAGTTATTGCAAGGATCCATTTTGTGCAGAACATAGACTTCCAGAAGAACACAGATGTGTAAAATTACGCCAAATCAGATCAGAAAGATTTGGAGAGAGAAAAATAATTCGCGATGGAAGTAAAAGCAAAGGAAGTATCTTTAAACGAATTTTTGGAAAATCTTAAAATCAATAAGGACTTTTTTCAGGAGAAATTTTTGCACGTCTTCCTTGATAGACTAATGCAATTGCTAAAGCAAACATGACCATTGCAGTCAATGGAAAATTTTGTGGTGCGGGTAAGATGAACCAATAGTAAATACCAAAAGATACCGATACAACTGCCTGAGTCCAAAGTTTAATCCATTTTGGAGCTTTGATTAATCTACTAATCATTTCAACGATGAAAATTCCAATTACAGGATAAATTGTATATAAAAGATAATCAAAAACTTCTACTCCAGTATGAGACATGTCTTGTAGTGATAGTGGGTATAATTTCTACCTAATCTTCCCATCTAATCTTAATTGCAATTTTTTTAGCAATTAAAGCCTGAGCATTTTCATATGGAATTGTGGCTATATCTTCAACCTTAAACGGACCGTATCTTTCAAGATCTGCACCTATAATTTCATCAACATCACTAAGAAATCTAATTACTACTTTCTTTATTTTATGATTTTCCGCTAATGATTCAAGAAATTTAGATTTTCCGCTAATTGTTGCAGATAGAATCATCTCTATTCTTTCATTTTGTTCTTCATGTGAATCTAAAATGAATTTTTCTTCGTCAAGAAGATGACTAATGTCAAAATTATCAGAATTAGCAATTTTTTCTAATCTGATATGTATCAATAATGATGTTAATTCAGTTGCCATTTCTATCATAGTATCTTTAATTTTATTTTCTACACCATCAAATTCTTGTTTTCTTAAATTTCCAATAAAATCAGATAAGTTTCGATAAAAATTTGGTTTGATTTCTAACAAGGAATCATTTTCAGTTTCTAGTAAAACTGTATGATGTAATGAATTGATATCAATTTGATTTGATTCAGACATATTCTAGCTAATCCTTAAATGCTGGTTGTATTTGTGTTTGATTGAAGTATAAAAATTGCCATACAAAGTTAGCCACGGAAAAGCAGTTCAAACAACCTACTCAGTTGATGAAGTTTTCTCAAGAATCCAGCATGAGGGTATTCAATTTATCGATTTACAATTTACAGGACTTACAGGTCATTTCCATCATACTACAATTTCAGCAAGTACTTTCACCCCTGAACAAATGAAGGAGGGATTACCAAAGTTGGACGGTTCATCAATTATAGGTTTTACATCAATTGAAGATTCAGATTTATTGTTAAAACCAGATCCAAATACATTTGCAATTATTCCTTGGATGACTGAAAATAAAACGGCTAGACTTCTTTGTGATGTGCATTGGGGTGAAGGCAGAGGAAGATTATCTCGAGATCCTAGAGGAATTTCTCAAAAAGCTGAAGAATATATTAAAACTCAAGGATTTGATTTTAGTACCTGGGGTCCAGAGGTAGAATTTTTTGTCTTTGATAAAGTTCATTGGGATGTTTTAACACCGTACAAAGGACAATCATATTCAATTGAATCAGCAGAAGCACCATGGAGTCAAACCGGAGATGGATATCCAATGGGATTACAAGAAGGATACTACCCTTCACCACCTGCAGATACTCTAACACCGTACAGAAATGAGTGTGTAAATATTTTAAGTAATAATTTTGGAATTTTATGTGACAATCACCATCATGAAGTTGCAACTGCAGGACAATGTGAAATTGATATCATGTATGACCATATGACAAATGCTGCAGACGCTGCACAGTCTTACAAATATGTAATCAAAAATGTTGCACAGAAATATGGAAAAGTTGCAACATGTATGCCAAAACCAATCGCAATGGACGCAGGTTCTGGAATGCACGTTAATGTTAGTTTATGGAAAGGAAAGGAAAATGCATTTTATGATCCTGATGATGAAATTGAATTAAGTCAAATTGGCAGATATTTCTGTGGCGGAATCATTAATCACGCAAAAGCATTATCTGCAATTTGTAATCCTACTACCAATTCATACCATAGGTTAGTTCCAGGATATGAAGCTCCAGCATACATTGCATGGAGTGCAGGAAATCGTTCAGCTATTGTAAGGGTTCCTAAACATTTGAAAGGAAAACAACATTCTAGATTAAAAAGATTAGAGTTTAGAGCACCAGACCCTTCATCAAACCCATATCTTGTATTTGCAGCAGTAACGGCAGCTGGAATGGACGGAATTAAAAAGAAAATGGATCCAGGTGATCAAGTACGTGATGATATATTTAAAATGACAAAATCAGATAGAGCCAAACGTGGAATTGGGGTTTTACCAAAAAGTCTTGGTGAGGCATTAGATGAATTAGAAAGTGATAGAAAATTCTTAAATCCAATTTATACTAATGATGTAATTGATAAAATTATTGAATTAGAAAGAAGAGATCAGAGAGAAATTTCAATTAGACCACATCCACACGAATTTTATCTATACTTTGATGTTTAGACTCTTCCAGTCATCTGAAAAATAAAATAAAGTGAAATTATTATTAAACTAAATCCAGATACAAAAAATATTACTTTTTTATTTTCAGATTTAGTAGTTTTGTATAATAAAATACAACCAGCAAGACCTACAGATAAAATCAAAATACCATAAATTACTACATCAAAACTTTGGCCTGTAATCAATGGATGAAAAAAGCCAGAAAGTAATGCAAAAAATACAATTAGATAAACATACTTTAAACTTGAAAGTCCTTTAGACAAAATATTGCTCATTGTGATTTATAATTATAGTTATAAAATAAACTTTTGAAGGAAGAATTTTTTTAAATAATCTTACATCATTCCGCCCATATCAGGCATTCCACCCATTCCAGGTGGCATTCCACCCATTCCAGGTGGCATTCCTCCACCACCCATTCCAGGTGGCATTCCTCCTTCTCCTCCACCACCACCAGAACTTTGGGTGGCGATTACATCATCTATTCTAAGAAGCATACATGCTGCTTCAGCTGCTGCTGAAACAATTTGAAGTTTAACTGCAAGTGGTTCAATAATATCACTGGATTTCATATTTCCAATTTTTCCTTTCATAACATCAATTCCGGTCCATTTTTCTCCTTTTTGTTGTTTAGAACGAAGTAGTGTAAGAGTATCAATTGGATCCATTCCTGCATTTTCAGAAAGGGTTAATGGAATTGCTTCTAAAGCATCTGCAAATTTCTCTGCAGCTAATTGCTCTCTTCCTTCTAAAGATTTTGCCCAGCCTCTAAGTTTTGTTGAAGCATATGTTTCAGGAGCACCGCCACCTGCAACAATTTGTGGTTTTAAAATTACATCTTTTACTACCATTAATGCATCATGAACAGAGCGTTCAACTTCATCGACCACTCTTTGAGAACCAGCGCGTAAAAGTAAAGTTACAGATTTAGGATGTTTACAACCTTCAATGAAAACCCATTTGTCTTCTTCAATTTTTCTTTCTTCAACAATTGCTGCACTGCCTAAATCTTGTTCAAATAAATCATCAAGGTTTGTTACAATTCTTGCACCAGTTGCTTTTGCAAGTTTAGTAAGATCACTTTCTTTAATTCTTCTAACTGCAATAATTCCTGCTTTAGCTAGATAATGTTGTGCCATGTCATCAAGTCCTTTTTGACATAATACTACATTTGCACCAGAACCAATAACCTTGTCAACCATTGTCTTTAGCATTTTATTTTCTTCATCTAAAAATGATTTTAGTTGTTGAGGATTTGAAATGTTAATCTTTGCATCAGTCTCAGTTTTACTAATTTCTAATGCGGTGTTAATTAATGCAATTTTTGCATCAGCAATTGATCTTGGCATACCTCCATGAACAATCTCTTTGTCAAGAACAATACCCTCAATGATAGAAGAATCTTTAATTGATCCTCCTGCCTTCTTTTCTACTTTAATATCATCAATATCAACTTGATAATTTTCACCTTCTTTTTCAGAAACAGCAACTACAGATTTTACAATTATTTCTGCAAGCAAATCAGAATCTTTTCTAACTAATTTAGTTTGCATTGAAGTATGTGCAATTTTTTTTAACATGTTTTTATCAACTGGGGAAATTGTATCTGCAATTTCTTCAAGAAATTCTTTAGTTTTTCTTGCGGCTTTTTTATATCCATCAACAATAATTGTTGGATGTACATCTTGATCAATTAAGGATTCAGCATGTTCTAGTAATGAGCCTGCTAAAATAACAGCAGAAGTTGTTCCATCACCTACTTCATTGTCAGTAGTTTTAGAAATTTCAACTAGCATTTTTGCTGCTGGGTGTTGAACATCAATCTCTTTAAGAATAGTAGCGCCATCATTTGTAATCGTAACGTCGCCTAGGGAATCAACTAGCATTTTATCCATTCCACGTGGACCTAAACTGGTATGAACAATTTCAGCAATAATCTTAGCTGCTGCAATATTGTTTTTTTGCGCCTCTTTACCCTTGGTTTCTGAACCGCCTTCTTTTAGTAAGACAACTGGCATATTTCCTTTTGAAGTTGCTTGCATACCCATAAATGATAAAACTCCAAATTCCCCTTTTATACCTTCCAGATCAAGATTATAAAAAAATAATTTAGTATCGGTGTTTTTAAATTGGGAAAAATAAATTACTAAGTATGGTAAAGTCACAAAATAAGGAATCTTACAATAAAATATTTACAAAATTAAAAGAACATCACAAATGGTTTGAAAATTCCATACCACTAATTGCTAGTGAAAATATTCCTAGTCCTGCAGTTAGAGAAGCAATTATTTCTGATTTTGGTAATAGATATGCAGAAGGCTGGCCTGGAGAAAGAGTCTATGCTGGTTGTATCTACATTGATGAGGTAGAGTTTGAATGTATGAAATTAGCTAAAAAACTATACAAATGTAAATTTGCTGATGTTAGACCAATTTCTGGCGTAATTGCAAATTTGGCAGTGTATTCAGCTTATTCAGATCCAGGAGACATCATGATTGCACCATCCATTCCTGCGGGAGGCCATATTTCACACGGTAAAAAAGAACATTCCGGCACTGCTGGATTAGTTCACGGATTAGAAATTGAATTTTATCCATTTAATGCTGAAGAAATGACAATTGACGTTGATAAAACTAAAGCAAAAGTTAAGGAATTAGAAAAAAATAATCGTCTTCCTAAAATGGCAATGTTTGGAGGTTCATTATTTTTATTCCCACATCCAGTTAAGGAATTATCAGATTTTCTTAAAAGTTATGACATACACATCAATTATGATGCAGCACATGTTGCAGGACTAATTGCAGGTGGTAAATTCCAAGATCCATTACGTGAAGGTGCAGATACAATGACAATGAGTACTCATAAAACACTATTTGGTCCTCAAGGTGGATTGGTTTTAGGTTCTGAAGAACATGAAGAGCCAATTAAGAAAGCAACATTCCCAGGCCTTACAAGTAGCCATCACATTAACAACATGGCAGGAAAGGCAGTTGCCTTTGCAGAAGCCTTAGAATTTGGAAAAGATTATGCTACACAGGTAATTAAAAATGCCAAATCATTTGCAGTGGCATTAAGTGATGCAGGATTCAAAGTATTGGGTGAAAGTAGAGGATTCACACAATCACATCAAATTGCAGTTAATGTTTTAGATTATTTTGACGGCGGTAAAGTAGAAGCAGAATTAGAAAAAGCCAACATAATTGTAAACAGACAACTTATTCCTGGAGACATTAAAGCTGGAAGAAATTATTTCCATCCTGGTGGAATTAGATTAGGTGTTTCTGAAATTACAAGATTAGGTATGAAAGAGAATGAAATGCAGGAGATTGCAACATTCATGAAACAAATTATCATAGACAAAAAGGATCCAAAGAAGATTCTTCCAAAAGTCAAATCTTGGAGAAAAGAGTATCAAAAAGTGAAATATTGTTTTGACAATAAACTTGGTGCCTATGAATATGTCAAATTAAGATAATTCTATGCATAATCTGTAAGTAGTGATTGATCTCCTTCACTTTTACCAAAAACCAAGTCTATTTCATCAGACAAAGCATAGATTCTTCCGCGCTGATATGCACCAACGTCATATTTGTCAACTAGTCTTTTTGCAAGTTTAAGATATTTTTCAACTGAGCCTCTCGTAATTGTTGCAATTAATTTATGGCCACATACACATGTTTGAATAAGAGGCATTCGACGATAGGATTTTCCACATGCAGTACACCTAAAACTTTGCCTTGCATATGCTCGAAGATTTCCCATAATATCTGGAACAAGATGTGTTGAAATAACATTTGAAACTAGTTCGGAGGGATTAACTACATCAATTAATTCAGCATTTCTAACTTGCATATCAAATTTATCAAGCATTGAACCTAATGTTGAATATGCACTTCGAGGTTTTGAGGTAGTTAATGATGAAGTTGAATGAGTAAAATGAAAATCATAAAATTGTCTCTTAGTACCTATTCTTGATTTAATAATTTCAACTGAATTTGCATCTGATGCTTTAGTTTCTTGATATGTGGATTCAAAGAAGTCCAAAGGAAGTATTTTTGTTACTTCAAGATTATGTGCTTGAGGTTGAGACTCATGTGGTAAAACAAGAGGTTGAATAAGCAATGGTGCATCCATCAAACCTCCTATTCTATCAGAAAGATATTGTCTTGAAAAATTAAGTAAACTATCCATTAAAAGCATAATAGAGTCAGCATCACCATCAGCATCTCTTCTTTTTGCAGAATGCCAATTTGGTGTTGCAAAACAAACATGAGTTTCGGTATATCCAATTATTCTTCCTACAATTCCAACAGAAGTATGAGGTGCCAATCCAATTATTAAATGGCCAAGTAATTCTTCAGTATTTTTAACATTGTAAAATGAAGTTTTACCATAAAATTTTACTAAAAGAGTATCAATGTATTTACAAGTAGAAACCAAATATCTTCCACTTTCATTAGGAATTACTACATCCTGCATTCGAAGTTCAATAATTTGATCTATACTTTCAATTGGTTTACCATCAATATCATGTGAGTAACCTAATTCCTTGAGTTTTTCAATAGACGTTCCAATCCACGATGGTTTGAATTGAGTTAAAGGGGAATTTGTTGCATCAAATCTAATCGTTCCGTCTTTGAAGGTAGTTAAGCCAAGACTTTGACGTACAAGTCCCTTTTCAAGAGGCTCTGCAATTTTGTCTTCGCTGATTAGTTCCTTAAGACCTTTGAAAGGCTCTTTTGCACGAATTCCCATTTTTTCTTGAGCCAAAAGTAATCGTGCTTTTAGTGGAAATTCCTTATGAGAGTGTGCCGGAGCTTTACGCTTACACTTTTCACAATATGGCTCTGTTAGCGTATCTCTGCAACTATTACATCTGAAAGTAACTACTGTTTTGGTGCCACATTTAGAACATTTTATTCCAATAGATGGTTCATTACACTGCTCACAATGCCTATTGTGAAGATTTGCAAAAAAATGTTCATTTCGTGATGCCTTAAGAAGGTCCCTAGTCGGTCCACCTTTATCAGAAATTGGAAACAATGTATGTGTAGGAGGCTTCATTTGTCGAGCTGATGCTTTTTCAGGTCTTCCTATTCTAATTCCAACAGAAGTTGAAAATTTATTATTAATTTTAATTTTTGATGATTTTGTTAAAATCTGAGGAACTGAGGAATCATCAATTATTGGTTTTGTCATAAATAACAAATTAAAGAAAATTTTTGCTTCTTCATTTTCTAAAATTATAGATTCATTTTTAACTTTATGAGGAGTTCCTAGTTTTTCAAGAATTTTTTTTATTTTAATTGGATACTCAATATTATTTTCATTGAAACTTTTTGGTTCTAAAAGTTGAACCAATTCCTCTGATGAAATTTTATCCCAAAAATAAAGATAGTGTGGATGTAATGAAAATTCAAAGTCAAGTGAAATTTTTAATGCTTCTTCAATTGTAGGTATTTTAATCAAAAATTGTTTTAGATATTGATTTTCAGTCTCAAATTTTGAAATAATTAGTTTTAATTCTTCCATCCAAATTTCCTCAACATATCCTGATGGTACTAGTTGGGCATTATTTTCAAGAAAGTCTCCAAATGTAATTAAAACGTCTCCTAAATGTAATATTTTTTCAATTTTATTTTTGATTTGTATTCCATGTCTAACATCTTTAATTTTTACAACATCGCCGTTATCAAGACGTACAGTTGGAGTTTCAATAGAGTCAACAAATGCGACAGTTGCTCCCTTCCCAGGAATGTCAATTTTGACTTGAGTTCCAACGGCAATCGTATGATCTAAAATTTCAGCAACAACTGGATGAAATCCTATTGCGGCAAAGCCAGTATTACAGGCCCTTCCATATCGAAGCCTAAATCCACCTAATTTGTTAGGCATAGATAAAACTGATCTGCCTGTAATCACCTCACGCATCCTTTTTGCTGCAGCATCTTCCTGATTATCACCTGTTTGAACTGCACCTTTGAGATCCGCTAACCACTCCCAACCATCTAAATTGTACATTTCTACTCTTTTGAGTAGTTTTTTTGATCTTCCAATCAGACCGTCGTTTAGAACACGTAAAGCTCCGCCTCTAACTCTATCAGTTTTAATTCGCGTCATTCCCTTATGATTTACAACTTCATATGGATCAGTATCTACGCCAGCCAATTCAACGGGAAGATTAGAAATAACATGCTCAATATCCTCATCTAATATATGAAATTGAAAGCTACTAGCTTCTCTTTCATAAATTCGTAATTCTTCAACAAATCTACCTGTCTCATCATCAAAAGAATTTGCTTGGAATTTTGATAATCCTGCTATTTGTCGAACATAATCGGCAATCAACAAAGTGACTGCAGATTCTGTTCCACCTGCTGCACGCATAGGTCCTGCAATTGAAACTGAAAGATAGTCAGTTCCATCTTTATTTTTTTTTATTTTTACTTCACTAATTCCTTGTAGAGGTGCAATGGTAACACCCTCAGTAATTATTGCCAAACCTACACGAACTGCAAGATCTAGTTTATCTTCCAAAGAAGCATCAGGAAGGGAATAATTTCCTGAAGCAATCTCTTTTGCTAAAATTAATGCAGAAAGCTCTTTAGATTTGATTTTTAAAATTTCTCTTAGATGATCAGCAATATCAATATCGTGCATTTTTGCAACTCGATCTGCTAAATCAAATGCGATTTTAGGCTCAATTATGCCTGAAGAGTCGACTAAGGTAGATTTTGCTAATGCTGCATGCTCAAATATTGAATATGTTTCAGTTGAGAGATGTGAGTAATAATTCAAATAATATTCGGGCATGTCAATATGACGAATACGAGAAATTGCATCGTTTTCAGACATTATAGAATATAGTATTACTTGCTTCTTTGAATTGCTTTTGTTATTTCTTCAAGTTTTGTAATACTTCCTCCCTGTTCAAGGAAAGTTCCAATTACTAAGGCGTCAGCTCCTGCTTTAACTAGACTTTCGGCAGTTTCAACATCTTTGATTCCACCCCCAACTATCAAAAATCCATTAAATGCACGTCTTACAGTTTTAACCATTTCAGGAGTGACATGGGTTTTTGCACCAGAACCTGCTTCTAAATACACAAATCTCATACCCAAAAACTGTGCAGCTAATGAATATGCAGCAGCGATTTTAGGTTTTTCAAAAGGAATTCCTCTTGCAGAACCAACAAACCAAGCAGATGTGCCATCACCTACTACTAAGTAGGCAGTTGGTAATGGCTCTAAACCAAATTTTGCAACACTTGGAGCTGCCAATGCCTGTGCTTGTGTTATAAAATAAGGATTTTCTGAATTCATTAGTGAACTAAACAAAATAGCATCTGCATCAGGAACAACACCTGTAACATTACCAGGAAAGAGAATTATTGGAATTTTTATGCCTTGCTTAATGCCTTTAACAACTTGAGACATTTCAATTTGATCAGTAGCAGATGAGCCTCCAACTAAGATAGCAGAGGCACCAATTTTCTCAACATCCTGAGCAAGTTTACTTGAAGCCTCTAAATTTGAAACTTCAGAATCAATTAAGACAAACAGTAATGCATTCTTTTTTTCTAATTCTGATTTTAAAAATAATTCAACTTTTCCGACCATAGATGTGGTTTGTATATGACACTTTAAAGTTTAATTGTAATGTCTGTATACAGATCTGTATAGCTATGGCCGAGTCTAAAGAATCTAATTTTAACAACATTATTAGAAAAATTATCAAAAAATCACTGTTTACAGAGCGACAAATTGAAATTATTCTAAATCAAAAGGATCTTTTAGATTCAAGTTTTTCTATATCTAGAGGAGCGTATTACAGGCAAGTAGGTCAATCTAAAGAGAAATTAGTTGCATTATTCTATTCAATCATACTTTTACGAGGTTTAGGCATACTTTTGCCTGATGATATTGATGTGATATCAAAACTTTCTGAACAGATTAGTGTGATTAATAATAGTGATATTTTTCCTGAAAGAGAAGATGAAGTGATTAATGTCATTGAGAAGCTTATCAGACAGGCATCAAATATGTGATATTTGTGATTAGATCAATTAAGGTTAATCTTAATCAAATGTGATTACATATTTAATTATCTGTGATTATAGTTGTGATTTTGTTAATCTAAAGTGTCAAATAATATTACTCAATCACAATAAATCACAACATAGTCATAAAAATAGTGATGTTAATAGAAATTCCTGACCCTGAAGTGATTTTAGGTGTGATTTTAGCATTTTTAATAGGTTTAGGAGGATTGTATTTTTTCTTTAAAATACGCCCATTCATAAAATCTAGTAGTGATGTTGCAGATCCAACACAAGTAGAACGCCTGGAGTACTATGAAAGACAATTAATCGATATGAAAATACGCCTAGATTCATTAGAAATACAAGGGGTGGAAGAAAATCCAATTGATCCAAACTTAGAATTAAAACAATTTATAGAAAAATTAGTAGAAACAAGGGAGCCTGAAAAAGAAATTGAAGTGGTTGGGGAGCCTGAAATTGTTCTTGAAAAGCAAATTTCTACGCCTAATCTATCAAATATTGAACCTGTGAGTCCAGTTGATTATGTGTTACAACTAATCACAAACAAAGCTATGACATCACGTGATATACAAATCACAACAAAAAGAAGTAGAGAGCACACATCTAGACTAATGAAGAAATTATTTGAGAGTGGTTTAGTTCAAAGGAACACAGAAACCAAACCATATTCATATTCAATTACTGAAAAAGGAAAAGAAAAAATAAATAATATTTCATCTGATCAAGTTGTCGGATAGAGAATTACAGAGTTAATTTGTTAACAAAATATTATTTTTGACTGAAAATTAGACTAATTATTAATTATTTAATAATATATGAAAATATTAAATTATATATATTATTAAATTATAACAATAATATGTCAGTACAAGAAAATGCGGTGTTAGTAAAAATTACTTCAGCAGGTACAGTTTCAATACCAAAACAGTATAGAAAATTTATGGACATACAAAAGGGTGAATATGTAAAAATGACACTTGGAAATAATAGATTAATTATTAAAAAAGTTACTATAACTTAATAATTTATTGTTGTTTTTGAGCTATCCTGATTGATTGATAGGTCCATTCTCGACCAGTTCTTACTCTGTCCACCCTACCTTTTGCTGCAAATCGTGATAAATATGTGGATATTATGCTAAGTTTTACAGGCTCGTTAAGTTCGTCTTCATACTTTTCAAGAATATTTGTTGAAGTAAACTTGCCCGTTGGGAAGAATTTATCCACAATATGCCAAATTTTTGACCCTGTTGAATCCATTTTTACAGATGATTCTGGTTCTTCTTCAATATTCATCAAGTCCATCATTTCAAATATCTTGAGAATCTTCTCTCGGGTAACATTGCCCTCTACTTTGATATCATATCGTGCACCATCTGCATCCTCTACATCTATTCGTATACGTTTTTTTGTCATCTTTGAGATCTAAAGGATCTAATGTTAACGGTTCAAGTGATCTGATCAGTTTTGTTAACATTGTAGTTTGTTAACATTGACTGCCTAGCCCGTGCCTAGCTAATTTTTTGTTATTAACATTTTATTCTAAATTAAGCCCCTTAGTAAAGACATAATCATGACTGGAGTGGAAACAAGGGGGTAATTTTGAGATATTCACATTGTTAACATCATTTTTAATGCCTGGAAAGGAAACAAGGGGGTCAAAATTAGGTTTTTTTTGATTTTCTTCACATAATTTTAACAATATGTTAACAACTCCCATTTCAATAAGAACTCACACACCAATATTTCCACTCTATCTTTTTTTAAATTTATTTTTTTTAGAAAATCTAAATCTAACTAAAAATAACTAATCATAAACTAAACTAGAATTACTATTGTATTCTATACTCTCTTAATTGAAGGATGAGTAAGATGAAGCAGTTAGGAAATGAAGGTGTCTGAGTATGTCTGACCCAATTGATAGAATGCTTGATGCAGCAGAATCCGGTAAATCAATAATTAAGAATAGAGAAATTCTTCATTTTACATATATTCCAAACGTTATATTTCATAGAGATTCTGAACAAGAACAAGTTGCTCAATCATTACTACCAATTCTAAAACAATCCAGACCGTCCAATCTTCTTGTTTATGGAAAACCTGGAACTGGCAAAACTCTGGTTGTTAAAAAAGTACTTTTTAAAATACAGGAAAGAGTTGAGAAATCAAACTTTCCAATTAAACTTGTATACTCTAATTCTAAAAATGAGACAACATTATACGGATTATTGGTCAGTATAGGCAGGCAATTAGGCCTAAACGAGAAGGAATTACCCACAACCGGACTTGCTATTAGCGAAGTCTTCAAAAGACTACTAAATAAAATTAATACCGAAAAACTTAACGCTGTTTTTGTAATTGATGAAATTGACTATCTTGCTCAACTAGTAGTAAAGACTGGAAAAGATATTCTATATCAATTAACAAGGGCAAATGAGCAATTAGATCAAGGATCTCTAACTATGGTAGGGATTTCAAATGATTTGACATTTAAAGAAAAACTCGATCCTAGAGTAATTAGCAGTCTAGGTGAGGAAGAAATTGTATTTACTAATTATGATGCTGAGCAAATTAAAAAAATACTCGAAGAGAGAATTAGTGAATCTTTTATAGAAAATACCGTTGAGGGACCAGCGTTAAATCTCTGTGCTGCCCTTGCAGGAGGAGAACATGGTGATGCCAGACGAGCCATTGATTTACTTCGAGTAGCAGGAGAACTTGCCGAAAGACAGCAATCTGATAAAGTTACAGTTGAGCATGTTAGAGAAGCCTCCCTAAAAATTGAAGAAAATAAAGAGGAAGCCTCCCTAAAATCATACCCGCTTCATGAAAAAATTGTACTTTTAGCCATAATGAAGGCCAATGGCTCATCCACTGGTGAAATTTACTCTTCCTACAAAAACCTCTGTAAAGCAGTTGGAAAAGACGAACTGACTCAAAGAAGAGTTACACAAATGCTAAGTGAAATTGAATTATCAGGAATTATTTCTGGACGATTAATTCATCAAGGAATTCATGGAAGAACAAAAAAATACAAACTAACAGTTTCATCAGAAATGATAAAAAAGTCCTTCAAAAATGAATTAACTTTGCAAGATATTATTTGAGTTTGAACTATAATTCTCATGAAATACTTGGAATGTTTTTAAATTTACAATAATGGCAAGACCTGGATTTGGAACCATTCCAACACTTGCTTGAAAAGGTGTTTGTTTTTGCCAAGAACCTGAATTAACTAGTAAAATTCCCTTGTACATGTCTAATTGTGCCTTATGGACATGTCCTACATGAAAAATATCAGGAATGTCTTCAATTACTAAAAGATCCTCTACTTCTGGTGCTATTGGTGTTGAACTACCATAAATTGGACTTAGATGTCTAGCTCTAAGAAGATTTTTCATAACATCTGTAGGTCTATCATAACTTAGACCAGGAGTAGTCTTTACGATATCGTCTATACTTTGGCCATGAAACATCAATACTTTAACTCCGTTTAATGAAATTAGGGCTGGATTTCCAACCATTTCAATATTTTCTCTTTCCCATAAACCTGAATTATATTTTTTTGGTATTGCTGGTTGAGGCAAAGCTCTTCTACCCGGATCGTGATTTCCAGGCATAATGATAATTTTAACTTTTTTTGAAATTTTATCTAGCAAATTTTCTGCTTTTTCTAACTGCTCTTCTATGGTTTGACAAACCAACTCTTTGTTCTGATTTGGATATATTCCAACCCCATCAACTATGTCGCCTCCAATTAAGACAAAACCAACTTTTCTTGCAACAGGATCTGGACTAGATAGCCAAGTTACAAATTCCTCCAATTCCTCTTCCATGAAATATTTACTTCCAATGTGTAAATCAGACAAAAATACGGCATATACCTCATTTTCTGATTTGTTAATTTTTTGATCTGGAACATCTGGAAAAATCAAATCTTTAATAATTAATCCTGAATTTTTGCCTGAAGATACTCTTGCCATAACAAACTGATCAATTAACAGAGTTCCCGCAGTTTTTTGCAATTCCTCATCAAAAATTATGCCCTCAAGTGAGCCTGAAGGGTCTTCTAACACTAATTTTGTGATGTTCCTTTCAGCATTTCTTGAATTAACTAAACCGCAGACATAGACATCTTTTTCAACTTCCCATTCTTTTTGAAGTTTTGATTTAACAACTGCGGCCGATTTTATCTTTTTTGATTCTGGTCTGTCTGAGATAATTCGCTTAAGCTTGTTAAAACGGCTAGAAAACAAGGCATTGTATCCTTTAACCCCCTCCCCTGATGTAACTTTACTAGTAACATCCGATAATATTTTTAATTCATTTTGAAAATTAGGATCATCTTTAATCCCAAGATATGTCTCTAGATCATCTTGATTAATTTGAAATAGTTTTTGTTTAGTTTTTTCTTGAATAATTTCTTTAATAATTTTCTCTAACTGTTTAACATCTCTAATATCATCTAAAATTTTAAATGCATCTGGATGAATTTGAAACCCTTTGTTTAATGCATAGTTTAATGCAAAGGACAACTCTTTTTTCATATCAAAAAATATCCTTTGGTTTAATTAAATCTGCTCTAAACTAACCCTCAAATATTGTTTGAAAAAACAAGGTAGTATGAACAAAATTAGAATTGTTATATTTTTTGCATTTCTAGTAATTTTTACAGTTATTTTTCAACTTGGTTCAATGTCTATTGTAAGCGAAGAAGAAGCAAATTTGTTCATGGAAGAATTTGAAAAATTAGTTTTAGATATTGATGCATTTGGTATTTTTGTACATAATACAACCATTGCATTGCCAATGTTTATTCCTGGATTTGGTATTTTTTGGGGACTCTTCGCTTCATGGTCTACTGGATATGCTTTTGCCGCAATTGTAACTTCTATGCCTGAAATAGCTAATATTTCGCCATTATCTATCCTATTCTTAACTCCGTTTGGGTTAATGGAAATTTTTTCGTATTCATTAGGAATTTCTAGAAGTTATATTTTGATTAAAGCAATAATTACAAAAACAAGTTTATCTCAATTTATCAAACCAACAATTATTGAAATTGGAATTGTAATAGCACTTCTTTTTGCAGGCGGATATGTTGAATTTTACATGATTGAATTAGCTCAAAACGAAAGTATTGAAATGCCTGGATTATAATTTAGATAATTAATTTTCCCATTGCCATCTATAATTCATGTAAGAATCTAAACTTGCTTGATTAAACACCATTACAGATAAATCAGAAAATTCCTTTCCTTCTAGATCCTTTACAGTTCCTTCAAAATTGGTTTCATCTTCATTTGTGATTGATTCAAAAACATGAACTTTCATTTTAGCAGTTTCAAAACCATTTTCTCGAAGATAAATTGCTATTTCAGACGGCATAAAGTGTTTGTCTGGTTGTTTTGGCCATGGTCTAGGAACTAAAACCACACTAAAACCGTCTATCAGTGCTTTTTGTAATTCTAATTTTTTATCTTCAATTGGAGTTGTAACATGCATTGTAATCACTTTAGATTTATCCAAAGGTACTTTGGTCCTTGATGCGGCAACCTGAATTGAGCTTATGCCTGGAATAATTTCTACTTCTCCAAAAATTTCTATTAATCTATCAACTACTTCAGACTCTGAAAAATTTACATCTCCCGTAAATGGAATTACCAATGTTCTATCGCCAAGCTCAGGAAGTATTTTTTGATAAGATTTTTCTTGATCATTCATAGTTATCTCATAGATTTCTTTTCCTTCAATTAGCTTCTCTATTGTTTTTAGAGTGTATTTGTAACCAATTACAATATCACAATTTTGAAGAATCTCTTTTACAATTTCTGTCACATATTTGGGTGAACCTGGCCCAACACCAACAGCAAAAACTTTCCCCATTTTTATTCAGTAAATTTTTGCCTTTCTTTAATATATTGAACAAATGGTGCCCAATCTACCTTCATGAACTTTGTAGGCTCCTTTATAGGATATTTTACCCAATCTTGATGAACAATAAAGAATTGTGAGCCTGCACTATTTGGATCGGCAGATCTTGCCATTGAAACAATACCACGATCATGTTTAATATTATTAAATTCTGCATCTAATTTTGTATCAGGACCTCCTTGTCCCCAAGTATTTGGATCACCATTAACAGTATTAGGATCTCCTCCTTGAATCATAAATCCTGGAATTATTCTATGAAATAATGTATTATCATAATATGATCTTTCACCACTACTTAAGAAAAGAAAATTTTTGACATGTTCTGTTGCATCAGCTGGAAAAAATTCTATTACAAGATTTCCAAGATTAGTTTCAATTACAACTACAGGTTCTGCTGTTATTGCAAATGAATAATTTCCAAACCCAATTAAAATTAAGAAGAGAGTAGACATGAAAATAATTTTATTCAATATTTTTAAAAAAAATATCTCACTTAAAAGGTAATTGTATTAGTTTTTAACAAAGTCAGATAAATATTCCAATATGGAATCTGATGAAAAAATTCAAGCACATTTAGTTTCAGTTTGGAGGGAATCTAAAAAATTCTTCTCAGTTGGTGGAAGAGAAGGAATGTTGGTTTTAACTGATAAGCATTTGACATATGTCCATAAAACAGAATCAAAGATGAATTGGTGGAAAGCCATTACTCAAAGACAAGTAATTAATTTTATAAAATCAAAAGATACAATGATTCATCATGATGGTTATGACGAAAAAGAACTTTCAAATGATTTACAAAATACTAAAAATGTTGAATTGGGATTTGATGATATTAAGAAAATTAGTTTTGAAGAAAAAACTTGGGGTAGTGCTTTGTATTTAGA
>JAOKTA010000014.1 GCA_028335865.1 Candidatus Nitrosopumilus sp.
GAACTTGTTCTTTACAAATATCTGCATTGCATTGACAAGTTGCATCACATAAACATGAACCATGCATCTCACAATCACACTCAGTTCCAATTTCCACAGATGCAGCACAACCGCATGCAGCATCTTCACCAGAAGAAGGCATTGTTTGTTCAGGAGTAGTTTCTTGTGGAACAGTATCTTGTGGTAGGGTTTCTTGCGGAAGGGTTTCTTGCGGAAGGGTTTCTTGCGGCGTATCCTCATAAACACTTCTTGTTTGTGCATAATCAGTATCATCTTTCAAGTGAGCCTCACCTCTATTGGTTTGATATCCACCAGAAGATGCACTTGTTTGATATCCAACAAGATTGTTAGGGTCAATTCCTTGTTGTCCTTGTGATTGGTTTTTCATGGATCTGCTACTGATAATAAAGAATCCAATACCGCCAACAGCTGCCAATCCAGCCATGCCATAGATAATCATAATTGGAAAACCACCGGTGGATGTTGTCATGTAATCATCAGGAGGAGTTGGAGTGACACCAATAATTTCAACACCATCCAAAATATCTAAAGCACCAAATCCAACTGAAGACAAGTTTGCAGTATCAGTGGATTGAACACTTCTTATAGTATAAGTTTCATCTGCCATTACTTTAGCTTCGTAAATACGTTCAACTTGTCTGCCTTCTCTAATACTACTTTCACCCATAGTCCAACTAGATATAACAAATCCTGCAATTGATTCATCTAATCCAAATTGACTAGCATCTGCATTAATTCCAGTTGGGTCAAACAAGAAATGCCAATTAGTTAATGGTTGTTCTAAAATAAAATCAGCGTTAATTAATTCTCGATTAAGAACAGATTCAGCGTCAGTTCCTACAAATGTATTATAGAGAATAGGTTCTTCAGTTTCAAGAACACCAAGAGGAATGTTAATTTCAATTCCATCAATCGTAATTGGGGATGTGGTTGTCAATCCCCTCCATCCTAAATCAACTAATTTCTTTTGTGAATCTTCTGTAATAATATAATCAGTTATGGTTCCCTCTAAAACTACACGGTAATCAATAGATGTTTGAATACTTCTGCCTTTTAGTTGAAATTCATATATGACATTCAAGTCAGAAATTCTTGCTTGACTTCCATCAGATTGAATTCCACTGTTTAGATCACGCATCAATTCTTGGACTCCAGGGTTTGTTGAGTCAGCAGTTCCAGATACAGTCCATTGACTTGTACTTAGTTGATCAAACAAAACACCGCCGTTTGGATATTCAATAAAGATAGTTTTGAGGTAACTCATCTTAAATGGAGATTCAAGATTATTTGGATTAATTCTAGTGTCTAATTGTGCACCAAAAGCAGGAGCACTTGTACCAATAACAATAAGACCAGCAAGTAAAATAGTTAAGATTATAGCCTTGGCCACGACTAAAAGCCCCTGAATAACCGTAATAAACTTATGCTAATTTCTAAAGTAAATGCTAATTTAGCGAAATAAGGATCTTGTAAAAAGTAATATGGAGTAACGGATATAGTATATCTGTTCTAGGGATATGATATGATTACAGTATTAGCAGGAGGTACGGGTTCCGTCAAATTAGTACGGGGTTTGGTTGCACAACATGATAAAGTAAACGTCATTACAAATGTTGGAGATAATTATTGGTTATACGGACTATACGTATGTCCAGATATTGATACAATAATTTACGGCTTAGCAGATCTACTTGATCAAGACAAGGGATGGGGAATTAAAAAAGATACATTCAACTTTTTACGTCAAATGGAAGTGTTCGGTGAAGAGACGTGGTTTGGGGTCGGAGATAGAGATGCAGCTACACATTTGATTAGAACCAACATGTTGAAAAATGGAAAAAACCTCAGCGACATTACAAAATGGATGTGTAAGAAATTTGCAGTTACTGCAAACATAATTCCAGTTACAGATAACACAGTAGAGACAAGAATTACTACAAACAAAGGAGAATTACATTTACAAGAATATTGGGTAAAGCATAGAGGAATGGATCCAGTAGAAGGAATTCAATATATCGGATCAGATAAAGCAAGACCAAATCCTGAAGCCATAAATGCAATACATGATGCAGATATGGTCATACTAGCACCAGGAAATCCACTAACATCAATTGGCCCAATGTTACAAATTAAAGGAATTAGAAAAGAATTATCAAAAATTAAGAAAAGAGTTGTTGCAGTTAGTCCATTAATCGGAGAGAACTCAATTAGTGGCCCTGCGGCAAAATACATGCAAGCAGCAGGAATAGAATCAAACGCATACGGGTTAGCAAAAATGTATTCAGATGTATGCTCAAATGTCATTGTAGATACAAAAGATAAAGCGCTAGTTAGTAAAATTCAAGACTTGGATATGAAAGCATACGATACAAAAATTACTATGAAGAATAAATTGGCAGAAGACGCATTAGCAAATTTCATTTTAAAACAAGTGCACGTTTAATTTGAAAACAGCAGCAGTTATTCCAGTAAAAACATTCTCAAACGCAAAAACACGTTTACGATTACCTACAGAAAAAATAGAAGAATTATGCAAAGTAATGTTAGAAGAAATATTGCAAGTCTTATCAATGTCGCCTAAAATTGAAAAAATAATCATAGTAACAAAAGAAAAAAAAGCCATAGAAATTGCTAAAAAATTTAATGCAGTAATAATAATTGATGAAAAGGAAGAGAGTGTAAATCAAGCAGTATCTCTAGCTGAAGAATACTTAGTAGAAAATAATTTTGTTGCGTCAATGGTATTTCCACAAGACATACCAGGTATCAAAACACAAGACATTGATTTTATGTTAAATTACAAAACGCACCCAAATTTTGCAATAATAGTTCCGTCACGTAAATTTGATGGAACAAATGCACTTGTAAGAATGCCAGTAAATTTAATGGAGACACACTATGATGATGACAGTTATAGAAATCACATGGCTACAGCAAAGGAGCACACGCGTAATGTTGCAATGGTGTTTGTCAAACGAATTATGTTGGACATTGACGATAAAGAAGATTTAGAGTTGTTTTTAAAACAAAATGAAAAACCGGATCTTGTAGAAAAAATTAAAAAAATTCTAAATTAAAGATTTTTTAAAATAAAATTTATTTAGAATCAAAATACAAGTTCCCAATATTCCAGAAAACAAGAATATCCATTCCAAGGAGGACATTAGGGGGTTAGTAAAAGCAAGTTCTAAGGGAACATAATTAATTTGGGAAATAAAATGAGCGTATGCAAAAATGAAATAATTTGTAGCCCAATGAATTAACAGAGAAGCGACAATACCATACTTAAGATACACCCAACCTAGAATTATACCGCCTGCAGTTGCCTGAGCAAACTTGCCCTCACTCCAAGAATCACTAAATGCAATATGGGCAAATCCAAATGAAATACCAACAAAAATAATTAATAAAATTGCTTTTTTAGAATCAAGTATATTCAGGGAAGAAGGAGACCACAAACATTTTACAAAATAGCGTATTGAAGCTCGAGCAGAGTACAAGGCAAATAATGGAATTCCAATTAAGATTATACGAAAAACAAATTCCTCCAGCAGAGGTGCAAGAGAAACATAGAAAAATTGAATCAAACTATTGCCTCCAAGAGGAGGGATAGTAACAATTCCAAAGGACTCCTGAATGAAATTAATTATTGCAGAAATCAGAATCAGTATAGATAACCATTTTGTCATAGCAAACATATAATTTAATTTGGCATCATATTTGCCCGTAGAAATTAGAGATGAAATGGATTTTAGAAAATGCTGCTTAGGTCCAAGAATGGCAATTACAAAAATAACCAGATAAAACATCCACAAAATAACAAACGCGTCACCGAGGGTAACATCAATTGAAGATTGATAAAAATCAGTTTGATTAAAAATATCCAAATGGGTAATAGGGTAATCATAATGAATGTCATCTCCAATGTCACTTTCAAATACAACATAAATTCCAACAGGAAAAGAAATTAGAAGTAGTCCAAAAATTATGGATAGTAAAGCAGTGAAAGGAATACCAAGTAATTGAATTATTTTATTTTGATTTTGCAATTTTGTTCTAATGAAGTTCTATAGTATCTTCTGCAAAACCTAAGTGAACAAGGGTCTCCTTGATTGTATCTCTATGATCACCTTGTAAGAAAATATAGCCTTCTTTGGCAGTACCGCCACAAGCATACTTGTTTTTAAGATCTTTTGCAACAGTTTCTAAATTATTTAATTTTGGATCTAATCCTTCAATCATAGTACCTTTTTTCTTAAATCTTCTAGTTTCCAAACGAATTATAATTTTAGTACTATCTTTAGCAAGTTCACCACATGCGCACAAGTCTTCAGGAAGACCACAAGTATTACAAATTACTGCCATATGTTCGAAATTAATTCAAGGATACGGACTATTAAGCCTTCTTTGAGCATAGAAAATCAAAACAATCAGATTTTTTAAATAGAAAAATAAGAAAAAAAACAATGGCAGAAGAACTCAGAAAGAAAGCTGCTGAAATGTTACTAAATGGAGCAACACTGCTAAGCGAACCGTGTCCATATTGTAAGGGAGTAAGAGTAATGAAAGAAGGACAGGCACTATGCACAAAATGTGGAAGGGCACCAGAAAAAAGAAAAATAATGACTGAAGAAAATGAAGTGAAAAGTGAAAACCCACTAAAAAAAACCCTAGAGAAAAAATTAGAGGCACTATCAAAAGAGCTAGAGCAAGAAATGGATCACGATAAACAGCAATCCATACTAAAATCAATCAATTTAGTACTGGAAATGATGGAAAAAGTCAAAAAACAATAATAAAGTTTTTATGTTAAAATTTATTTTTCTGAATCATAATGGCAGATAAAAAAGCAGCTCCACTTCCAGCATCAAGTGGAGGTCTTATGAGATTCTTTGAAGATGAAACAAAAGGTTTCAAGATAGATCCAAAAATAGTAGTTTCAATTCCAATTAGTTTGATTGTAGTTTCATGGGCATTAGAACTATTTTTATCTCCGTGAAAAAATAATGGAACAAGAATCAGATGACGTTTCAAACATACACGATAGATTTTCTCTTACTTTAGTAAATCCAGGATCCAAGTATTTTTCATTGGTGGGTTCATTAGTGGTAGGGATAGTAATTGTACTTTCAACATATTTTGGATATCTCAACTTAGAGTTCAATGAATTTTGGTACAGGATACCAATGGTATTGGGAGCAATAGCCGCAATGCAATTACTAGACATAAAATTTGCAAAGAAAAAAGAATATTCAAAATCACTACATTCATCACTTTTTGGAAACATGCTTTGGGTAGTAACAATTCTAATGGGAATATTAGCAAGTATAGTGTTATCAAAAGACACATCCTTGTTTTTCATTACATTTGGCATGATACTTTTTGCAAGTTTTAGAATTGGGCTATACACAACAACATTAGGAGCAAGTCTGAAAAAAGCATGGGCAATTGCATTCATTCAACCACTAGCAATGTTTCTGGTATTGATCCCACAAGAATCATGGATTCCAATGCTTAGTAATCCAATTGCATTAGGGTATGGATTTACATTTTTAATTATTGCAACAGCATGGTCAGTAGTAACAGATAGGGCAGGAAGGCCAGGAATGAAAAGTACACATAAAACTATTCAGGCATATCTTGCATCTCAAGGTAACGATGTTAGTGATGCTGAAGAATTGATGGGAGAACATGCAACTGAAACTAAAGTTGCAACATTTCAAATAAAACTATCATCGCAAGATGGAAAGAATGAATTTAGAATGGTGTTACCAGAGATACATCCAGGACCATATCATCCAGTAGGAGGCAGTAATATCCCATACCTAATTTACAAAAATTTGTCATCATCTGCAATGGTAATGCACAGCATATCAGATCATGCGTTAAATCTACCATCAAGAAATGAGGTAGACAATTATCTAAATAACTTGCAAAATTTTGAGATAAAAGAAGAAGGTATGAAATGTACAGAACCGGTTGTGGTTCAAATTAACAAAGCAAGAGTTACAGGAATACTATTTGGAAATAATCCATTATTGCTACTATCGTTATCACCACACGGAATGGAAGATATTCCCAATTACATAAAAAAAGAAATCGAGCAGTATGGAAATAATAGGAATTATACAAAAATAATGACTGTTGATTGCCACAATGCAATGGGTGAAGAAATTTCAAAAGAGGATGGCGAAGACATGTTAAAAGCTGCAAAATCATGTTTGGATTCATTAATTACAAAAGATAGTTTTCCAATAGAGTTTGGATATGCAAATACTGAGGGCATGGATGTGTGGGCAGAGGATATAGGAATGGGAGGATTAGGAATTACATGTCTAAAAATTAACAATAAAAAATATTTTCTAGGATGGGCAGATGCCAACAACATGGAAAATGGAGTTAGAGAGAAAATCATAGAAGACTTTTCAAATAATGGAAATAATTTATTAGAAATTTGTACATCAGATACACATTATGCAGCAGTTAAAGCAAGAAACAGAAACGGATACTATCAATTAGGATTAATTACAAGTTCAGATAAAATTTCAAAATGGCTCAGTAAAATTGCAGAAAATTCACAATCAAACATCACATCAGGAAAATATGAAATTTTAGAAAACGAAACCAAAGTCAGAGTTATGGGTAAGAGCATCTATGAAGATTATTCAAAAGCTTTAGACAACTCATTGAAAATTACCAAAATTTTTGTAATTGCCAGTCTAGGATTATTCATAACTAGTCTGTTTCTATAGTTTTCATTTGATCAACATTACCATAAAATTCATCAATAAATGAAGAAAATTGAAAAATAGGCACAATCGGAACTCTATCAACAAAATCAATTTTGTCTTGATGTAAAGTAACAATAACAGGTACAGCCGTAGAACCAGGAGTTTTAGCAACATACTGCTTGGTTCTTTCAATTTGTTTCTGGACAGCAGATGACAAGGATGATCGACTATATGTTTTCCAATGCTTGCAATCAATCAATATCGCAATACCCAAACGAATTCCAACAACATCAATCTCCATCCTAGGTTTTGTTAGCATTAAATTTTTAATCACGGCAAAATTTTTTGAAGATAGAATTTCAGCAGTTAAACCTTCAAAATCTTTCCAATCGAGTGCAATTGAAATTTCATCTAATGGCAACCCATGTTGAAGGAAGGAAATTGCAATTTTTAATTTATCACCAGCTTCAAAATAATAGAAATTATCTGTCAGTGTTCCAATTCCACTATCAACAAAATTATTTAAGATATCTTCAGAGTCATCTAGATTAATATCAGTGACAGTAGAAAAATCCTTGACAGATACACCGCCCTGAATTATTCCATTTAAGCTAGTAATCATTTTTGGATAAATTTTCAATTATGATTTTTTCATAATACCTGAAATATAGGTTTTATTAGAAGCATCTAGAATTAACAGTATGAAAAAAATGCTAGTAATCATACTAGCTCTTTCAATCATACTAATAACACATAACGAAGTATTTGCAGAAAAAAATACTTTTGTAGATTCAATAAAATTCATTCAATATTTAGATGAAAATACTGCATTAGAAGAAGTAAGAAATGGTAATCTTGACATGTATTATTATACAATTTCATCAGATAGACTGGAAAGTAATCAATCAAGGGAGGGATTGAAAGTTTTTGATTCCACAGGAGGATCATACAGTCTACTAGTGAATCCAGCAGAATCAGAGAAATTTAATCCATTTTCAAGTAAAGATGCTAGATTTGCCTTGAACTATCTAGTAGATAGAAAATTAATTGTTAATGAATTGATGGGAGGATATGGATCTCCAATTATATCATATTATGGACCAACGGATCCAGAATATCTTACAACAATAAAACAATTAGAGTCATTCAATTTTAAATACAATCCAACATTAGCTGAAGATATTATTTCAAAGTCATTGTTGGAACGAGGTGCAGTAAAAATTGACAATAAATGGGAAATTGAAGACAATGAAATTGAAATAATAATTTTTATTCGAAGTGATGATCCAGTTAGAAAATCAATTGGAGAGATACTATCAGCAGAGTTAGAAAAAATTGGATTTACAGTGAAAAAAGAATATGGTGATTTGAACAAAGCATTTGTAGTAGTTTATGGATCAAATCCAGCAGATTCAAAATGGAATTTATACACAGAAGGATGGGGACGTTCTGCATTTGTAAAATATGATTCAATAGGGTTAGGTCAAATGTATTCACCATGGTTTTCAAATATGCCAGGTTTTAACGACCCGACATATTGGAATTATGAAAATAAAAAATTAGATGGTTTAACTCAAGAAATATACAAAGGGGATTTTGAAACATCAGAAAAAAGAACACAGTTAATTCAAGAAGCAGTTGTAGAAGGAATTAATGAATCAGTGAGAATTTTTCTAGCAAGTAAAGTTGATCAGTATGTTGTAAATCAGAATGTAGAAGGAGTGGTTAATGATTTAGGAGCCGGAGTACCAAGCAGATTTACATCAATTAATGCAAAAAATAATGATAAGGAATTAGTAATTGGCGTAAAGCAAATTTATCAAGGATCATGGAATCCAGTAATGGGGTTAACAGATACATACAGCAGACAGATTTGGGGAATAATTTCAGACCCCATAACATTCAAGCACCCATTTACAGGAGAAACATTTCCAGTTAGAGCACAATGGGAGGTTGAAACACTAGGACTAAATGAAAAAATCAAAGTTCCTATTGAGGCTAAAATGTGGGATCCAGTATTGCAAAAATGGGACAATGTTGCAACAAATACACTTGCAACAAGTAAAGTGACGTTTGATTTTAAATTCAGTAATTGGCATAATGGGCAATCAATGGATATGAATGACATCTTACATTCGTTATATTTTACAATTGAATGGGGAACACAAAATGATGAGAATGATAAAACATTTGATACAGAGTTTACACCAAGAGCAGCGCAAAGTATTCAGACAATTCGAGGAATAAATCAAATTGATAGCGATACCGTTGAAGTTTATGTGGATTATTGGCACTTTGATGAAAATGAAATTGCAGAATGGGCGGCTGTATGGAGTCCAATTCCATGGGAAATAACAGCATCTATGGAGCAAGCAGTGGTTGATGGAAAGGTGTCATTTTCTAGATCAGGGGCTACAGCTAAGAGTGTTAATTGGTTATCATTAATTGTTCCAAAAGATGCAGAAATAATTAAAGAAAATCTTCAAGAATATAAAAATAAAAAAATTATTCCAAATTCATTAAAACAAAGTGAAAACATGCAACAATATTATGACAATAGATATGATTCGTCAATTAAATGGATTGAAGAAAATAATCACGCAGTAATCAGTAACGGTCCATTTTATTTGGAATCATACTCTCCAGAATCAAGAACAATTACAGTAAAATCATTTGAGGACGAATCATATCCATTTAAGATTGGAAAATGGTCAGAGTTTGAGAACGTACAGTTTCCAATTATTAAAAAAATTGAAATGAGTAAAATAATTCAACATGGAGAAAGTGTAGACATTTTGGTTAAAACAGAAAATACAGATTCAGTGTTATATTTTTTAATGGATAGTAAAGGAAACATACAATCCTCAGAAAAAATAAATCTCGAAGAGGATAAAGTTGTCATAAAAATTGTATCAGAAATAACAAACAAATTGCAAACTGGCGCAAACAGCATCAAAGTATTTGCAATTTCAAATTCAGTTTTAAAACCAGATTTCTATGAATCAAGTTTTCTAGTTAGTAAAAATAATTTTGAATTGCCAAGCGTAACTGTAAACAAATCAAATATTGAAAATGAAATAAATCACAATATGTGGATCGTCCCTGTCATTTCAACCATAGTAATCATAGGAGTTATCGTATATGCAAAAACCAAATATCAAAGTAAACCATAATCGCTAAGAATAGTTTTAATTTGTTCCTCATTTTCAGCATTGGAATAATCATTTAAAAGATTTTGATTTAATTCATAAAAAGTATGACCCCACTTGAATTTGTTTAGTAACTCCAAAGCTTGTTCTTTAAAACCAAGGATGCATAATGAACCAGATAGGGCTTCAGCAGTAGTCAATTTATTTAATTTAGAATAATTCACAGGGTTTCCTGCAAACAATGGGGGCAACTTTCTTTTGATACCATTAAACTTTTGAGAAAAAGCATGATCTGCAAGATTCCAGGAGCAGTCAATGCCAACAATAGAATTAATCACAGATTTATCTTTGGGAAGTAATGTTTTTTCTGAAAACGGATCTAAAACCAATCCCTTTGAACCAATTTTTTTTATACTTTTAGCAAGACCAAACTTTACCATTTTTGCAGCAGTGCATTTTTTTGGATCGTCCTGATAGAACATTAAAACGTGTAATTTCAATTTAATCAAGTATCAATTTGTCAGTATTTTGAATTTACTCTAAAGTTTTGTAAGTAATTTTGTAATAAAGTCTTGAAATTTCATCAGTCTTAATCACTTCAACATTCCAATTAGTGTCAGGTAGAAAATCATCAGAGGCTACAGGAGAGATGCTAAATTTCTCTAAACGGACATCAGGTCCACTGTATCGTACGTTAAAATTCGATCCATCAATTTCTACTACTTCAAAAATTTGACCAGGTTTTCTTGTAGATTCACTAACTAGACACCCATCAGCAGTACCAATTATGCAAATACCAGATTCAGATGAAACTTGCAAATTAACATCAGATTGATTATCCTTAGACATAGTGACCATAGAACCAGATAAGACCCTAGCCTTTACAGATTGCTCATCAATTATTTTTTCCTCGGTAGTTACAGATATTAAATTATCAGAAATACGATTAACTTTTTCAATAATTGTTTTCACACTAGAAGTGAAATATCCATTTTCAAATTTTTCAACAATTGAAGAAGGCTTACCAGGTATAGACGTATTAGGATTTTTCTCAGATGGTTTTTCACCAATGGAAGGCGTTCCAGATATTATAGAAAAGGATTGATCAGCAGTAAGACCACCATAATTTGCTTTTATAACATAGTCATCCTCAGAAAATATAATTTGAGGCAGTCTAGCAGTGATAGAAAAATTACCGTAATCATCAGGAACAGCAGTCAATTTGAATTCCATTGATTGACGTTCACCAGAATCAGCACTATCAACACCAGCTGTAATTGTAGGAACTGCTCCATCAGAGGCTTTAAAATTGAAATATACAACTTGGTAGTATATGTCACTATCAGAATCAAAATTAGCAATAGTTCCAGATAAAGTCATGTAGTCATTAAGTAAATATTCAGATTTATCAATATCAAAAATTAGAGAATCTGAAGCAATAAGAACAGGTTCTGATTCATCCACAAAGTTTTCAACCACATTAAAAGTGGCAGAATCAATATCATCCCCATATTTAGCGTCAATAGTGTAAGTACCATAATTTAGATTCACAGTTGTTAAAAAAATACTAGTTTGGAATTGTCCATCAGATGTAAATAAATTTCCGCTGGTAACCAAGTCACCAACAGAATCAGTGATAGTAAATTGTAAACTTTCAAAAGGAATAATTTCAGAAGTACTTCCAGAAATATTTACTAATTGACCTGAAAGGTATTCAGGTTCATCAGCCATTATGCTTAGTAATGAATCACCATCTTGTGTTTCTTCAATGATTTCAGAATTAACAGAAAAAGTAGATGTAGTAACTACATCATCATAAGTAACAGATACATCATAGTTACCCTCACTAATTCCTAGGACTTGAGATATTCTTAGAGTTGTTTCATAATTTAAATTGTAGTCAGGATAAAGTGAAACACTGTGATCAAAATTAGGTCCAGAAATAGTTATAAAAATTGGCGCATCTTGAAAATATGGTTTTTTAACAAAAATTTTTTCAGAAACAGTTCCATAAATTATGGCGGTATCATCAAATCCATACGAAATTTTATCAGATGAAAGAGTGAGTACAACAGGTGGGGAATCAAAGGATTCAACCAATTTTCCATTAGAAGCACCAGCCGTAGTAGATGTGAATTTCCAATCAGTAAAACCGTCATAGGTTCGTTGCCAAGATTTAGAATCATTTTCAAGATCAAAAACTTCACGAGTTTTATCAACTAGTAGGTCATTACTATTTCTTAATTCAATTAATTCAGCAGTATCAGTAAACCAAACTTTTTCATTAACAAATGTTAAAAAATCACCAGGAGAAATTACAGTTCCGTCAGGAATGGTCAATGTTTTTTTTAATACAGTAGTGGATGCAATACTCCAGCCACTCAAGTCAACATCATCATCAGTAGGATTGTAAAGTTCCACCCATTCTGAAATAGATTCAGAATCATCGCCAGGAGGATTGGTATCAACCTCATTAATCACAACATGGTCAGTAATTGTTTGAGCATATGCAGGAGCAGAAATTCCAGCAATTAGCACCAATGATAATAAAAGAATAAGAGAGTGTTTCATTTGCATTTCCTACATTTATTGAGAAAAGGACTCATTTTAGAATTAAATGGAGAAAAAGTTGAGCTATTTGTTAAAGTCAGAGAGATTAAAATCATAAAAAATAAAGGAGATTACAGCATATTAAGAAATACGTAGAATTTATTCCTAAGATTCATCACAATTTGGACATTTTTTATCAATAATTTTAGAGCCACATTCCATACAGATACCCTCACCCACATCTTCCCGAATTGATTGGTTTTTCTTAGCAACAAAGATCTTAATTCCAAAAAATAATCCAATGGATATGATTGCAGAGTACGCAATACCCAAAAATGGACTTATTCCAAGCATCACTAGGATTAGCCCAGCAATTAAAATAATGTCACGTCGCTCAAATTTCAATAAAAACAAGTTAAATCAAATTGATAAAAACATGCCGAGCTCGGTATTAGTAGTATATTTCATTCAAAATCAATTCTCTAACTCATCCTCATTGCTCGACAATAGGTGTATCAAATAATTTGATAATAAGATAATGGTTAAGTGGGACCGGCGAAATTCGAATTCGCGACCTCTGCGTCCCAAACGCAGAATCATACCAAGCTAGACCACGATCCCAGCGAAATACGAAAACGCCCCAATTTAAGCTTCACAGATAATAATTTTAAAGGCAGATAGAGGATGAGAATTATGCCATTTGAAGATTATGTCAAAGCAGGAAAAATTGCAGCAGAGATCAGGGAAATGGTAAGGGTAAAAGATTGGATAGGGAAAACAGTGTATGAAATTTGTGAAGAGGTTGAAAATGAAATTATTAAAAGAGATGCAAAATGTGCATTTCCAGTAAATGCCAGTATTAATGAAATTGCAGCACATTACACAGCAGAGCCAAATGATCCAATTGTAATCAAAGATACAGATTTAGTGAAAATTGATCTAGGTGTTCAAATCAACGGATACATTGCAGATACTGCAGTAACGGTTTGTTATGATCCACAGTTTGATGGATTAGTTCAAGCAGCAGAAGAGGCATTAGGAAATGCAATGTCCATGATAAAAACGGGTGTAAAAGCAAGTGATATTGGAAGAACAATAGAATCCACAATTAAACAAAAGGGATTCAAACCAATTGCAAATCTTAGCGGACATTCATTAGAACAGTATACAATTCATGCAGGAAGATCAATCCCAAACATTTGGTCAATCGGAGGATTTTCACTTTCAGAGAATGCAGCTTATGCATGTGAACCATTTGTAACAACAGAACAAGGGGGAGGGTTTGTAAGAAATGGAACAATAAAAAATATTTTTGCCATAAATTCAAGAAAGAAAACAAAAAATGATGAAGCAGATAAATTATTAGATTTTATTTGGGAAAATTTTAACATGTTACCATTTGCATTAAGATGGATTACAAAAAAATGGGAAGAAAAAGAAGCTAGAGAGTTATTAGATGTTTTAATAAAGAAAAAAGCAGTACAAGCATATCCAATACTAATAGAGATAAATGAACAAAGAGTAGCTCAGGCCGAACATACATTCATCCCAATGGAAAGCGGGGTTACTGTAACAACTAAAGCAATAACACAAAAAAATGAGTGAAGAGATTAGAACGTGCCCAAAATGTGGCAATTTAATGTTTAAAGAGCAGGGTGAAACAGTTTCATGGTTTTGTCCAACATGCAATGTTAAATTTAGAACAAAGTGATTTTTCTTTGATCATATTGATCAAGAACCAAATTTAGTGAATTTTCAGCCTCAAATAAATTAGGAATTTTGGATTTATTTTTTGTAATTCCAGATTTAATTGCGCCAAGATATTTTATTTTATATTTAACTTGAATAATTTTTTGTTTTTTAGTTAATTCAGAATTTTTTAAATCAGAAATATTTGCCAAGATATCAGCAAATTTAACAACTTTTGATTGCCAAGAAGAAGCGGATAGTTGTTTTAGATAATTTTTTTCCTGTTGATTTTTAGGTAAACGAGTTTCTTTTGTTAAATCAGATACAATTTGAGCAATTTTTTTACCAAAAGATTTTGAAACATCATCAAAATCAAATGAAGTATCCTCTATAGAATCATGCAACCATCCAGCACATAAAATAGACTCATCCTTAATTCCCATCATTTCAAGATTATTCACTACATCGCGTAAATGATACCAGTAAGGGGTTTTGTTATTTTTACGATATTGCCCTTTGTGTTGTTTTATAGCATATTTTTTAGATAGATTTATTTTATTTTTCATATCCAATAATTAATTAAGAAAATTTACTGTATTTATCCAATTACAAAATAAAAAAATTCATTAAAGTCATTTTTGTAAAATTTCGCCAAATATTTTTTCAATAATAGTAATGCCATCACAAAAAGCACATTTCGAAGAAACGGTAAATAAAATATCACCCTCAGAAAAATCTCGCTTGTGGGACTTTTCACATTTTGGACATTTTTCAACAGTATAGGCCAAAACAATTTCTTTCTTTGAAAATATCATTGTGGAACTCCAGCAGTATTTCCAACACCAATTACTACAATAGATTGTCCTTCAGCAGCATTTTCAAGGATCATCTCATACACTTGTGAGCGTACATTATCAGCCTGATCAGCAATTTCTTTAGTCATCAAAGTAATTGCCTCTTTTACAGACTGTTTAACAACAATTGAAAAAACAGGAATATTATTTTGAGTAGTAATGTGCTCGATTAGGAATTTTTCAGTTCCAATTCCACCAATTGCAGCACCAAATCCACGTGCAACGGATGCAGAATCTTCCCCCTCCATCTTCAATGCAGCATCAACCATAATTACTGCATCAATTTTATTATTATCAACGATTTTTTGCAATGCATCATCGGGCCTACCAACAGTAGAGCCAGGACCTTCGGCTTTTAGCAAAAATAGTTTTCGGTTTTCATATTCTACTTTTGAAAGAGAAGTTTGAAACGCAATAATTTCTTTTTCAGAATTCAACATCATTTTTCCAACTACCATAGGTCCAATGCCATCACCAAGAGGTTGTCCCAATTTGAATGCAGGAATTGCAGCATTCATTGCTGTTGCATGTTCCATAAGAAATGGGAGAATCATCTGTACAGGTAAAATTAAAGGATAGTTCTTTTGTTTTTTTGCAGTCAAAAACATATGATTAACTATTTTGTAAATCATTTGTAAAGAGGATGCAATTTCAAGTAAAGTTTGGATACGACTTATTTCAATTTCACTAAGTTCAGGAGAAATAGATTTTACATGATTTCGAGTGTATTCTTCTCTTGACCTAACAGTGTGCCGTACTTTATCAACAATCCCATTAGGATCCATATCAACAGGCATTATTGTAAAATAATCTAAAAATTGTTCAATTTTTTTTGTAGGATCATTTTTAGAAGAAGTATTATTCTGAACATAATCGATTAATTCTTTTTTAGAATTTGTTCTAAAGCCATCTAATTTTTTAATTCCTTTTTTAATTTCACCAGAAGTTACTAAAAGCTGAATATGTTGTCCATAAAATACAAAAAGAATTATCGGAAGAATCCAAACCAACATCATCAAAGGATTTGTCTCATCACTCATTGAGAGCATTTGATCAAAATCTGTAAAATTCAATAAATACAAATATTTTCAAATCTAAATTAAATGATTCGTCAAAAAAGATGAAAAAATGAAAAACAGGTAACATATTGTCCTTTTATATAGTAGAACTAAAAAAAACTGGATATGCCACAAACAAAACCAATGATAAGCATAGTTAACGTAGTAGCCTCAGCATCCGTAGATCAAAAAATGGATTTAAACGACATTACAAGAAAATTTCCAGATGTGGAATATCATCCGGATGTATTCCCAGGACTAGTTTTTAGATTAAAAGTTCCAAAAAGTGCAACCTTGATTTTTAGCTCAGGGAAGATGGTATGTACAGGTTCTAAATCAGAGGACTTGGCAAAAAAAGCAGTAAAGACAGTAGTTCAACAACTTCGAAAAGGAGGGATTAAAGTAAAAAAAGATGCAGTAGTTACAATTCAAAATATCGTATCTTCAATTAACCTTGGTGGTAAAGTCAACCTGGAACAGGCTGCAAGAACATTGCCAAGAAGCATGTACGAGCCGGAGCAATTCCCAGGTCTGATTCACAGAATGCTTGATCCAAAAACAGTCATTTTGATTTTTGCATCAGGAAAACTGGTCTGTGTTGGTGCTAAACTTGAAACTGAAGTATACAGATCTGTAAACAATGTTCATTCTTTGTTAGAAGAAAAAGATTTGATGGTTTACGATTAATTAAAAAAATAATTTATTTGATTGGACTACCCAATGCAACATCTTCAGTGACGGTTAACCAATATGGTTTATCATCTACATCTGCAGCTAATAACATTGCATTGGATTCAACACCAGCCATAGTTTTTGGCTCCAAATTTACAAGTACAATTACAGTTTTTCCAATAATATCTTCGGGTTCAAAGTATTGTGCACCTCCGATTATGACATCTCTTTGATCATCTCCACCCAAATCAATTCTACCTTTGATAATTCGGGATTTGCCCTCAATAGATTCAGTTGCAATAATTTTTGCAACTCTAAGATCTAATTTTGCAAAGTCATCATATGAAACAGTATTCATAACATATCCAAATTTAGGGGTTTAAAATCAATTTGCATTATTGTAATTCTTTTTTGGTGATGCCACTAGTTTCAATATCATATTTTAGAGCAGCCGGTAATTCCATGTATTTTTTGTTAACCATTTCGATAATTTGGTCATCAGGAACACTAACTTTTTTTAATAATTTGCCGCGCTGATGTGCATATGCATTTTTCCAAAAAGTACCAGCATCAAAAGTTTCAATTTTTGGCATGTAGCACATAAAATTGATGTTCTTTTAAATTTTAAGGGACTGTGATGGAAGAATGGTCAAGGCCATTAGAACCGGAGTTAATGTTCTGGATTTTAGGCATTGGCCCACCACAGTCTGAATCAACAATGGGTGGAATCTAATATATTTGATACAAAATGGATTTAACTAAAGATGGCAATAATTGTGGTCAAAGCAGAAGTTAATTCCACAGTAGAGAAAGTGTGGGAAGTTATTTCAGACATAGACAATGAACCAAGATTTTGGAAAGGTACCAAAGAAGTAAAGACATTATCAAAAGAAGGAGATGTCATCAAGAGAGAGATTACAATAGCATTCAGAGATCAAAAATGCCTACAAGAAATTCAATTAAAACCTAAAGAAGAAATCAAAGCAAAATTCACAAAAGGAATACTAGATGGAACAAAAATTATCACATTAACTCCTAAAAACAATACTGTAATTTTGGAAACAACATGGGACATTAAATTATCAGGAAAGATGAATATGTTTACTGCGATAATAAAAAATCACATTAAAAGTGGAACAGAACAAGCTATGAAAAGCATTAAAGAAGAAATTGAGAAATAAGTTATGGAATTAATTACAGATATAATCATTTATGCAGTTACAGCAATTTTGATTGGAATTTGTGGGGCATGGGTATATCTAATTAAATCAATGATTGAAACATTCACATTAACACCGTACTTGGATAAATTTGAAAATACAAATAATTTAACACCTAAAGTTTCAATTATACTTCCTGCAAGAAACGAAGAAAAATATTTAGAGAATTGTTTAGATTCTTTAATTGATCAGGATTACCAAAATTATGAGATCATAGTAATTGATGATGCATCAGAAGATTCAACAGGAAAAATAATTGCAGAGTATGCAAAGAAAAATTCTAAAATTATACATGTTTCAGCAAATTCAAAACCAGAAGGGTGGATGGGTAAGAATTGGGCATGTATGGAAGGATATAGGCAGTCAACAGGAGAACTACTCCTATTTACAGACGCAGATACAAAGCATTCAAAACAAGTAATTTCGTTATCAGTTTCACATCTACTTAGTTTAAAATTAGATGCATTATCTGCAATTCCAAGATTACTAACATTTGATTTCTTAACAAAAGTGTCACTTCCAATGATATCCACATTTTTGCATACAAGATTTTCAGCAATTAACGTAAACAATCCAAAGAAGAAAGCAGCCTACTTTTTTGGAAGTTTTTTCATCATTACAAAAAAAACATACGAACAAGTAGGAATGCATGAGGGAGTTAAACATGAAATAATTGAAGACGGAGCATTAGGTAAAAAAGTAAAAGAAGCAGGACATAAAATGAGAATTGTTAGAGGAGACCATCTCATAGATGCAGTGTGGGCAAGAGATTCAAGTACATTATGGCATGCATTGAAAAGATTAATGATTCCACTTTATTTGCAAAGTGAAAAAATTGCTATTGGAAGTTTTTTTGCAGTGCTATTTTTATTATTTATTCCATTTCCAGTATTTGCAATTGTAAATTTTATTCCAATAGAGTCATTTCCAACAAAAATACTATATGTTTCAGCAGCAGTTGCATCAGGGTTAATTTACACAGGATCTGTGATTGAAGTAAAAATGGGATTGAAATTAAAACTTGTTCATGCCCTATGTGCACCACTGGGAGGATTAGTAGTAAGTTTAGGATTTCTTACAGGATTGATTCAAGCTAAAGGTACATCATCAGTATCATGGAGAGGAAGAAGTTATTCATTAAAAGATCATACACAAAGTTCTCTCAGCATATAGAAAAACAAGTAATACCTTTACATAGAAATGAGAAAGTAACGAGTTTATGGATAAATCAGGCATATTTGTAGGCGTAACTGTAGGAAGCATCAGCGTATTAATCATATTTACGGCATTATTCATCATACCAGCAGAACCAGATCAAACTGCAATACAGATGCAAAATGAGATAGATGAAATTAACAACATAATTTTAACAAAATCAGAAACACTATCACTAATTGAAATTTTTGAAAAATCAGAGCCAGGAGTTGTCAGAGTCAACATACAAAGAAATCAAACAGAAAGTGATGTTGGAGGGGTAGGTTCAGGATTTGTATTTGATACGCAGGGACACATAATTACAAATGCACATGTAGTTAAAGATGCAACAAAAACAGTTGTTACATTTTTAGACGGTAGATCATATAATGCAGAAATTATTGGAGTTGATGAGTACACAGACATCGGAGTAATCAAAGTTAATGCAGATTTAAAATTATTAAATCCATTGTCACTTGGAGATTCATCCAATCTGCAAGTAGGAGAACCAATAACTGCGATTGGAAATCCATTTGGATTATCAGGCTCCATGACATCTGGAATTATCAGTCAAATGGGTAGACTGCTTCCATCAGATTCAGGATATTCTATTCCAGATGTAATTCAAACAGATGCAGCTATTAATCCAGGAAATTCAGGAGGGCCATTGTTGAATATGAGGGGGGAGATTGTAGGAATAAACACGGCAATACAATCAACAACGGGTGAGTTTACAGGAGTAGGATTTGCAATACCATCACAGACAGTTGCAAAAATTGTACCAACTTTGATCAGTGATGGAGAGTACAAACACCCGTGGATTGGAATTTCAGGAACAGATATTGATTTGGAGATGGCAAGTGTAATGGAATTAGAGAATACACTAGGGTTCTTAATTATTACAGTGATAGAAGATAGTCCAGCGTCAGATGCAGGTCTAATCGGATCAAATAAAATGATAGAAGTAGAAGGTAGGGGGTATTCCATCGGAGGAGACATAATTGTCTCAGTAGACGGAATAGATGTTAGAAAAATAGATGATATTTTGATACATCTTCAAAGAGGAAAAGCAGTAGGGGATGAAATGGTTTTAGAGGTTTTAAGAGATGGTAGAACAACAAACGTTACAATTGTACTTCAGGAAAGACCAAATCAATAAAAAAACGGATACAAGCATAAATACATCCACTAAAAAATTATTTTGATGGCTAATCTGATATTAAAATCTGAGATCCTAAACAATGTCTTAGAAAACAAACCCATTACACGTCAAGAAATTATAGATATTTATCAAAATTCAATAAAAAACTCAAACGACCTCTTTCTAACTGCACAAAATTTAAGAATGAAAAATAAAAATAATTCAGTTACATTTTCAAAAAAAGCATTTTTCAATATTGTTAATCTTTGTAAGGATACTTGTTCATATTGCACATACAAGGCAGAGCCAGGAGAAGAAAAAATTTCATTAATGTCAAAACAACAAATTAAAGATTTGTTAGAATTATCAAAAAAATACAAATGTGTTGAAGCACTTTTTGTAACAGGGGAACAGCCAGAACAGAAATATCCAGAGGCACGAGAGTGGCTTAAAGAGAACGGGTTCAAGTCAACTTCAGAATATCTAGTGCATTCATCAGAAACGGCATTAGAATTAGGGTTATTT
>JAOKTA010000015.1 GCA_028335865.1 Candidatus Nitrosopumilus sp.
TGTGCTCCATATTGTGCACGAATTTCATATTCTCCAGAAGAATTCATTGTACCGCCAGCTGTAAGAGTAGTAGAATAATTTCCAGAAGAATCAGGTAAAACTTGGTCTATGAAAACCATATTTCCGTTAGGACTAACAACCATTACAGATACAGCCTGTTCATATTCAGATAAATTCTGAATTAAACCAGAAATTACAATAGAATTTCCAGTAGTGTAAGTTAAAGAATCAGTTTCTACAGATACTGGAACAACAGATTGTGCATTTACTGTACCAGTTAATCCAAAGGATAGAATTGAAATAGATAATAATGTAAATGCTAAGAATCCAGACAGTTTCATTTTCATTTTAAATAATATTTTACAGTATTTATATTTTGAATCAAACTAAAATTGACTAAATTATAGTTTAATGTTATTTTTTTAACAAAATTTCACTAAGAATTAAAAATTTAATATATTTCAAAAGAGAAATTTATTAAAATTACTAGTAAAGCACCAGTGTTTTAGAAACCTGTAATACCAGATTAGATCATTCAATAACAATGGAAATATTTGCTCAAAGAACAAAGGTTTTGAAAATTTCTTTATTTGCAATTTTTTCAGCCTTTATAGTAGAATTAATTTTTGGTTTAACTTCTAACAGTCTTGCTCTAATTACAGACAGTATTCATGCATTGTTAGATAGTGTTGTGACACTGGTTTTACTTTTAGCAGCAAGATGGGCAATGAAACCACCAGATGCAGAACATACCTATGGACATGGAAAAATTGAATCATTAGGAGGGTTCATTGGCGGAATAGTAATTTTTATGATTGCCTGCTTTTTTATTTATGAATCAATCAATAGGTTACAAAGTCCACCTCCAAGTCTTTTACCAGGACTATTTGCAATAATTGGAGGACTATACACAATTGGAGTTGATATTTTTAGAATCATATTGCTTAGAAAAAGTATCAAGGCAATTGGAGGCACAACTCTCAAAGCAGATTTCTATCACGCATTGATGGATCTTGGTTCTACATCAGTTGCAATCATAGGAATTATTCTAGTTACATATGGAATCTATTTTGGAGATGTTGTTGCAGCCTTACTTCTAGGAGGACTACTAGTAATACTCAGCATAAAATTAGTATACAAAACAGCACTGGATTTAACAGATGTAATATCACCAGAACTTGTAAAAAAAGTCAGAGAAATTTCAAATTCAACAAGTGGGGTTATGGAAACAGGATCAATACTAATGAGAAGATCAGGGGACACAGTTTTTGCAGATATAACAATATCACTAAGAGGGGATACAAGTTTTGAAAAAGCTCATAAAATTAGCGATAGTGTTGAAAAAAATATTAAAAATAAAATATCAAATGCAGGAATTACGATTCATTTTGAACCTAATTGGAAAAATATACCACTAGACGGAAAAATTTTAGAAATTGCAAAAAGTGTTAGAGGGGTTAAAGAAGTTCATAATGTAATTACACATAAAACAAAAGGAAAAACATACTGTAACTTACATGTAATGGTAGATAGAGAAATAAATTTAATATCAGCACACAGAATATCTGAAATTATAGAAGAAAAAATACAGAATCAAATACCAGAAGTAACGCACGCTACAATTCATTTAGAGCCATTCATAACAGTTCCAAAAAACTTCAACGTGGAAGATACAGTTACAGAAGAAAAAATTAAAAAAATTGTCGAAAATTATCCAGATGTAAAAAAAGTGGGTAGAATTTTATCACTAAAATTTGAAAATATTCTCAAAATTGATATTGATTGTTCTTTTGATAAAGAATTGTCAATTGAAAAAGTTCATGATCTTACATCAGAAATTGAACATGTGATTAGATTAGAAATTAAAAATTCAGTAATTACAATACATCCAGAACCAAACTAAACCAAAATACTTGTCAGGTACATTACCAACATACCAATAGCAATACCTGCAACTACTGAAGAACCGGAAAGATTTTTGTCACCCTCTTCCCGGATTAATCGTAAAATTACAACAATGACTTGAAATATTGCACCAGCCCCGATTGCCAAAAAGATAACGGATGAAAATGGAGAATACGAAAATCCACCAATCCAGGCACCAAATATTGCAGGAGAGCCTGCAATTAGTCCAAAACCAATGAGTTTTGTAATTAATGATTTTTTTGATAAAGTTTTATCTTTAGATAAGGGTCCCGCAATAGCAATACCTTCAGTTGTATTGTGCAAAGCAAATCCAACAATCAAAAATGTACTAAATGCGATAGAACCTAAACCTACGGCTGCACCAATTGCAAGTCCTTCTCCAAAGTTATGTAATCCAATTCCTATTGCAATCATCAATGCAATTGCTACAGGTTTTGTAAGTTTAGAAGAGTCTGCACGGTCTATTAATTTTTGACCTGCATAATACAGACCAATAAACGATATTACCACAACAGTGGCAGTTAACAAAATACCATTGAAACTACCAGCTAAATTTTCATTAGATACCTCAATTGCCTCTTCGATTGCATCAATTCCTAAAAATAATAATAATCCAACAGTTAATGCTAAAAAGAAATGATATTTACTTTTACTAATTCTTCGAATAAACGGAAGCCAAAGTAACCCAATCATTACAGGAATAATTCCAACATATGTTCCAATTATTGCAAAAAATATTACAAGATCTGATGTAAACTCTAATGCAAAAGCAGCAGATTCAATTTCTTTTTCAAAACGAGTTCCATCATCAATGGTAATTCCTATTCTGTAAGGTTCAGCTTCATTCCATTCAAATGGAATTCGAACAAGTGCGGTCTCATATCTATCTAGAAATCCATCAGGTTCTACAGCAGCTGGTTGAATTCGGTCATTGACATCAGCTATTGCGATTTGAACGGATATGGGGCCTGTATTTCTTACAGTAGCTTGAATTTCTGAATCAATAAAATCTACTTTTTCGATTGTTATTTCAGGAAGAGCAACTCCCAAATCTAGCAAATCTGCACCAGGGCCAAAAATATACAGCATCATTACAACAACAAAAGCAAAGGGAATAACACCACTTGCTACAACTTTGAATTTTGAAGTCTCACTAACTGCCATATTCCACATCACTGTCATCAGATTCAGAACTATCATTTACAAGAAATATTCCAACCCAACCTTTTTCTGAAAATTCCACTTTATGCGCATGGAAAAGATATTTTCCAGGATATTCATAAACAAATTCCATAATTCCACGCTCAGTTTGAGACAAAGTTATCATGTCAGTGTAAAATGAGGGAACCAAATCAGTACCGGTAGGATAATACTCATACAAATTACCATGGAGATGGAAATTGTTTATTGGATCAAATTCCACCATATTCACAACATAAATTCGAATCAATTCATGTGAATTAATTTGAATTGGGTGATGCTGATAGTAGAACGGAATGGTATTTGCAGCATAAAAATTATTTTCAGTATCAAAATCTGTATCTAATCCATTTAGAACCATCACCATCTCATCAGCAGGCTCACGTCCTTCTTTGGGATCAACTATGAAGACACCATAAAGACCATGAACAATATGTTCCTCCAACGGCATGACATGACAATGGTAAGGATGAACCCCTACAGGTCCAGCTTCAAATTCATATACAAATTTTCCACCGCCAGGCCCTACTGCTTCAAAAACGCCATCCATTCCAGCTGGATGAATTCCATGAAAATGGATGGTATGTTCTTTTGAACCATTATTGATAAAATTAATTTTAAGTAAATCTCCCTCGGTAGCTCTAATTGTAGGTCCCGGAACGGTTCCATTGTAAGTCCACACATTATAAAAAACACCAGGTGAAACTTCCATCACTTTATCATCCTCAGCAATAATGGTGTATTCTCTAACAGTTGTTCCATCAGCAAGTTTTGAAACTTCACCATAGTTGAATTCACGTAAATATTCCATTGGGTCAAACTCCACAGTAGATACTGTGTAAAGTGGATCAATTACATCTCCAGTTGTTCGAATAACTTTTCCTGAATGAGTAATGAATGTTTTAAGTTCAGATTGAGCTTCAGAAAAATTTGGAAAAATTGCAATTACAGAAAGACCAATCGTTACAGAAAGTAATAAAATCATTAAGGTGGATCTTGTAATTTTCAATAGATCTAAATATTTTAAAATTCTGTATTTAAATTTACCCTAAGCTAACTTTTTTAGCCTATGCTAATTTTTTATCAAAGACTCAAAATCAAAAAATTAGGTTTAAAACAAAGAAAACAGAACAAATTTTGTGCAAAAAACAGGATTATTCATAGTAATTTTTGGAATACTGATAGTTGCAGGTTTTGCAACAACAATAGTTGAAAATCAAATTACCTTAGAAGGAATTATTCAAGGAAATGGAAAAGTAAATTCATCAGAAATAGTTACAATTTCAGTAAATTTAGATAAAAATGAAACGCCGATTGGAGTATTTGCCGTAGAAGTAATGGAGTTTAAAGAAAATACATTTTCTGCAAAAATATTAGATCCTTCAGGAATTGAAATAATTTCAGAAATAATTAACGAAGATGTAATCGAACAAGAATTCAAAGTATTAGATTCTGGAAACTACGATTTAATTATTGAAAGTTTAAACGATAAAGAAAGTTATGTTGCCGGTGCAATTGGTCCACTTCCAGACGCAGATAAAAAACTCATAATTGCAAGCAGTTCTTTATTTTGTTTGAGTATAGGAATGGGAGGATTTGTAATTTTAGCAATATATGAAATCATAAATAAAAGAAAATCAGTTTAGATAACTATCCATAGTTTCCAAACCATTAATGGCACCATCAAAAGCATCACTGCCTTCAAGTAGGGAACCAAGTTTTTCAGCATTTGCAGATAAAAAACATTTATCATTTTCAAATGTTTTAAAAAGAAAATTACATTCTATCAAGTAATCAAGTCTCTTCAAAAGATCAGATTCAGACATGGAGAACTGGTCAGATAAAATAGAGCATTCTTTTTTTCCATCTTCTAATTCTGCCAATATCTCAGAGGTTATAGGATCAAACATACAATCAACGATTTTTTCTCTATCAAAGGATTCATCCATCATCTAAATGCAAGAAATTAGAAAGTTATAACTTTTTGAATTATTTAAGGCAATAGAATAATTAAGAAACAGAAGGTTACCAAAATATGCAAAAACTGTGTAGTCAAGATCCATCAGGTAAAGGAGAACATTGTTTTTGTATAGAAATAGATCCTCAAAGAGGAGTTAAAAAATGCTGTAAATGCAATCAGTGGAATGTTCAAGGTAATGATTGGACAAATGATGAAGACTTTAGATGATTTCAAATAAAAATACAGTCAAAGGAAGCACAGATCTATTCCGATCTATCAAAAAGTAGCATAAAACAAACTAAAAGCGTGATGCCCAGCATGGTTTTTATCGGGGTTTCTTAGAATTTTGGAATACTTGAGTAGCCAAGAATATAGACACATTGTAAGAATCGTCGGTAACGATATTCCAGGAGAGAGAAAGCTCATCGTAGGATTAACTCAAATCAAGGGCATAGGATTTAATTTTGCAACAGCAATATCATCAACTTTAAAAATTAATCAAAATTCCAATATTGGTCACCTTACAGAAGAGAACGTTCAAGCAATTGAAAAATTAATTTTAAACCCAATAGAAGCAAAATTTCCATTATGGTTCCTCAATAGACAAAAAGATATTGAGACTGGAAAAGATATGCACTTGTTAACATCAGATATTCCATTTACACTAAGAAATGATATTGAAAGAGAAAGAGTAACAGTAAGTTGGAGAGGTTATCGTCACCTAAGCGGTCTAAAAGTTAGAGGACAAAGAACCAGAACATCAGGTAGAAGAGGAGGAGCAGTTGGTGTAGCAAAAGGTGGATTGGCAGCTCCAGTTAAGAAAGGAAGTGCAGGTGCACCAGCAGCAGAAGCAGCAGCCCCGGCAGCAGATGCACCAGCAGCAACTCCGGCAGCAACTCCGGCAGCAGCGGAGAAAAAAGAATAGGTGTTATGAATGGGAGATCCAAAATATCCACGTAAAACTTGGCGTAAACCAAAAAGACCACTTAATTATGAATTAAAAATGGAAGAATTACAAACTCTAGGTACATTTGGATTAAGAACTAAAAGAGAATTATGGAAAGCACATACAGAATTATCTCGTGTAAGACAACAAGCAAGATCATTACTTGCATTAACACAAAAAGTTAGAGATGAAAAAGAACCAATATTATTGAAATCACTTTCAAGAATTGGTCTAATATCAACTGAAGCAACATTAGATGATGTGCTTAATTTGAAACCTACAGATTTGCTTGCACGAAGATTACAGACAATTGTTTCATCCAAATTAGGATTTAAAACACCATATCAAGCAAGACAAGCAGTAATTCATGGTCACATAATGATTGGGGAGAGAAAAATAGACATTCCATCATATACAGTCACAGTAGAAGAAGAAAGCAGCATTCACTTTACTCCTGAATCTAAAATTCCACAAATGTTAGAGAAAAATAAATCAAATGAACCTAAAATAGCAACTCCTGCTGAAGGCGAAGAGGGTGCTGAAGCAACAACAACTCCTGCTGAAGCAACAACAACTCCTGCTGAAGCAACAAAAGAAGACAAGCCTTCAACAAACTAATCAAAGCATCATTATCAGTAAATACCCCTAATTACAAAATAATATTACAATGTGTTCAATTATCGGTTATTCTGGAAATGAAATTGCAGCCCCAATTATCGTAAAGGGACTCAAACGAATGGAGTATCGAGGGTACGATAGTGTGGGAGTTGCAACAGAATCAAAAAATCAAATTGAATTAAAAAAAGGAATTGGTAAAGTAAACGAAGTTAATTCAAAAATGCAACTAGATTCACTACCAGGTAAAACAGGCATAGGACATACAAGATGGGCAACACATGGAACAGTTACAGAACTTAATGCACATCCACATTCAAGTAATTCTGGAAAAATTGCAATAGTGCACAACGGAATAATAGAAAATTTTGAAGAACTAAAAAAACAATTAGAAGATGAAGGATATAATTTTAAAAGTGAAACAGATAGTGAAATAATTGCAAACTTACTTCAAAAAAATTATGAAACTACAAAAGATGTAAAGGAAACAATTATGAAAACAGTTTCTGAAATTAAAGGTCATTATGCATTTGTTGCAATGTTTGAAAACGGTGAACTTGCAGCAGCTAGATTTCATGAACCACTAATTATTGGAGTTGGTCAGGAAAATGTCTTTTTGTCAAGTGATGTTTTAGGATTTATCGAATACACAGATAATGCAATATACATGAAAAGTGGGAATTTTGTAATTTTAAAAAATAAAGAATTTCAAATTTTAGATTTTGATGGAAAAAATATTAAATATGAAATTACAAAAGTTTCAAAAGAATTTGGAGATACCTATAAAGGAGATTTTGCACATTTTACACTAAAAGAAATTTATGAACAGCCAGATGTAATTTTAAAAGCTGGAGAAACAACAGTGGAGGGCATTGATAAAGCAGTAGAATATATCAAAAATGCAAAAAACATCTACATTACAGGTAGTGGAACAAGCTATAATGCAGCACTTATTGCAAAACAAATTTTATCAAAATATGTTAAAATCAAAGCAGAACCAATAATTGCAAGTGAGCTTCAATTTGCACCAGATACTATTGAAGAAAATTCAGTATTTATTGCAATTTCTCAAAGTGGAGAAAGTGCTGATGTATTAGAAGCAGTAAGGATTGCAAAAAAATTAAACTGTAAAATTATCTCTATCGTTAATTTACAAACATCATCACTTACACGTAAGGGGGATGTGGTATTAGGAATGAATTGTGGTCCAGAAATAGGAGTAGCTGCAACAAAGAGTTTTACAGCACAATTAATAATACTGTACAAAATTGTACAGAAATTAAGTAACAAGATAACAATTGATTTTAACCAATTTTCAGAATCAATTTCAAAAACAATACAAAATACAAATAAAATTAAAAAAATTGCTCAGGAGTTAAAAAATGTGTCAGATATTTACATTTTAGGTAGAGGGATAAATTATCCAATTGCAATAGAAGCAGCATTAAAACTCAAAGAATTGACTTACATTCACGCAGAAGGAATTGCAGGAGGTGAATTAAAACATGGTCCACTGGCATTAATGGATACAAATGTTTTTGTAATAATCATTAATCCAAATGATTCAACATATACGGATACATTAACAACTGCAAGAGAAATCAAAGTTCGTGGAGCAAAAATTATTGGAGTTTCAGATATTGAAAGTGACATATATGATTATTGGATTGAAATTCCAAAAATACATGAAATATTATATCCAATTTCAGAAATAATTCCAATACAATTGCTAGCATATTATGCAGCACTTGAAAAAGATACAGATCCGGATTATCCAAGAAATTTAGCAAAATCAGTCACAGTAAAGTAAACTACTTCCTAGGCATAGTTACTTTTTTTACAATAACCCATGTTTCTTAAGATAATTTGTCGTAGTGTTGTAGTAGCCTAATGATTATTCATTGTACCCTGTGTAAAAAGGAAATTCGATTAGATCCTAGAATAAGAAATGAGCACTGGTATCATAGAAAATGTGTTATGCAAGTGGATTTACTCCTTTGATATATGACTAATTTAGCCGTAAATGGAATAATTGGATTCATCCTATTAGGTATTATTGTATTAATTGTCTATTTCGTGTATCCAACATTTGAATATCTACTACCTATTGGCAGCATCTTGATAATAATTGGTCTTATTACAATATTACAAATTAAAATGCAAAAAAGGTTTTGATTTTTTTAAAAATATAGTTTTTGAGATAACATATTCTAGGATCTATGACGTGGACATAGTAGATAGTCTATCATATTCTTGTTCTACAAGATTCAAAAATTTTGAAGAAGTATTTCCAGTTTTCAACATGGATGAGATAATACAACCTCCAGCACCTACACCTTCTTTTGCATAGCCCTCTGAAAATGCCTTTAATCCAGAATATTTTGAATTATGTAAACCAGGATTTACAGAAATTGCTGGTACATCTGCAATCTCTTTAACAAGATTTGTAAAATTAGCATTTTGATCATTTGTAATATACGAAGTAGTTCCAATTGCAGTATTTTCTTCATTAAATCCAATTTTAGATGCGAATGCCAGTACGGCAGTCATTTGGGTTCCACCAGCCAACATGACTTTAGAAATAGATGATGCAGAACTTAGCATTCCTGCAACAAAAGCAATCATAGGATCACCAACTTTTGCAAGTACACTATACGGATGATCAGAATCAATTCGTTTAAGTGCAGAATCAACAATTTCATTTTTTAATTTTGTAGGGTTAGTAGGAATACTAGAACTTACTTTTGCATCAAAACCAAAAGCTTGCAATACAGCTAAAGCAGTTGTGGTTCCAGCAGGAATACTTTCACCGATTACTAAACAATCAGTTAATGATGCCATGTTTCTTCCAACAATTCTACCAAATTCAACAGCAGTTGAGACTTGAGAATCAGACATGGCAGGTTCAACAGAAATATTTTTTCCAAAAGATAAACCAGTTTCAATAAAAGGTAATTGCGGAGTAATTTTACTTCCGGCATTAATTGTTAAATGAGGAATACTTGCAGACTCTAGAGCAGTTTTTGTTAAAATACCAGGAGTTGGTTTTCCATCAGGAGTCATCGGAATACCATCAATGGTTTTACAATGTCCATAGTGAAGATATTCTGCATCAGCTGGAGGCGTATATTGCATTGAATCACTATCAGCACCTGCAATAGTAATTCCTGGAATTTCACAAGTTTGAGTATATGACATGACAAAAGAAAAAAGAAATCGTCCAGATTTTACAGATTCAAGGAAATTTTGAGCCTGGGCAGTATTTCCAAATAACTCAAAATCTTCCAAAAATATCACTAACCCATCATATCAACAAACTGCTGCTCAGTTCGTTTTTGCATTATCATATTATTCATTTTTTCTTTTCCTATAGTAGATACTTCAGATGGACCATAATTATGTCCAGGATACAATACCAAATCATCGTCTAAGGAATGAAGTACATCAAAAAGACTATGATAAAGTTTAGATGCACTACCCCCAGGTAAATCAATTCGACCACAATTACCAACAAATAATGTGTCACCTGAGAAGATATTTCCATCACCAACCAAACAAATACCATCATCAGAATGTCCAGGAGTGTGAAGAACTTTTAATTTTGAATTGCCAAATTCAATAAAATCACCGTCTTTTACAGTAATGTCATTTTTTAATGTTGAAGATTCGTGTTGAATTATAGGAGCTTTTGTAGATTCCATCATTTCTTGATTTCCTCTTGTATGATCATCATGATAATGTGTATTTACAATATATTTTATTTTTAAATTATTATTTTTAATTATTAATTCTAATTCCATAAGATTCCATGAAGGATCAATAATTATAGATTCACTAGTATCTTCATCAACAACAATGTAACAAAAATTCTGCATTGGTCCAACGGGTATTTGATGTACTATCATAATATTCCCTCTTCAGCTTCAACAGGAATTCCAATTTTTTCCGCATAAAGTTCACCAGTCAAATCTTTTCTTTTTGGAATACCTTCTTTCATTTTATGAAATGTGACAGTCATATCACATTTAGTAAAAATATTTGCAGTATTTCCAGTTTGAGGATCTAAACCAGAAGGAACGTCTACAGCAAATTTGTAGCAGTCGGTGGAATTGATAAAATTGATTGCAGATGCATATGGTTCTCTAATTTCACCGGAAATACCAGTGCCTAAAATACCATCTACGATAATATCAGGCTTGAAATTAAAATCCAAAGAATTTCCAGATAGTAACTTTACCGAAGGCATCTTCTCTAAAATTGACCAATTCCAGTTACTTTCTTCAGTTTTAATTTTTTCAGGATCTCCAAGAAGCATTACAGTGACTTTTGAGCCATAGCCAGCTAAGTGTCTGGCCATTACCAAACCATCACCGCCATTATTTCCCAACCCTACAAAAATTAAGATATTTTTTGAAGATATATTTTCAAAGTTTGTAATCAACCGTCTAACTGCTGCAGCCCCAGCATTTTCCATCATGAATTTTTTTAAAAATCCCATATCGTGGCCTTTATTTTCAATTTGATACATTTGATCTACAGTTATTTCCATAACTTACATCAAATCATAACCAAAATAAGAGTTTAGCAAACGGCTTTATCCTAGTTTTAGAATATTTTCAAGCATGACATTAAAAAACCTTAAACCTTCATTAAATAAAATTACAAAATCTTTAGCAGTAACTCAAGATTCAAGAGAATTTTTATTAAAAAATACAAGAGAGATTGTTATTCTATGCAGTAAATCAATTATTGCAGTTCATAAAGGTGAATTAACAACTGCTAAAAATAATTTAAAACAAGCTGATGTATTATTAAAAAAATATAAGAAAAAAGCAACAGGACAATTAAGAAGGTATTTGATCACACCAGAACAAGAATTTGTGGAAGCAGCATGTTTAATTGCAATTGTTGAAAAAAAAGATATTCCGTCAGATACAAAATTAGCAGTAATGCCAGAATCATATGTTTTAGGACTATTGGATTGTGTAGGGGAATTAAAAAGAAGAGTTTTTGATGAAATGAGAATAGGAAATATTGATGAAGCAATAAGATTTTTTGAAATAATGGAGGGCCTGTATCTTCAGCTTTATACTTTCTCATTATACGATAAAGTTGTAAAAGAAGCAAGAAGAAAAATCGATGTGAATAGAATTTTGGTTGACGATGTTAGATCTGCAATTACAGAAGAAAAAAGAAGAACAGAATTAATCAAAGCATTAGAAAAACTTCAAAAGTAATTTAAAAAAAGTGGTGCGGATGATGGGATTTGAACCCACGTACTCCTAAGAGACTAACCCCTCAAGCTAGCGCCTTTGGCCAGGCTGGGCGACATCCGCAATAAAACATTCATGTATGGTTTTTATAATCCTTGACGACTTTTTTCTTCGTGTTAGTTCCAGTTAGATGTTTTACTTGTGGAAACTTAATTGCAGACAAGTATGATGATTATCAAACTAAATTGAAAGCAGGTGAAGATCCTCAAAAAGTTCTAAATGATTTAGGTATTAGCAGATATTGTTGTAGAAGAATGCTTTTGACCACTGTTGAAACAATTCAACAAGTGATTCCATTCTATGAATCAATTGAGAAGAGAAAGCAAGAAGTTTTAGCTGAATTAGATTAGTTTGCCTAAAATTACTTCAGTCGAAGGACGTATTTTATTCAATAGTAGGGGCAGTAAAACAATTGAAGTAGACATAATATCAGATAATAAATTTCTAGGGAGAGTTTGTTCACCTTCAGGTGCAAGTGTAGGAAAATATGAAGCAGTAAGTTTTCCAAATGAAAATCCAGAAGAAAGTCTCAAAATATTAAAACAGAATTCTCAAAAATTTATCGGGTTAGAATCATCAGATTTAAAAATAATACACGATACTTTGAAAAGTTTAGATAATTCGAACAATTATTCAATAATTGGAGGTTCACTTGCATTTGCAGTTACAATTGCATCAATGGAGTCAGCATCAAAAGCATTAGAACAACCATTATTCAAAACATTGTCAACGGGTTCAGAATTTAAATTTCCAATTCCAATAGGCAATATTTTAGGAGGTGGTGCACACGCAGGACCTGGAACTCCAGACATACAAGAGATTTTAATTTGTGCAACAGGTGCAAAAACTATCGAAGATGCAATTGAAACAAATTTAGCAGTTCATAAAGAATTACGTAAAGTTTTACAAAAACAAGATCCTAGTTTTACAAACGGAAGAGGTGATGAAGGTGGATGGGCACCCAAATTAGAAAATCTAAAAGCATTAGAAGTATCAGCAAAAGCTTGTGAAAATTTAGGATTTACTTTAGGTAAGGAAGTTGCATTAGGAGTTGATTTTGCATCATCTACACAATGGAATGAAGAGAAAGGAAAGTACTTGTACGACAGAGCAGGATTTGAAAATTCAACAGGTGAGCAAATTGATTTTGCAGCAAATATTATTGACAAATTTAAATTAATTTATGCAGAAGATGCAGTTCATGAAGAGGCATTTGAAGACATGGCAGAATTAACTGCAAAATTTCCAAATACCCTTGTTACAGGAGATGATTTGACGGTTACAAGTAAAGACATCCTAACAAAAGCAATTAAGGTAAAAGCATGTAATGCTGCAATTTTAAAAGTCAATCAAGCAGGTAGCCTATATGATGCTCTTGAATTCGCAGATGTTGCAAATCAAAATAATGTCAAATTAATCACATCACATAGATCGGGTGAGTCAACAGACTCCCAAATTTCCCACATAGGCATAGCAACAAACTCAAAAATGCTCAAAGTAGGAGTGGTTGGCGGTGAAAGAATAGCAAAATTGAACGAATTATTACGCTTATCAGGGCATGATTTTATATGTGGCATGGCGGAGATTTAAAATCGTCATGAGTGAACAACCTGAAATTATAGATATTAAGAAAAAAGTTATTTCTACTGGAATCAGAGTAGGAACACAAGTTAAGACAAAATTCATGAAACAGTTCATCGAAAAAGCAAGCCCTGAAGGACTTTACATGCTAAATATCGACATGACATTAGAAAAAATTAAGACTTGTGCTAAATTCATCAATAGAGTAGGAGCAGAAAATATCATAGCATGTTCAGGTAGACAATATGCAGGAATACCTATCGAAAAATTCTGTGAAATGACAGGAGCCAAACAACTTCTTGGAAGATTTATGCCAGGAACTTTAACAAATCCATCACTACCATATTACATTGAACCAAAATTAATTCTTATTTCAGATCCTGAAGTAGATGTACAAGCATTGATTGAAGCAACCAATGCAGGAATACCAATTATAGGAATTGCAAATACAGATAATGTTACCTCAAAATTAGACGTCATCATTCCAGCAAATAATAGAGGAAGAAAATCATTAGCAACAATCTACTGGTTGTTAGTTCGTCAAATTCTCATTGAAAAAGGAGAATTGAAAGAAAATGAATCAATGAAATATGAAATTGATGATTTTGAAGCAAAGATGATTGAAGAGGAAATAGAATAAAATTTATTTCAAAATTTTAATTGAAATCTAAAGCATCAGCTCCAGGAAAAGTTATTCTGTTTGGAGAACATTTTGTAGTATACGGAGTAAAAGCAATTTTGTGTTCCATCAACAAAAGAGTCACAGTTACCGCAGAAAAAACTAGTGAAAGAAAGATTTCTATTAATTCAGAAATAGGTAGTCTAATCTTAGAACCAAATAAATTAATTTCCAAAATTAATTCACCATTAAAACCGTTTTATTATTTAGCAAATAAAGCAATTAAAAATCAAGATGCAGGTATAGAAATTAAAATTAAATCAGAAATACCATTAGGTGCAGGACTAGGATCATCATCGGCATGTTGTGTTGCAGGTGCTGCAGCAATTTTCAAATTATTTGGAGATGTGTCTAAAGAGAAAATTTTAGAACTTGCAATAGAAGCTGAAAGAACAATTTTTGAAAATACATCAGGGGCAGATTGTACTGTGTGTACATATGGAGGGATAATAGAATATGGCAAAAAACAAGGCTTTAAAAAAATTGAAGATGAACCTAATTTTCAATTAGTTATTGCAAATTCAAACATAGAGCACTCAACGGAATCAATGGTTTCAGGAGTTAAGACATTTGTAATTAAAAACAAAGAGAAATTTTCTAAATTATTAAATCAGGAATCAAAATTAGTTGAAGATGTTTTAAAATTACTAAAAGAAAATAATCCAGAAGAATTAGGAGAAAAAATTAATCAAAATCAAAAATATTTAGAAATCATAGGAATATCAAATAATCAAATAAAAAAAATGATACAAATAGGGCAAAAAACATCCTTTGGGGCCAAGATAACAGGTTCAGGAGGAGGAGGGTGTATTTTTGCATTAACAAATGAATCAAACGTAGAACAAAGTTTGAAAGAATTCAAAGATAAGAATTTTGAATGTTTTTCAGCAGAAATTGATTTCAAAGGACTGGATACTTTTTAATTAACTAAATAATTTCCAACAACATGATTCTAATAAAATTAGGCGGTTCAATCATTACAAATAAAGAAAAGCCATTATCACCTAGGAAAAAAACAATTGATGGAATTACAAAGAGTTTAAGAAAAATTAAAGAGCCAGTAATCATTATTCACGGAGGAGGATCATATGGCCATTATTGGTCCGTAAAATATGATATGCATACAAAAGAAAGAAAATATGACATTAGAGGAGTTTCAATTATTAAAAATTCAATGATTGAACTAAATAAAATTATTTTAGATTCACTATTAAAAAATAAATTAAATCCGTATGCCCTACCTCCAACGGACTTCATGTCAGGAAATAAACCAATTTTAAATAAAATTAAAGAAATTGAAAAAATTGCAAAATCAGGCTTAATTCCAGTTACATATGGGGATGCATTATGGTTCGGTAAAAATAAAACATACATCTTGTCAGGAGATAAAATTATGACTCACTTTGCAAAAATTCTAAAACCAAGATTGTGTATTTTTGCATTAAATGAAGATGGACTATATTCTGATCTTAAATCAAAAAAATTAATTCCAGAATTAAAAGGAAACATTCCATTAATGTCAGAAAATAAAATGGATGTAACAGGCGGAATGACTAGAAAAGTAGAAGAGGCTGTTAAAATTTCAAAGGTGGGAATAAATGTATTTTTTGTTAATGGGAAAAAACCTGAAAGAATTGTAGCAGTTGTTAAAAATAGAGACTTTAAAGGAACAATGTTTAGAGGAAAAAGAAATGGCTAAAGAATTTGTAATACTCGTAGATGAAAATGACAATCCAATTGGAACTGAAGAAAAAGTAAAATCTCATTTACCAAATGGAAAATTACATAGAGCATTTACAGCATTGTTATTTGATATTGATGGCAGACTAGTACTAACAAAAAGAGCAAAAGGAAAAATGCTATGGCCAGGGGATTGGGATGGAACATTTGCAAGTCATCCAAGAGAATCTGAAGGATATGTTTCATCAGGTGAAAGAAGAATGCCAGAAGAATTAGGAATTAGTGGAAAATTAGATTATTTTCATAAATTTGAATATCATGTACCATACAAAGATGTAGGATCTGAGAATGAAGTTTGTGGAACTCTAGTTGGAGTGATTGATAAAAATACGGAATTAAAAGAAATTGAAGGTGAAATTGATGAAATTAAATGGATTTCAGCCAAAGAATTAATTGCTGAAATAAAGACAAGTCCTGAAATTTATTGCCCATGGATGCTAATTGCATTGGAATTACTTGAAAAATCAGACCAAGTTATGCTCAAAAAACATGAAAATGTCTTATCAACATGGTTAAACAATGAAGTTCATGAGGGATTACAAGAAGCAATTAAGACCCATATTCCAGCAGAAAAGTGGAGATTAGTAAATGAAAAAAACTAAACAAATTGAAAATAATGCTAAAATCGTAAATAAGTATCTTAATTCAAAATTAAAAGGTAATCCAAAAAAACTCTATGATGCAGCAGGTCATCTTATTGTTAATGGTGGAAAAAGACTTAGACCATACATGGTAATTAGAAGTTGCCAAATTTTAGGTGGAAAGTCATCTAATGCCATGATAGCTGCAAGTGCTGTAGAAATGGTTCACAATTTTACTCTAGTACATGATGATATTATGGATAATGATGACATGCGTCACGGTGTTCCAACAGTACATAAAAAATTTGGTATGCCAGTTGCAATTTTAGCAGGAGATGTTTTATTTTCAAAAGCATTTCAAATTATTTGTGAATCAAAATTATCACCAAACGCAACTACACATCTAATATCCAGACTTGCAAAAGCTTGCGTAGATGTTTGTGAAGGTCAATTATTAGATATTAAAATGGCAGATGAAAAAAGAATTCCAACACAAGCAGAATACATTACAATGATAGGTAAAAAAACAGCTGCATTGTTTGATGTATCTTGTTCAATGGGAGCAATTTGTGCAACAAACAAACCTAAAGATATTGCAAATCTTTCAGCATTTGGAAGAAACTTGGGAATAGCATTTCAAATTACAGATGATCTAATAGGAGTTATGGGAGATCCTAAAATTACAAAGAAACCCGTAGGAAATGATTTAAGAGAAGGTAAGAAATCATTACCAATTTTAATGGCAATAAAACTAGCAAAAGGTAACGAGAGAAAAATAATTCTAAAAGCATTTGGGAATTCTAAAATTTCAAAGAGTGATCTAAACAAAGCTGTTGAGGTAATACGTGCATTAGGAATAGAGGAAAAAGTTAGAACTCAGGCACTAAAATATGCAGAAACGTCAGAAAAATCATTGACAAAGTATACAGGTTCTGCTAAAGTAGAATTAACAGCATTATTAGATTTTGTAGTTAGGCGAAGTGTATAGTCACAATAGAGGAAACTATCATGGATGAAGAAATTAGAAAAGAAATTAGAAAAGTGACTCTTCAAAATGCATTTGAACATGAAGGAGAAACTCGAGATAAAATAATTTTAGGAAAAATTCTTGGAACTAAACCAGAATTTAGAACCAAAGTAAAAGAAATTTCAATAGAAATATCTGAAATTGTATCTAGTGTAAATCAACTATCAATGGATGAACAAAAGAAAGAAATTGATGAAAATTTTCCAGAGGTTTTAGCACCTAAAGAGAAAATAAAAGAAAGAGAAGGTCTACCTGAATTGAAAAATGCACAGCAAGGAAATGTCATTACAAGGTTTCCACCAGAACCAAACGGTTACCCACATATCGGACATGCAAAGGCAGCTATCATTAATTCAGAATATGCAAAAATGTATGGAGGAAAATTTATTCTAAGAATGGATGATACAAATCCTGAAGCTGAAAGAATGGAATATCATGCAGCAATTAAAGTGGGATTAGAATGGTTAGGAATAGAATTTGACATAGTAAAAAGTACTTCAGATGATATGGAAGTATTTTATGAAAAAGGAATAGAATTAATTAATTCTGGAAAAGCCTACATTTGTAAATGTAAAAGAGAAGACATCAGTAAAAATAGACGAGAACGAAAAGCGTGTAAATGCAGTAGAGAAGATTTGGATAAAAATATCAAAAATTGGGAAAAAATGGAAACCAAATTCAAACCAGGTGAAGCAGTTGTTAGATTTCGTGGAAACATGGAAGCAGATAATGCAGTAATGAGAGATCCAGTACTATTCAGAATAATAGAGGGGAAACATTACACATTAGGTGAAAAGTATAGAATTTGGCCAAGTTATGATTTTGCAGTTGCAATTGAGGACAGTATTGACGGAGTTACGCATGCTTTTCGTTCAAAAGAATTTGAATTAAGAGAAGAGCTAACTGAGACAATTTTAGATTCACTGAATATGAGAAAACCAGAGCAAGGATTTTTCTCAAGATTAGAATTCAAAGGCATGCCAATTTCAAAAAGAGTGATCAGACCTTTAATTGAAGAACGAAAAGTTTCATGGTATGACGATCCTAGATTACCAACTTTAGAGGGATTAAAAAAACGAGGAATAAAACCAGAAGCTATTAGAAAATTTATCATGTCATTGGGATTAACTAAAGCAAATACACTTGCACCATTTGATTCACTTGAAGCATTTAATAGAAAATTTGTTGATGAAAATAGTATTAGATTGTATATGGTTAGTAATCCAAAAAAACTTACAGTAAAAAATTTATCAATCACATCAGTTGAAGTGTCAAATCATCCAGTAAATGATATGGGTAAAAGAAAAATTGATGTTGATGGAAGTTTCTATATTTCTGGAGAAGATGCACAGAATATCAAAGAAGGAGAAAAAATTAGACTTTTAGGATTAGGGAATATTTTGATTACAAAACAAGGAGAAGAACTAGAAGGAGAACATGTAGAGGATGGAGACATTAAAAGTATTCCAAAAATACAATGGGTTTCACAAAAAACAGCACATCAAATTAAGATGATTATTCCAAAAATACTATTTATTAATGAAAAATTCAATGAAGACAGTCTAGAAGAGATAACGGCGTATTGTGAGCCACATTACTTACAGATAAAAGACGGAGATGAGATACAATTTATTAGATTTGGATATTGTAGAAAAGATTCACAAAATCAAGCGATTTTTACACATAAGTGATGAAATATGAGAATAGTTAGAGTAACAAACGGTACTAGTGAAACATATGGTTTTCTTAAAGACGGTAAAATAGCTATAAAAAGTGAAATTACAGAATTAACAGGCGTACCAATTCCCATTAATGTTAAAGATTTTTTGTTTGATGGATGGTATGATGAAATTAAGAATAAAATAAATGAATTAGAATACAGGGAAGATATTTCAAAATATAAATTATTAGCACCTATTCCAAATCCAAGTAAAATAATATGTCTAGCATTCAACTATTCGGATCATGCAAAAGAGCAAGGATTGCAAGCAATTGAAGACCCAGCGTTTGTAATGAAACCAAGAACAACACTAAACCATACAAAATCAGACATTGTATGTCCAGACTTTGTTACACAATTGGATTATGAAATTG
>JAOKTA010000016.1 GCA_028335865.1 Candidatus Nitrosopumilus sp.
TTAACATTGCAAATCCAGCTACGTCAAACATTTTCATTTGTGATTTACTTGCCCTTTGCTTTCCTTGTTGAACTGCTTGAAAATATTGCATATTTTTCCACCTCTGGAATGGTATAATAACTATCTAATATTTGGTATATTGTGGTTAAGTAATTTTGAATCCTAAAATTTTTGTCTTTATCGCAGTTTTAGCATTAGTTGGAATATTGGGTGGAATTATTGTTGTTGGTCCCACACTAGTTGTAGGAGGGATTGGAAATGATACTACTAATGAAAATGTAGAAACTTTACCTCCAATTACAATTGAGTTGGTAGATATTGAAGTATTAAAAATTTCAGAGCGTTCAGCAACAATTCAAGTTGAATTTGAAATATTCAATCCAAATCCACGAGCTGTAATTGTTCAAACTATGGACTATCAATTATTTGAAACTACTTTTTCTAATTATGAACAGCTTGATGGCGGTACAATTGGAAGCAGACCTGAAGGAATGGTAGAATTTGGTTCAAACTACTATACACTCTTGGGGAACAATTCAATTGTACTAAAAGATAAGATCATTATACCAAATACTCAAAACGGTGATGAACTATGGAATGCTCTTAAAACCAATACAGCATCATATAGAATTTCTGGTACTGTCTATTACAATCTAAGTTCCATGACAAGTGGTCAAGAAAATACTCTTGACTATGAATTTTTTAAATAGAGTTCCAATAGTATCATAAAAAATTAATATTATGATACTTTGTTTTTAAAAGAATATTCTAGACATATGTTATAAAAGCTCGTAAGGTTATTTTTTATTAAATGGCAGAAGCAGGAATGGCCGCATTTGGCGCAACAGCAGGAGTAGCAATCGCATTAGCAATAGTGTGTTTCGCTCTTCGTGGTAAAGGACACCCTGAACCACTAGAATAACCCATCAAAGGAATTATCCTTTGTAATATTTTTCATTTATTTGTTAACCCTTGTTACCGAATTTACCCATTCCTAACATTTCACCAATGTCTACATGTTTCGAATTTTTCTTTTTCATAAAACATTTTTCATAATACTGACATTCAGAACATTCTGCTGATGGTTCTAAAATTGGTGCTTTTTGTTCTTTTAGGAGATTATTCAGTACTCTTACTCTTCTAATTACCTCTTCAAACATTTTTTTATTTCGTGTTAACGAAAATGTTGTTTCTTTTCTGTCTCCAGTAATGTAAACAACAATTCCTTCTGTTTTGTCATATATCCACAAACATGCATTAAGATATAGGACATCATTAGCAATGGGATTTTCTAATTCACCTTGTGCTGGTCTAAATAACATAATGGCATCATCTACTATCATGTCTGTTTGTCCTTCTAGTTTAATATCATCAATTTCAAATACTTTTGACTCACTTCCATATTCTAATTTTCTTAACAATCCTGAAAGAAGCTCATTGAATCCTCTCCTTTCAATCTCCACAGGATCAATTCTATCAAAATATGAGCGTCTTAGGCACTGAACTACCTCTTGTAAATGAATAGTTTGAATATTTTTTGGATCTATATCTAATTGTAATTCTTTTCCTATTGAAGATAATGCCGTTTGAATTGTTGTTCTGAAATCTCTATCTCCCATCATAGTAAACTACCTCGTAGTTTGACCTCTTATACGTATGTCCATAATCCCTCTGTAAAAACAAAGTATCACAATTTTAATTTTTTATGATATAATCTAAATTCAAAGACTACGGAATAGAAGAATATTGTTAATTTTTTAGATAAATTTCAATAGTCTTTAACTCATTATTTTAGTCAAAAATTTGGATATTCTACTTGCAAATGCTAAAGTGATGAAATGAACTGCAAACCCTAGAATTGCCCCAACTGCAATATTTCCTGTACCGTAGTAAATTCCCAAAAATATGCCTAATGATGGCAATGAAAAAATCATAGCCATGAATGCACTGATCCAAACATAATTGATTAGAGTCTCTATTGGAATATCGTTTTTCTTTTTAGGAAATTTAATCATTTTTACAAAATTATTCTTCGTGTACAATTAATTTTGACATTGTAGTTTCAGTTGGTATTTTTTGTTCTATTGCATATGCGATAGCTGCTAAATTCCTTACCTCAAATGCTGTTAATTTTGTAATTCCTACAATGGTTGCAAAACTAAACATTTTTGAAAATGATCTTGCAGATGCATTATAAAGTGCCATTTCAAATGATCTTTCAAATTCTGCAACTGCATCTAATTCATTTTCATTTTGAGAAATCAAATTTTTGTATTTTGTATTTGTTAATTCATTAAATGCATCTCTAACAGATGCTGCAGACATCATTCTTCCAAGTAACTCTTTTGTAATTGTTGCAGTTTGCGTGACAATCAAATCTTGAATTTGTGCTTCATCTAATCCCCATAATTTACCTCTAATTACACTGAGAAGATTATAGAAATCAACATCCATTCCAACTAATTTTATTACATCTCTATCTCTGTTATTTTTTAAGGCACGACCTAATTGGAGATATAGAATTTTATCAAAATATGTATCAAATATTTGAAGATTTTTTTGTTCATTGTAAAGTGATGCTGCTTTTGATATTTCTTCACCAAACTGAACTGAATTCAAACTAGTAACTGCTTCTTCTAGATCTTTAGACACTAGAGCCTTTATGATGATGTCTCTTTGTTTAATTAATTCTTCAGCATGTAAATTGATATGGGTTTCAATTTCTTCTTGTGTTTTTCCTAATACTTTTCCTTTCAAAATTAATTTTAAATTTGATATAATGAATTTCATATAATATGCATCTAAAATCGGGGAATCTCCAGCTGTTTTAGCAATTGAATAATGAACGTCAGCTAAATGTCCTCTTAAACCTGATTCTATTCCTTGCGAAGTGTATGGTTTTTGAACATCTGCAACTGCATCTTCATAAATTGTATTCTTAATTCTAGTCATTAATTCATCTAGATCCCTTGACTCGGCTAAAGTTTGATAATCTGCTCTCTTCAGTAATTTTCCTCTTTGACTGTATGATTTTACCGACGCATAGACGTTTTTACCCATGATACAAATTCATGAATAGTGGATTTTAATGTTTGGCGTTCCAAATTAGAGTCGATTTTTATGCGATTTTCTCTAAAAATGTGGTTGCTTCCTTTTTTTCTTGAACTGAGAGTTTTCCAAAGGCCAAAATAATTTCCTTTTGAATAATCAAATTTTCATCTGATATATCTTGTAATTTTGAGAGATCAAAAGGAAGTAATTCCTTAATTTTATCTTCACAAAATGCTTTTACATATTTTTGAAAAATTGAATATGTAAAAGTTGGACTGGTAGTCATAAATTTAGTTAAAATTTTCTCAAATTCTTTTTCTTTTGGAGTAGATTCTGCAAAAAATATCTTTAACTGTGATGGCATGTTTTCAATTCCATTTATTGCTGATCCTACTAGCATTCCTTTTTTTGTCAATTGATAATACGGAATTCCTTTTTCTTGTAGCGCTTTTGGTCCTCTTTTTAATGGTAATCTGCCAGCTTCTTCTGCTATTCCCATAGGGAGTAATATTTCATCTAGATCCCTAAAAATTCCTGAATAGATATTCTTCCAGCTAATTTCTTGTTTTTTTGCAATTTTTTGGGAAATCCCTGTTCTTGTTCGTTCAGCTGGATTTGCATTATTTCCAAGAATTGTAATGATCGATCTTTGTCTTTTTGCTTCTCCTGTCAAATCTTGATTTTTAGTCTTAAATGTATCAAAAACTGCTAGTTTGCCTTTAGGTTTTGACTTCATTTATTCATCTCTATCATAATTTTCATATTCTATGTTACTATCACAATATATCATAATATAATAAGTTACTTTTTGAAAAATTTTAGGGTCTTCAATGCTTTAATAATATTCTATTTCGATAAAATTTAATGAATTCTAGAAACTACAAGTATGCTCTATTACTTGTAGCCGCAGTATCTATCACAGCAACTGGTGCAATGTCACAAGCATTTGCACAAAGTGTTGATGACGGTATGGACGGATACGTCGCAGGAACCAGTGGAATTTACACTGGAAATCCTAACGAATGTTGGTACGATAGTGATGGTGCAGGAGCCATGATGCCTTGTCTTATAGACACAGGAGATACAGCATGGATGCTCACAGCAACTTCAATGGTACTACTCATGTCACCCGGAGTCGGTTTCTTTTATGGCGGATTAGCCAGATCAAAGAACATCGTCAACGTACTTGGTATGACCCTAATTGTAATGGGTTTAATGTCAGTACAATGGGTTCTATGGGGATACTCACTAGCATTTGGCGGAATTGATTCTGAAGCAAATATGTTCATGGGTAATCTAGACTATGTTGGTTTCAACATGGTATCAGCGTGGGCACCTCTCGGTGAAGTAGGTCCATGTGCAGATACTTGGTCTAATGCTTATCAAATGAATGAAATGAAGGACGGAGACTATTGTAGTCAAGGTTGGCCAGGTACAGTACCTCACCAACTATTTGCAATGTTCCAAGGAACCTTCGCAATTATTACACCAGTTCTAATTATTGGTGGATTAATTGACAGAATCAAATTCAGCGCATTGATGATATTCGTACTCTTATGGGGAACCTTCGTTTATGATCCAATAGCACATTGGGTTTGGGGAGGTGGTTACATAGGAGGAGGTGCAATTGACCTCGATCCAGATCTATCGCCATCATACGCATTAGACTTTGCAGGTGGTACTGTAGTACACATTTCTTCAGGATTTGCGGCATTGGCCGGAGCCTTAGTCCTTGGCAGACGTCTTGGATATGGTAAAGTGCCAATGGAACCACACAATATCCCAATGGTAGTCCTGGGTGCAGGAATACTCTGGTTTGGATGGTTTGGTTTCAACGCAGGTAGTGAAGTTATGGTAGACGGCATTACCGTCAGCGCATGGACTGTTACAAACACAGCAACTGGTATGGCTGCAGTCACTTGGGTGCTCATGTCTTGGGCACATACAGGAAAACCAAGTGTCGTAGGAGCTGCATCAGGAGCAGTAGCAGGATTGGTAGCAATCACACCAGCCTCAGGTTGGGTAGGTCCAATGGCTGCGATTATAATCGGTATTGCAGCTGGTACAATTTGTTATGCAGCAATTGCATTCAAGAGTGCACGCAAATGGGACGACGCATTAGATGTATGGGGAGTACACGGAATGGGTGGTCTTACAGGTGCAATTTTGACTGGTACATTAGCTAGTCCACACGTTTGGGATACTGGAGACGGTATCGGAGCATGGACTGGTACGCCAGAAGGAATGGAACAGCAAGCAATTAGCATCATTGGTGCTATGATATCAATAGGCTATGCCTTTGGTGTTACACTGATTATTCTGAAAGTAATGGATGCCGTTTGGCCGGGCGGAATCAGAGTCACTCCGAAAGAAGAGGAGATTGGACTTGATTTGGCACAGCATGGCGAAAGAGCATACGTAAACGAATAGAAAAAAAACCTTTTTTTCTCTTTTTATTTTTTTATCCTTACACTGTGTGTAATGGATTTTCATTAAATTATCTTGTATTAGTTTGAAAATAATTTACTACATCAAAACCAAATGAATTTACCTTTGAACTTTTTATCAAATTTATGTTAATTTCTACATCTGAATTAAATTCAATTCTTAATGATCCTGATATCATTATAGCTGACACTCGATCTTTCAAGGAATACTCTGAGGATCATATTCCAGGATCTGTTCATTTAGATCTATTTGCATTTCATTGGATCGATACAACAAAACAAGGGATTGAAAATTTTAACAGTCAAGCAACAAAACTATTGTCATTTCTTGGTGTTACATCTGAAAAAAGAGTCATCTTTTATGATTCTGTATCTGGAATGCTTGCAGCAAGGGGTGTTTGGATGCTGATGTATTTTTCTCATCAAAATGCCTCTATGCTAGATGGTGGAATTGCAAAATGGAGAAGAGAAAATCTTTCACTGGAAATAAAAGCAAATAATTTCAAACCTTCAAAATTTTTGGGAAAAATTAATCCTGACGTTATTTCAGGATTTGAAAATATTAGGGACAATTTAGATAGTTTAAAAATTATTGATGCTCGCTCTACTGCGGAATATGATGGTACTGTAGTTAGAGCTGCTCAAACTGGTCATATTCCAAATGCCATCAATATTGATTGGAATCAAAATCTTCGCGAAGATGGTACTTTCAAAAGTGACGATGAATTATCTAAAATGTATGATATTCCAAAAGACTCTGAAATTGTCACTTATTGTCAAGGGGCATACAGAGCTGCTAATTCTTTTTTGGTTTTAAAAAAACTTGGATTCAAAAATGTTAGAGTCTATTTAGGATCTTGGGGTGAATGGGGAAATAACACTGCACTTCCTATAGAGTGAACTTAAGTATGCTTTTCTAATTATCTCAAAATATGGATAACGCCATTAAAGATGATATTAAAAAAAAATATTCCAAGATAGTGGTATCGGGCAATACTGATTGCTGCTGTATGCCTGGAGAATGTGATTCAGGAGACTCTCCAATAGATGCGACAAAATTAATTGGATACGATCAGAAGGAACTTGAATCAATTCCTCAAGAAGCAATTTTAGGTGTTGGCTGTGGAGCGCCAATTAATCATACTAATCTAAAAGAAGGTGAAACTGTAGTTGATTTGGGTTCTGGTGCAGGAATTGATATTTTCTTAGCTGCAAGAAAAGTTTTGAATTCTGGAAAAGCAATAGGAATTGACATGACTGATGAAATGTTGGAAAAAGCTCGAGATAATGCAAAAAAAGGAAATTACCCAAATGTTGAATTTAAGAAAGGCGATATTGAAGAAAATATTCCATTAGATAATAATTCAGTTGATGCCGTAATTAGTAACTGTGTCATTAATTTGACAACAAACAAAACAAATGCATTCAAAGAAGTATTTCGAATTTTAAAAAATGACGGACGTATGGTCATATCTGATCTAATCACAGATCAAGAATTATCCGCAGATCAGGTAAATTCAGAAAAATGGTGTGAATGCATTGACGGTGCATTAACAAAGGAAAATTATCTTTCATGTATTGCGGATGCCGGATTTAAGAAAATTGATGTTTTAGAAGAAAGGGCTTACATGGATGGTGAAAAAATTAACGGTAGAAAGATTACAAGTTTAGTAATTAAAGCAGTAAAATAATTTCTTATTTTTATTTATTCTTCCAAATGAATTGGTTGTAAATTAGCTCTGGTCTAACTTGTCTAAATGGTTCTGAACCGCCATCATACCATTTTGTAAAGAATTCATACAAGTGCAATCTGAGTGATTGGATGTATACAATTAATCCTTCAATCATCATGATACCCAGGTTTCCTCCAATTATCATTGCCATTGCTGCACCTGATTCAAATCCGCCTAGAGAACCAAATGCATTGTTAACTGTCATTAATAATGCAGCATGTACAAGTAGCATAATTCCAAGTCTGGCATAACTAATTGTGTGAGCTAATGCTTCTACTGTTTTACCTAGGAAAACTTCCATTACAACATTTGCCGCAGAACCTCCGTCTTCAGGATGTCTCTTTGCATGTAGAATTCCTCCAATCATCATCATTGTCATTGATACAATTACTATAATTACTGAAATTCTTGTGATTATCCAAACTTGAGCCCAATCCCCTAAGAAAATTGTAACCCATGGAACTGCCTCTGTATGTATTTTGGAATACATGTTCATGACATCATAGTTTGCACCAATTGCGCACATCATTATTACTACAATTCCGCCGTATAGTGTGATATTTGGAATTGCTTCCATGTACATTACAAATTTGTGACCTTCTTTTGCTAATCTCTTAACACGTAGAACCATTGCCCAGACAAGATGCACAATTCCGATGAATAATGATACCTTGAGAATATTGATTACTTGTTCAAATGTTAATTCGGCAACACTCAGAATTCCTACTAACCAGCTTATCGAGTGTAAGGCTCCTCCCTCTTCTAACAAACCTTCCAAAGGTCCCATGTGATCCAAGTGGAATCCAAATGCTTCACCCGCTCCAACACCCGCAATAGCTGCAGAAGCTCCTGAGATTGCAATTAACATTCCCCATCTTGAAAGTGTACCTTGTCCTTTTAATTTGAATAATAATCCCATTCCCATTAATAGCAAACCGTGACCTAAATCTGCAAACATAAGGCCATAGAAAATTGGCCACATCAGAGCAATCATAGGAGTTGGGTCTGCTTCTCCTTTTCCTGGAATTCCTTGACTCTCTGTAATTACTTCAAATGTTCTAACAAATCTTGGGTTATCAAATAGAATTGGAATTTGTTCTTTTAATTTAGGATCTACAATATCTTCAGAAACTGACATCCATTGTTTAGTTGAATTTTTAAATTTCTCCTCCATTTTACTTGGAATAAATCCTTGAATAACTGCAAAATTCTTTGTTCCGCCTGGTTTTCTTAATGTTTCAAGTACGTCTTTGGCAACTTGAGCTTCTTCATGAATTGCTAAAATATCACGTCTAATTTTTTTTGTAAGTTTTGCAATCTGTTTTGTATTTGCTGATTGCTTTGCTGTTAGTTCTTTGATTTTAGTTTCAGCAAGTGAATATGCTTGTGCCGGAATTTGGGGCATGCCTTCAGGAATAGAAAATGGATTGGCATTGAAACCTCTTAGTATTTTCAGTGTTTTCTCAGAATCTTCGACACTTGCAATTACTAGAATTGCTATTTTTTCTTTGTTTGCAAGGTCATATTTGTAAAATGTAATATTTTCTAAAGTTTTGCTAATTTCTTCATAATCTTTAGAATCGACAACAAATAGATTTGTGTAAAAATATTTCATTAATCCAAATCCTGAAAGATCAATGTTTAGCTTTTTTGCAACTTCAAGTGTTTCTTTAAGTGATGTGTATTCTTCTAGTGAACGCTTTGTAGTTGCTTGTTCTTCTAAAAGATTGATAGGTTCATCAATTATTGATGGTGCTCTTTTTTTAAGTTCATTTACCATGTCCTCGATTTCATCAATTTCATAATCTTTCTTGTTGATTTTTTTCCCTGTGAACATAATTTCAAGAATTCCTACCAATGGTGGAACTCCTAGACCTTTTACTACATCATCAATGGATTGGTATGTTTTTTGAGCCTCTAATAGCAAATCATCAATTTCTGGGGTGACTATGTCATTTTCAGTATCAATTTTATGAAACCATTCAAATTCTGTTAATCTGGAAATGGCCTTTGGAGAGTCACTTCTTGGTAAAATTACACTACCAAGTTTTAGATCCGCTACTGCCAAGATAATCCATTAACGTTTTCTTAGTTTTTAATATCTTTCTGAATCCACCCTTATTTTCCAAACATTAAAATCCATTATAATCACACGCGTGATATTGACAAATTCTACCATTACTGCTACAATTGATAAAATTCTTAATCAAACTGAAAAGTCCATTTTATCTGATATTAGCAGTGAATTGAGCAATTCACGCCAAAAACTTGATGATTCTGTCTCTAAATTGGAAGCAGAATATGATAAAATCATTGCAGATGGTAAAAAAGAGGCAGATAAAATTGAAAAACAAATCGTTGGTGGTTCTGATATTGAAGCCAGAAATAAACAACTTTTAGCATTAGAATCATCAGTTAATCGAGTATTTGCAACAGCATTAGAACAAATTACAAATTCTGATCGTAACAGCGATTATGCAAATCTTATCAATTCCCTTTTAGAAGAATCAACACAAATTTTGGGAACCACTGAAGTTAAAGTATTCACAAATTCTAAGGATAGAGATACTGTTCAATCAGCTCTGTCACGTTTCCCAGGTTCTGAATTATCTTCTGAAAACATTGATTGTATTGGTGGTGTTAAACTTGAATCAAAAGTTGGATCTATGAAATTCGACAATACTATTGACGCAAAGATCGATCGGTTGAAGCCTTTAATTAGGAAAGAGATTGCTTCAAAATTCGGAGTAAATGAGTAAGATGACAGCACAAGGTAGAATTGTATGGGTAAGCGGTCCGGCAGTTAGAGCTGACGGAATGGCTGATGCAAAAATGTATGAAACCGTCACAGTAGGTAATTCAAAATTAGTAGGTGAAGTTATTCGATTAACTGGAGATGTAGCATTTATTCAAGTTTATGAGTCAACAAGTGGATTAAAACCAGGTGAGCCTGTAGTTGGAACCGGAAACCCACTCAGTGTATTATTAGGTCCAGGAATTATTGGACAACTTTATGATGGAATTCAAAGACCACTAAGAGAGTTATCCAAAGCATCTGGTTCTTTTATTGGTAAAGGTATTACAACTACTCCAGTTGATATGGTTAAGACCTATCACTTTGTTCCAGTTGCAAGTAATGGAGATGACGTTTTACCAGGTAATGTAATTGGAACTGTTCAAGAAACAGATCTTATTGAACACTCTATTATGGTTCCACCAAATCATCCAGGTGGAAAAATTTCAAATATTGTTTCAGAAGGAGATTATAATTTAGAAACTGAATTAGCAACAGCTGAGAAAGATGGACAAAACGTTCCACTTAAAATGTATCATAAATGGCCTGTACGAAAACCACGTCCATATCTTAAGAGATATGATGCTACAGTTCCTCTGATAACTGGTCAACGTGTAATTGATACATTCTTCCCAATTGCTAAAGGTGGAACTGGTTCAATTCCTGGTGCCTTTGGAACCGGAAAAACTGTAACATTGCACCAAATTGCAAAATGGGCTGATTCACAAGTTGTTGTTTACATTGGTTGTGGTGAAAGAGGAAATGAAATGACTGAAGTATTAGTTGAATTTCCACATCTTAAAGATCCACGTAGTGGAAAACCACTTATGGATAGAACTGTACTCGTTGCAAATACAAGTAACATGCCAGTGGCAGCAAGAGAGGCAAGTATCTACACTGGAGTAACAATCGCAGAATATTATAGAGATATGGGTAAAGACGTTGTTCTTGTAGCAGATTCTACAAGTAGATGGGCTGAAGCACTCAGAGAAATGAGTGGTAGATTAGAAGAGATGCCTGCAGAAGAAGGTTATCCATCATATCTTGCATCAAGATTAGCAGAATTTTATGAAAGAGCAGGCCGTGTTAGAGCATCTGGAAGTCCAGACCGTGACGGTTCAGTTACTTTGATTGGCGCTGTATCTCCATCAGGTGGTGACTTTACAGAACCTGTAACAACACACACAATGAGATTTATCAAAACTTTCTGGGCATTAGATGCAAAACTTGCATACTCTAGACACTACCCATCAATCAATTGGATGAACAGCTATTCTGGTTACCTTGCTGATATTGCAAAATGGTGGAGTGAAAATATTAGTGAAGATTGGTTTGCCATTAGAAATGAAGCTTATGGAATTTTACAAAGAGAAGATACTCTAAAAGAAATTGTAAAACTCTTAGGTCCTGATGCATTACCTGATGAAGAAAAACTCATCTTAGAAATTGCAAGAATGGTAAAGATTGGACTACTTCAACAAAACTCCTTCGATGATGTTGATACATACTGTAGTGCAGAGAAACAATTCAAATTATTGAAACTAATTGTAGATTTCTACAAACTAGGTCAACAATCACTTAAAGAAGGTACACAACTATCTGCAATTCGCGAACTACCTGTGGTTCCATCAATATTAAAAGCACGAATGGATATCAAGGATGATGAGATGCCTAAACTCGATAAATTAGAAAGCGATATGAAAGAACAATTTAAAAATATTTCAGGAGTGAAGGTAACAAATTGACCGACAAAGGCGGAATTCAATACAGCAACATTGCTGAAATTAAAGGACCTCTAGTTGTTGTTGACGATGTTGATAACGCAGCATTTGATGAACTTGTAGAAATTGAAACTATTGAGGGTGAAAGAAGATTAGGTAAAGTTCTCGAAGTAGGTAATGGTAAAGCAATTGTCCAAGTCTTTGAAGGAACTACTGGATTATCTATCTCTGGAACTAGCGCTAAATTTGTTGGCAAAGTTATGGAAATGCCAGTATCTAAAGATGTACTTGGTAGAGTATTTGATGGATTAGGAAGACCAAAAGATGGACTACCTGATCCAATTGCTGATAAATTTATTGATATTAACGGTGAGCCGATGAATCCAGAACAACGTGAATATCCAAAAGATTTCATTCAAACTGGTGTATCTGTAATTGATGGATTAGTCACTCTTGTAAGAGGACAAAAACTTCCAATCTTTTCAGGTTCTGGTATGTCTCACAATCTTTTGGCAGCACAAATTGCAAGACAAGCATCAGTAGTTGGTACCAATGATGATTTTGCTGTAGTCTTTGCAGCAATTGGTGTGCAATACAGTGAAGCAGAATATTTCAGAAAAAGTCTAGAAGAATCTGGTGCACTAAAAAGAAGTGTTCTATTTTTGAATACTGCAGATGATCCTGCAATTGAGAGAATTATCACTCCACGTGTAGCATTAACTGTCGCTGAATATTTGGCATTTGACCTAGGAATGCACGTTTTAGTTATTCTTACTGATATGACAAACTATGCTGAAGCATTAAGAGAAATTAGTGCAGCAAGAGAAGAGGTCCCTGGAAGAAAAGGATATCCTGGTTATCTCTACACTGACCTTTCAACAATCTATGAAAGAGCAGGAAAACTTAATGGAAGAAAAGGAAGTGTTACACAAATTCCAATTTTATCAATGCCATCTGATGATATCACTCACCCAATCCCTGACCTTACTGGTTACATTACTGAGGGACAAATAGTAGTTGGTAGAGATTTGTTCAGACAAGGCGTTTATCCACCGATTAACATTCTGATGAGTCTTAGTAGACTGATGAAAGATGGAATTGGTGAAGGAAGCACAAGAGAAGATCATGCTGAAGTTGCTAACCAAGTTTATGATGCTTATTCTAGAGCACAAGAAGTAAGAGCATTAGCAGGTATTGTAGGTAAAGCAGGATTAACTGAAATTGATTTGAAATACATGGATGTTGGAGATGTCTTTGAAAAAGAATTCCTTACCCAAGCAACTGATGAAAATAGAACAATTGAAGAAACACTTGCTATCTTATGGAAGATTGTGTCAAAACTACCAAAGAATGAAATTACTAAAATCAAAGATAAGTTTGTAGACAAATACTATCAGGGAGAATAACAGAAATGTCATTTGGACAAAATGTAGCTGCTACAAAGATTGAACTTTTCAAGTATAAAAAATCAAGTCAAGTTGCTACAATGGTACAAGGAATTTTGGATGATAAACGTAAAGTTTTGCTAAAAAATATTGAAGAAATGATTGAAGAAGCTTCAAAAGCAAGAGGTGGAATTTGGGATCCTTTGCAAGATATTTACACTTCAGTTAATGAGGCATACTTGGCATTAGGAACTAACACTGTTGATTCTGTTGCTGAATCTACTCCTCCTGTAATGGAAGTTGATATCCATGTACGAAGAGTAGTCGATGTTAAAATCCCTGCACTTTCAGTTACCGAAAAAGATACAAAATCAATGCCTTATGGATTTGCTGATACTAATTCTTCAATTGATAGGGCAGCAAAACAAATCAAAGAATTAATGCCTAAAATTTGTAAAGCAGCAGAATATGAGAATTCTATTTTTAGTCTTGCAAAAGCACTAGAAAAGACACAAAAACTACTAAATGCGTTAGAAAACGTAATTATTCCTCAATATAAACAAAAAATTAGGTTTATTCTATCTACTCTTGAAGAAAGAGAAAGAGAAGAATTCGCAAAGTTAAAAAAAGTCAAAGCTAAGATGGAAAGTAGGAAATAATGGCAAAAGAAGAAATAAAAAAATTAATTGAAAACTCCAAAAAAGATCTAGACGCAAGTCATGATGATTTTGTAAAATCTATCCAGAATGATTTACAATCTTTTAAAAAGAAAACATTAGATAAAATTTAATTTAGTTCTTAAATTCTTATCATGATTTAAATATGGATTTGTTTGAGTCGAGATTACAATGAAAACTATAGTCTTATTACTTTTGGCTGCAGCAGCAATTACAATTACAGGTTCAACTGGAATTGCATTTGCTCAAGAAGATGGTGCATCTAGTGGTGATTCATTCAAAATTCTGGGTGCAGGTTTAGCATTCGGTCTTGCAGCATTTGGTGCAGGTATTGGCTTAGGTCAAGTCGGTGCAGCAGGTCTTGCAGTAATCAGTGAAAACCCAGCATTACAATCAAAGGTATTCATCTTCGTAGGTATGGTTGAATCAATCGCAATCTACGGTATAGTTATGATGTTTATCATCTTAGGACAATAGTCCTTACTACAAACTTTTCAAATTTTTAATTTTACTACTTAATTGTATTTTATTTCGTTTACATCTAATACTCTTGCACAATATCTGCACTTGAGTATCATTCCTTCTTTATCGATTAGATCCATTACAGAGTCAATACGTTCTGTACTGTTTGTAATGCAATCTGGATTGGAACATCGAAATATCCTGTCTATTTCATTTGGAAGTGCAACTCGTCGTTTTTCAATCAGTTTGTAATTTTTTATAATGTTGATGGTTGCCTTTGGAGATATCACTGCAATTTTGTTTGTATCATCATCTTTTAGAAATTTATTTTCAACTTTAATGATATCTTTTTTCTTTGATTTACCGCTTGGCACATTCAAAGCTATGGTGATTAAACTTCCGTCATGACCATCAATTCTTAATGCATCAAGTACTTGCAGACCCTTGCCTTCATCAATATGATCAATTACGGTCCCTTCTTTGATTCGTCGAACCATAAGTTCAGACTGCTCCATCAGAATACTTTGTATAGTCACCTGTATATATTATTGAAAGAATGAACGAGTTCTATCAAAAAGATATTATTTCAATTAAGGATTATACTAAAGAACAATTAGAAAAAATCTTTACATCCACAGATAAGATTATGCAATTAACTTCTTCTCAAAGACAGGAGATTTGCAAAGGGAAAACTTTGGGATATTTGTTTTATGAGCCTAGTACTAGAACCCGCCTTAGCTTTGACTCTGCAATTGCTTCTATCGGTGGTAATTCTTTAGGCATTTCAAATATTTCATCATCATCAACTCAAAAAGGTGAGAGTCTTGCTGATACTGTAAAAATGATGTCCATCTATTCAGATATTCTTGTTTTAAGACATACTTTGGATGGCTCAAGCAGATTTGCATCTGAAATTTCAGATAAACCTGTAATTAATGCAGGCAGTGGTACAGAAGAACATCCTACACAAGCAATTCAGGATTTGTTTACAATAAAAAAAGAAAAGAAAAAGATTGATGGGCTAAAGATAGGTATTGTTGGTGATCTAAAATATGGACGAACCGTTTACTCCTTGTTACATGGATTAGGTAACTATGATGTTGATGTTCGTTTAATTTCTCCTAAATCATTACGAATAAGATCCGATTCTACTTACGAAATCAAAAAGAATTTAGATTTTACTGAATCAACAGAACTTGAAGATCATATTGATGAACTTGATGTTCTCTATGTAACAAGAATTCAAAAAGAACGATTTCCTGACGAAGAGGAATATCTTAAAGTAAAAGGCAGCTATGTTGTGGGGCTAGATATGATAAAAAAGATGAAAGACGATTCAATTATTTTACATCCATTACCTAGAATTGATGAGATTTCTACTGATGTTGATAAAACAAAAAATGCCAAATATTTTCAACAAGCAGAATATGGAAAACATACTCGTGCCGCTTTATTGGGTTTGATACTAAACGAAAATGGATTTTAATTTCCGTATTCCATATATTTAGAAAGATTAAAGGATTATTCTATGGCAGAAACAAAAATTATTCCAATTTTTCCTTTGGACCTAGTTTTATTTCCAAGACAAGAACTTCCACTTCGTGTATTTGAGCCTCGTTACAAACAGCTAGTTGATGATTGTATGCTTGGTGATGGCCAATTTGGTGTTTGTTTGATTGATGAGCATAATTCTGTAAATGGATGGAATTCACCACACATGGTGGGAACCATTGCTAAAATTAGTAAATGTCAGGACGTTGAACTTGATGGATTACAACTACATATTGAAACCATGGGCAGAAATTCATTTAAAATAAAAAAAATCATTCCACCTGTTATTTCTCAGCCTACAAACTATGATCCATTTTCAGTTGAAGGTCACCACGAAGTTTCAAAAATTCATGAGGAAATTGGAACTCAAGAAAAAATGTACATACAGGCTGAAGTAGAGCTGATTCCCGAAATTGATGAAAATGTTTCTTTGATACAATGGAAGGGATTAATTGAATTGTGGAAGAAAAAAATTATCCATCAGGCATTAACAAGTGATCCATCTAACCCCCAAACTGTGGATTCCCATGCACTTGATCATGTTTTAGAGCAATACTATCTGAATAGTGACACCCCTACCATTGATTACATTTATTCACTTGCGGCACTTGGTGCAAAAGTTCCAAATGAGCTTCAACCCCTCTTAGAAGCAGATACAATTGAAGTCTTAATTGAGAAAACTAAGGAATTACTGACAGTCAAATAGGCCCGTATATTGAGAATGATATTGTCTTTAAAGAAACTTTTAATTTTATCAATAATATTTTGTTTACTTTTCCCAGCAAGCAGTGTTTATGGACATGGTTTGGGAATAGATACAATTTCTTCAATTAACATTCAAGAAAAACAAATCTCTGTTTCAGTAGAAATGCCGATGTATTTTGAAAATGATCAAGAACAAATTACAATTACCGCAACAGATACTGAAACTGATGAAACTGCCAAGAATGTCACATTTCTAATTGGAATATTTAAAAACAATGAAATGATTTTAAGAAATTACTTTTTTGCTGAAGATGGAATTTTGCCAATTGTGGTTACGCCAACTGATGATAAAGAAATTATAATTTATGGCGAACAAGATTCTTTACTTGGAGCTTGGTATGGAACTGATTCTGATCCTGTAGAAATTACAGGTCCTTTGTTTAATTCAGGTGGATTGTACACTTTTGAAATTGAGGTACGAACAATTGATGAGCCAACAAATATCATAGAAGATTCTGGCGTGTACATTGCTGATTTAACCATCGTTGATTCAGTATCACATTCACAAAAAGATCAAAACAATGAGGACGTAGAGTTTAGTACAAAATCCTACTTTGATTCAGTATCTAATTTCTCCTATGATTCTGAGGCTAAATCAGTAACATTTGAGATGCCATTTGATTGGAACGAAAGTAAAATGAGTCACGTATCTGTTGTGCATGTAGAGACACATTTTCCAAAGGGTTTTCTTGAATTTTTGTATCCTAGCTATATTGGCTCTGTAAATGATATCAAACTATTCAAATCTTCAGTGACCGTTGATGACTATACCTATGACGACAAGCGTACTGTTCATTTTGTTTTACTCCTAGATCATCTTAGATATTTAAAAAATGAAATGAGAGAGTTAGACCAACCGTTACCGGATAAAATTGTGTTTAAATTATCTGCAAGTGAAGACGCTAAATTTCCATTAATTGCCTATACTGCAAGTGAAGAGTTCAAACTAAATCTTGCATGGGATCCTGAGGATATTGAATCTGGAGTTCCGACAAATTTTGTTTTTACTATTCGAGATAGTTATACTGATGGACCTCTGAGACTTTCTGATTATACATTTGTAATCATTCAAAACAATGAGGAAATTCATCGTGTTTCTGGAAATGCAGAAGTTGGTGGAGATTTTGAGAAATTTACATTTGGAGCAGATCAAACTGGACCTACAACAATTAAATTTGAAAATATTAGAAATACCGGACAAGAAACTGAATTTGCTTTAGTTGTTGTGCCTGGATCCAAAGTTTCAACTTCTACGAATGAGCCCTCTGAAAATGAATCCACTGAAGAAGGCGGCGGCTGTCTAATCGCAACTGCAGCATACGGCTCAGAAATGTCACCGCAGGTTCAGATGCTCAGAGAAATTCGCGACAACCAACTAATGAACACAGAAGCTGGAAAATCTTTCATGTCCGGATTCAATGAGATGTATTATTCGTTCTCACCATACATTGCAGATTATGAAAGAGAGAATCCAATGTTCAAAGAAGTTGTAAAACTTGGATTGACACCAATGCTTTCATCACTTGCAATCATGGAAAACGCTGACTCTGAGTCAGA
>JAOKTA010000017.1 GCA_028335865.1 Candidatus Nitrosopumilus sp.
CGAAATATTCTCAATGAATTAAAAAAAACAAAGGAAGTTAAAGAAATGCATGGAACCAACAATAGAATATTTTTTAGTCTTAGAAGATACTATATCAAATGTAGAGACGTTGAATTTAGATTTAAGGGAAAAGTGATTATGTTAAAAGATGGAAGTAAAACAAAAATTGTCCAAGGCTCTACAAGTGGAACAGAGAGAACAAGAAAAAGATTACTCAAACAACAAACTAAAAGAAAAGTAAAACAGTCAGCAAAAAACAAGCATCAGCACAATTCACGGAATCGCTAAATATCTTGAAATTGTCTTTGAACTAATTTAGATTCAGCAAATTTAATTTTTTCAGACTCTGCCACATCTTCAGTCATATCAAACAAATTATGAAGTTTCATGTCAGGAATTAATTCATCATTTTTTTCATCATTTAGAGTAAATTCAATGTCAACCAATATTTCTAAACTATCGTCCAAAATATCAAGGCATTTTTTGACAGTATCAGGAACATCGTCATTCATAACAACATTCAAGAAATTAACACAGTAAATAATGTTATAATAATTTAGGATTAAGCGAATTTTTGTTTATGTTTTTCACGCAATACAGGCATAACATGGCTTGCAAACTTGTCAATAGAACCAAAGTAATTCTTACCCCAGAATCTAATTACAAAGTGATTCACACCAGCTTCCATAAATCGCTCAAAGGTAGGAATGATATCTTCAGGAGTACCAACGGCAGTGGATGATCTTGCAATTTTATCTGGAATTTTAGTTGCAGCTTCTCGCATTTTAACAATCCAACTTTGATCAGACATTGAATATTCTGTAAAGTATTTTACAAAATCAAATCCTTCAATTTCTTTTAATCCATGTACTCTCAAAATTTCAGGTTTAAACAAACTAACTTTAACAGCCTCTTTCATTTTTGCCCAAGAAGCTTCTGCATCTTCTGAAAAGTAAACATCAATATCTAATGCCATTTCAAAATTATCTTTATCTTCTTGACTTCGACCATATTTGTCCATAGAAACTTCAATTTGTTTTCTATGATCTTCAAATAATTCAGGAGTATAGCCGATTGGTAACCAACCTTCTCCAAGTTTTCCAGTTAAATCTAATGTTCGCTTTCCGCCAGAGGCCATGTAAGTAGGTGGGTGGGGTTTTCTAATTGATGCAGCTTGTAAACATGCTTGTTTTAATTGATAAAATTTACCTTCATAATCTACAGTATTATCAGGGCTAGAACCATATAATTTTTTGATAACTTCAATTTGTTCAGCCCATTTTGAAACTGGTTTTTCAAATGGAATACAGAATTCTTTAAGATTTTGTGCCTCTCCAGCACCAATACCAAGAATTGCTCTACCTTTAGAAATTCTATCAAGAGTAATTGCGGCTAGTGCGATATTTGACGGGTGTCTTCTAATTGCATCAGTAACACAGGTTCCCAATTCAACATTGTTTGTAACTGCAGCAATAGCAGATAACATGACCCAAGGATCTAAAACAGTTGCATTTTTCCATTGTGGAACGTTTGTGTGATCCATATAGAAAATAGAGTCATATCCGGTTCGATCAGCAAGCTGACATGCAGTAATTATCTGATCCTCAGTAAATCCGGCTCTAGCAACATTTAGTCCATTTTGAATACCAAACTTTAATTTTTTACTTGCCAACTGATGTTGTTCCAAATCATTATAATAAAAAGTTTAGTTAATCTGCCAATTTCGCAGTTTAGATATAAAAGAAAAAGAAAAGAAAAAATGAATTTTCTATAAATTACCTGCTTTGATATTTTCAAGACATTTTATGACGTCATCTTTAGATATTGGAATTGGATTTGGATCCAAATGGCCTCTATCGGTCATGACAGTGTCAGCAGCGTCTGAAACATCAGCCTTGAGTTCTAATTTATCAAAGCCGAGTTTATCCATTGCCTCTTTGAATCTATCATAGAAGATCGAATTGTTATGTTTGTGTGCAACTGTAGTACAAGAAGATAAAGAATAACCATGAGGTACTCCTTCATTTGAAAACACATAGGACAATGCATGTCCTAATGTTGTAGAGCAATTTCCAAATCCCATTCCAGATAACATTGAACCGTATGGATAGTTTTCTGGTTTGTCATTCATTATTGCATCATATAGAATATCAAATGCTTGTTTACATAATGTTCTAGTCAAGTCATTACCGAGTTTGCTGTCATAGCCTTCAGTAGCTTGAGCACATGCATCACAGACAGAACTTTTGATAACTTGTTCTGGAGTTCCATCCATAAAATATGAATCAACTACAGCCATGTCAGCTAAGAATCTGTCTTCACGTAACAATTTCTTTTTTCCATCGAATTTTAGAACACAATATGTTGTCATTTCAGCTCCAGTTCCGAATGTAGTTGGAATTAGAATTTTTTCTTTTTTCAATTCAGGTGCAGCGTATTTTACCACATCCATTGAACTTCCACCACCCAATCCAATTAGGACTGAAGGGTTTTTGTCTTTGAATTGAGAAATGACCTTATTGACATCATCAATCGATGGTTCAGGTTTTACTTGGTCATATAACATATAATCCTGAATTCCCATTCTTGCTAACCATTTGTCAGACAATGCTGGCGGAACGGTTGTAACAACTAGGGCATTTTTTGGATATTCTGTTTCACCAAGTGCGTTTTCTCCAAAATTAATAACTTTTGGAATGCGTACTGTATGCATAAAACAAACATCATTGGTTTGTTTATTATATCTTACACAGAAGTAAATCACATGATAATTCAAAATTTTGAGGAATTGGCAATTACAAAAAAGAAAAAAGATTGTTTAGAAATTTTAGAATCAGGTCTTCAAGCGGCAAATCCAGAGAACATCATATCAAATTATGTCACAGCAAATGAAATTAAAATAGATGGGAAAATATTCAACATTGAAAAATACTCCAGCATACACACAGTAGCATTTGGAAAGGCAGGGGATTCCATGACCAGGGCAATTAATTCAATAATTTCAATAAAAAGTGGAATAATTGTTATTCCAAAAGGAACAAAAGCAAAAATCAAAAGTAAAAGATTCCAAATTTTCAACTCAGGACATCCTAAGCCAGATAAAACAAGTGTAAAAGCAGCAAAAGAAGTAATAAAATTTGTAGAAAATAGAAAAAGCAGAGAATTAATTATTTTCCTTGTTTCAGGCGGAGGATCATCATTACTTGCAATGCCGGATGAAATTACACTTAGCGATAAAGTTCACGTTACAGACATACTGCTAAAGTCAGGGGCAACAATTCAAGAATTCAACTGTGTTAGAAAACACCTATCAAAAATCAAAGGCGGTAAACTGGTAGAGAATATGAAATGCGATGGAATTGGTTTGATAATGTCAGATGTTGAAAAAGATGATCTATCATCAATTGCATCAGGTACAACATACATGGATGATACAACGTATCAAGATGCAATGGACATAATAGAAAAATACAGATTAAAAACAAGAATTCCAATTGAAGTTTTACAAATTTTAGGTAATGGATTACACAACCAAAAAACAGAAACTCCAAAAACAGCCAAAATTGAAAATTACATTATTGCAAATAACAATAATTGTCTAAAAGCAATGGAAGAAACAGCCAAAAGTAAAGGATACAAAGTTATCAAAATGCAAATTTTTGGAGAAATAAAAAATACAGTTAAAAAAATTCTAGAAAACATATCAGAAGAAGAAAACACGTGTTTAATTTTAGGAGGAGAGCCAACAGTTAGAGTGTCGGGTAAAGGGCAGGGGGGGAGAAACCAAGAATTAGTGTTAAGACTTTTAAAAAATACACAAAAATTAAAAAAAATAACAATTGCGTCAATGGGGACAGACGGAGTTGATGGAAATTCCAATTTTGCAGGTGCAATCACAGAAAATATCAAAGTGGATCTAAATATTATGAAAGAATTTTTAAAAAATAATGATTCAGCAAGATTCTTTCAAAAACAAAAAGCAAACATCAAAACAGATTTCACACACATGAATCTAATGGATATAGGCATAATTTTAAAATAAAATCATTAGCAATGACAATCACATTTGCAGCTGTTAGGAATACATCTATGGGTAATACAATCCCTACAACCTTTACTTCTACCACTTTTTACTCGTAATCTTTCCTTATCCAATCAAATCAACCCTAGAATTAAAATTGTTAACGTCGTTCATAATATTCTACTGGATGAGTAAATTGTTTGTTATAATCAACTTCAGACCAAAATTTCTCCTCATCAATTTCCTTTCCTTCTGAAATCCAAACATTCAAAATTTTTTGCATGAACATTTGAGTGGTGTCATCAATTTGAGGCCTAACCCCTGTTTCGAATTCTATTCTATCGCGTTCATCTTTGAATTTTGTAAGTAATTCTTTAAGATTTTTTCCATTAATATTGGAAGCCTTGTTTCTCTTTGCATTTTTTAAATCATTACGAAAATTAGATAAAAACCCCATAATTTAGATAGAATGTTTTTTTTAAAAAACATTATCATTATTTTAATTATTTTTAAAATAAGATAAAAAAACAAACATTTGAGAAGTAAAAGTATCGAGAACATGAAATATCAGAATTGCAAATAGAGTGTATGCGAATATTAGAACAAGAATTGTGTGTAGAAAAAAATTGTAGTTGCGACGATCATAAAATAAAAAATATGAGAAGAGGCAACATGAGAGATTAATTGCTTGAAAAACAATTCAATCATAATTTACTATATAATGGAATAGTTCATTTCTACATTGACAAAAAATCATATTCAAAAGAGAAAGCGAATTTTATTGCTCAAACGATAGTAAGAAAAGAAACACAGAAAAGAATTTGTAAAAATAAATTATGTAGGCATTTTACTCACAATCATATTAGAAATAGCGAGATATGTCTAGTAGTAGATTGTAAATGTAATCAATTTGCTAAATGAATCATCCACATATCAAAATTTTTATCATAATCAAATCACATAGTTTTTGATATGGGATTTAAGAATAAATCAGAAGGGAAGAAAGAAGGAAGGAAGCAGAAGGGACAAAAGGCTGCAGAACAAAACCAACGAATTAGAAAATACAAAAAAGAGCAACAAGTAAAGAAAAGAGTAAAGAAAGCAAAGGAAGATTAGAATAAAATAACTATTTTTAATAAAATAATAAATAGAATTACAATAAAAAACAATATTAATTGTAAAAATTTCATAAAAATATTAAATAGTTGTATATCTTAAGTAATAATACATTGTTAGTTATAAAATCTAACAAATAACCCGCGTGGCCCCGCAGAACGAAAAAGGCAACCAAGCGTTTGACGCTTGACCACAAGAGGAAATCTCTTAATGTTCTGCAGTTTAGAGGGCTTCGCCATTTAATTTCTTTAACAAATAATTTGCCACATAGGAATCAGAAAGAATCTAAAGAATTTTTAATTAAAGGCTGAGCAGCAATTCCCATTTTATTCAAATGCGCTGCAAATTCATCAACAAAACCATGTATAGTAAAAACTTGTTCTGCACCAGATTGTAACACCATGTCAACTAGTTCGTTAAAATCACAATGATCACTCATTGTAACAGAGTAATCAGCACGTCGTCCAAAAGAAAATTTTGTAGATTGTGCCCATCCACTAAAACCAATTGTTACAGCACCATATTTTGATTTCATTTCTTGAAGAAATTTGTTTTTTGCAGATAAAACAGGGGTAATCATGACCCATGGTTTTTTATCCAGTAATCCGTTTTTTTGAGCTTCAGAATGCCCAATGCAATCCTTAAGAGGTACATCAAATTTTTGATGAAGTGTATTCATTTCTTTTATTGAATCGTGGACGTATAGTGGATCCCAATGACCAAATAATTGAGTAATTGTTTGAGCCTTTCCAAGTTGATAACCCATCAAAATTACAGGTACACCCTTTGAATAAAGATCAGATATCAATTGATTCACATAAGTTTGAATCTCATTCATTTTAGGAAATTGAAATTCAGGTAAACCAAAAGTACATTCAGTGATGAGTGTTTTACATGAAGGAATTTTTGCAGCTTTTAAAAAACCTCTATCACGGGTACAGATGTCACCAGTATAGAAAATATCATCAAAAAGTAACCCCTTAGAGCCTAAAACATGTCCGCTGTCAATTAGTGAAAAACCATCAAGAGATTCAACATGATTTTCCATTGTAAATCCACGAAGATCAGATATTGCACTAGTTTCAATTGAAGATAAAATAGTACCGCCATTTTTTGAAGGTAAGTGATCAGAGTGAGCATGTGAAACAAAGTTAATTGCACTTGAATCAGTTTTTTTAGGATCTAGGTAAACATGCTTTTCGTTGACATCGCATAGTATTCCATTTTTTGTTATCCTAACTTTACTAGGCAATAAAAATAAAAAATAATAGATTTGATATAAATTGCAGGTTTGATTTAGTATTGACTAGTTGCTAAATCTCGGAATCTTAATCTCAGGACGTGGAAGTAATATGGAGGCCATTCTAAAATCAATTAAAAAGAAAAAAATCCCAATAAATCCGGCAGTTGTTATTTCAAATAAATCAGATGCCAAAGGCCTCATAACAGCAAAAAAACTAGGAATCAGCGTCGAAGTAATTGAAAGTAAAAATTTTAAAGGCAATAGAACCGAATATGATAAAAAAATTATGAGTGCACTTTCTAAATACGGTGTAACCCCAAAAGATGGACTAGTATGTCTTGCAGGATTTATGAGAATCATTAGTCCCGAATTTGTAAAAAAATATAAAAATAAAATAATAAACATGCATCCTGCATTACTACCATCATTTCCAGGGTTAGACTCACAGAAACAAGCACTAGATTATGGAGCAAAATATTCAGGATGCACAGTCCATTTTGTAGATTCAGGCATGGACACAGGTCCAGTCATAATTCAGGCAGTTGTAGAAATCAAAGAAAAGGATACAGAAAAATCACTATCAGAAAAAATCTTAAAAGAAGAGCACAGAATTTATCCAGAAGCAGTCAATCTATTTGCTAGAAAAAAAATTAAAGTTTCAGGAAGAAGAACGCATATATCTTAAAAATCAGAACCACCAAAAAAATACAAAACTTTGAGATTCTCGGTATTACTATGAAAAAAATGAGTTACTCCTTTTGCAACAAAAAATAATTTCTCTTTTGAAACTTTATAATTTTTATTTTTAATTTTAAGGTACCCGTTTCCAGAAAGTACAAAATATACTTCGTCACTTTCATGAGGTTCTTGTGTGTCTTCCTCGCCAGGTTTCAATATCAAAACACCTGCAGCAAGATTATCTTTGTTGATGAAAGTATGAAAATAGGAATTACTTTTTTGGATTTTTTCTAAATTATCTTTTAAATTAAATTCAAGTTTCAATTTATTCAGCGGATACAGTGAATAATTTTTTCATAGGCTCTGTACTCATAAAAGAATGTAATTTTGGGTGAAACTCTTGATGCTCTGGGCTTTGAATCATAGTCATGAAAGTTTCTTTAGTTTCATGTTCAACGATTATTCGATAAGTGCCATCAATAGATTTTAGAAATCGTCTGGACACAAATCCGGGAAACGAGGATAAAATTTTATTTGACTCGGAAAACAAAGTTTTGAAATCATCTTCCGTACCTTCTTTGAGTTGTACATCTGCCATCATTACAAACATACAGAAAATAAGAAATGACCCATTTAATTTACTTTCTCAAATTCTTGACAATGATTTCCAAGAATTAAATATCAATAAATTGTCAAATTATCATGACTGGAATTAAAATTGATGGGAAAATAATTGCTCAAACAGTCAAAGACATAGTCAAAAAAGCAGCATCTGAGTTAAAAGAAGAAGGAATTAATCCATGCCTAGCCACAGTGTTAATTGGAAATAATTCAGCCTCTGCAACATATGTAAAAAATAAACACAAAGCATGTGAAGAAGTAGGAATTATCACTAAAGATCATAAACTGGATGAGAGTGTAACTCAACAGGAACTTAACAGCATCATAGATGAATTAAATGCAGATGTGTCAGTACATGGAATTTTAGTGCAATTACCATTACCAAAACATTTGAATGAATTTGCAGTTACATCACGAATATCACCAATAAAGGATGTAGATGGACTCACCCCACATAATGCAGGGTTATTGTCAGTGAAAAAAGCAGCACTTGTTGCATGCACACCATCAGGAGTTATGGAAATGTTTGATTATCACAACATAAACTTGGAAGGTAAAAACATAGTACTAATCAATAGAAGTAACCTTGTAGGTAAACCACTCTATCATTTATTATTAGAAAAAAATGCAACTGTGATAACATGTCATTCTAGAACAAAAGATATTGAAAAATTTTGTCAATCAGCAGATATCATCATAACTGCAGTAGGAGATAGAACAAAGTTCATTCTAACGCCAGAGATGATTAAAGAAGGATCAGTTGTCATTGATGTTGCAATATCAAGATTCGAAGATAAATTGGTAGGAGATTGTGATTATGAAGAAATTATTGAAAAAGCAGCATTTGTTACTCCAGTGCCAGGCGGAGTAGGACCAATGACAGTTGCAATGTTATTAAAAAATACAATTACTGCAACATCACTAGGAATTCAAATTGGAAGATAATAGTAAAAAAAATGCGTTAAGAGAACTTCTTCTAGAAAGAAGAGACAACACATCTTTTGATTTATTAAAAATTGCAAGTAAAAAAATACAAAAAAGAATAAACAAGGTGTATGCATTCAAGGATGCCAAAAAAATAGGACTGTACTATCCAATAGGAAGTGAAATTTTAACTCAAGATATAATTCAAGAATTAATCAGTAAAGGAAAAGAAGTATTCTTGCCTAAAGTTATAGGTGAAAATATTGAGTTTAGAAAAATTAAAGATTTTTCAAGCCTAGAAAGCGGCAATTTTGACATCATGGAGCCTAAAGAAGATTGTGAGGTAGATAATCATTTAGACATCATAGTGGTTCCAACTGTAGGAATATCACCTTCAGGAGTTAGACTAGGATATGGTCATGGGTTTTATGATAAATTTTTAGAAAAAAAAGACGCATTGACAATTTCGCTAACGTTAGAAAAACAAATTATAAAAAATATTCCAAAATCAGAACACGACATAAGCATAGACTGGATCATAACTGAAGATAGAATGTTTCAGTCTGAAAAATAAGATAAACCCTTTTTGCCAATATCTGTTCGGCAGTATTTGTTAGACCAGATAATTTGTTCAGTTGCAAAATAAGCATTGCTTATTGCAGAATTCAAAGAATCACCCAAAGAAGTAACTCCCAAAACACGCCCACCATTAGAAAAAATTCTTCCGTCAGATTTCTTGGTTCCAGCATGAAAAACATGAGTCTCATTGGAAATAGAATCAAATCCAGTGATCTCGTCATTTGTAGGATATGAATCAGGATATCCAGTAGATGCTAAAACAACACATACAGCAAATTGATCTTTCCAAGAAGGTAAAGGCATAGAAGATAACGTACCATCAACACTTGCAACAAAGTAATCATACAAATCAAAATTCATTCTCATCGTGATAGGTTGACATTCGGGATCACCCATGCGAACATTGTATTCTAAAACATATGGCACACCATCTTTAAGCATTATTCCAGCATACAAAAATCCCTTAAACAAAATTCCTTCATTTTTCATGGCATGGATGGTTTTTTCAATTACTTCCTCTTGAATTTTTTTTGCCAATATGTCAGTAATGATAGGAGTTGGTGAATAAGCACCCATTCCACCAGTATTGGCACCTTTGTCATCATCAAAAATTCTCTTGTGGTCTTGACTAGATGCCATCGGAATTGCCACATTTCCATCAGATATTGCAATGTAAGAAGCCTCAATACCGTCAATTCGCTCTTCTACAATAATTTTATTCCCAGCATTGCCAAATGTTTTTTTTACCAAAATTGTTTGTACAGCAGAAATAGCCTCATCTTTATTGTTGCAAACAATCACTCCTTTTCCAGCAGCCAATCCATCAGCTTTTACTACAACATTGTAATCAATGGATTTTACATGGTCTTCTGCTTTTTGAGGATCATCAAATATTTCAAATCTTGCAGTAGGAATATTATTTCTCTTCATGAAATTTTTTGCCCAGATTTTACTGGATTCAAGTTGTGCAGCTGCTTGTGAGGGTCCAAATACTTTGAGATTTAATTTGTTGAATTTATCAACAATTCCAGCAGCAAGAGGATCTTCAGGTCCAACTACAGTAAAGCAATTATTTTTTTGTGCAAATTCAGCTAATCCATCTAAATCATCAATATCGATAGGAACATTGTTTTCAGTACCACCGTTACCAGGAGCAGTGAAAACAGTTTCCACTTTACTGCTTTGAGATAATTTCCATGATAATGCATGCTCTCGTCCACCAGAGCCAATTACAAGAATATTTACCAATAAAAAATATCAGTTGCTCAATTATATATTCCAATTCTCAAAAAATCTGTTTCTTTATAATGCCACACACACATCAAAATCTAGATGGAGTTAAATTCAAAATTTGACGCAAAAGCAATAGAATCAGAAACTAAAGAATATATCAAATCCATAGATATTGAAAAATTAATTTTTGCGTCAGATAAACCTGAAAAAATCAGATTCATTGAAGGACCTCCAACAATGAACGGAATTCCACACGCAGGTCATCTTAGAGGCAGGGTAATGAAGGACTTATGGTATAGATTTAACACATTACAAGGTAAAAAAATTGAATTTAATGGTGGATGGGACACTCAAGGGCTACCAGTAGAATTACAAGTTGAAAAAGAATTAGGAGTTTCAGGTGGAAAAACAGAAGCCATCAAAGAATTTGGAGTAGAAAGAATCGTTTCAGAATGCAAAAAAGTTGTAGACAAATTTAACAAAACTTGGGTCGAAGTAGACGACTTACTTGGAATGTCATTTAATCATAAAAAGGCATACTGGACATTTAAAGATGAATTTATAGAAAGAGAATGGCAGGTACTCAAAAAAGCATATGAAAATAAAATTTTAGAAGAAGACTTTACAGTTATTGCATATTGTCCAAGCTGTCAAACATCACTAAGTCATGCAGAAGTCAATCAAGGATATGAAGAAGTCAAGGATCCGTCATTATATTACAAAGTAAAGTTAGTGAATGAAGATGTATTTTTGGTTGTATGGACTACAATGCCATTTACACTTGTTACAGATGCAATGGTCGGGTTAAATCCAAAAGAAGATTATGCATATGTCAAAGTAGAAAATGAAACATGGGTGATAGGAAAAACAAGATTAGATGACTTGATGTTAGAACTAAAAATTGAAAAATATGAAATTCAAAAAACAGTAAAAGGTTCTGAATTTGAAGGAAAAAAATACATTCACCCGCTGTTAGATTTAATTCCAGAGTTAAAGGAATACTCAAAATTAGATAACTACCACGTTGCAGTATCAGAGTCGTTTGTAGATGCAAGTACAGGTAGTGGATTAGTGCACTTGTCACCAGCAAATGGAGAAGAAGATATTAAAATTGCAAATAAAAGAAAAGTAAAAATTTTTAGTCCGATAAATGACGAAGTGAAATTCACTAATCAGGCAGGAAAATACGAAGGGATGTTTGTCAGGGATGCAGATAGAACAATCGTAGAAGATCTAAAAGAATGCGAAGCATTAGTCAAGATTGGAAAAATAAAACACAAGTATCCACTTTGTTGGAGATCACATCATCCAATTGTATGGCTGGCAAGAAGAGGGTGGTTTTACAAATTAGATAGATTAGGTAACAAAGCAGTAGAGGCCGCCGAAAGTGTAGAATACTTTTTTGAACAACCAAAAAATAGATTTTTGGGAATCATTAAAGAAAGGCACCCATGGTGTATTTCACGAGAAAGAATTTGGGGTTGTCCATTACCTGTATGGAATTGCGAAGATTGTGGTGAAAAAAATTGGTTCTTTACAAGAAAAGAGATTGTGGATTCTGCAGATAAATTACCAGATGGACCAGAATTTGAATTACATAGACCATGGATTGACAACATAACAATAAAATGTAAAAAATGTAGCAGTGTTAAAACAAAAAGAGAAGAATATGTTTTAGACACATGGCACAATAGTGGTGCTGCACCATATGCGTCATTAACGAATGAAGAATATGAAAAAGAAATTCCAGCACCATTTTTTACTGAAGGTATTGATCAAACAAGAGGTTGGGCATATACACTGCTAATTGAAAATGTAATTCTAAACAACAGTGCCACTCCACCGTACAAGTCATTTTTGTTTCAAGGACACGTGCTGGATGAAAAAGGAGGAAAAATGAGTAAAAGTAAAGGCAATGTTTTGGAGGGTGCAGAACTACTAAAAAAATATCCAACGGATTTAATACGATTCTATTTCATGTGGAAAGCCAGTCCAATTGAGCCACTTAGCTTCAGTACAGATGAATTAATGTCAAGACCGTATCAAGTGATCAACACATTATTCAATCTGCACCTATACTTTAAACAAAATAGTCAATATGATAATTTTGATAAAACAAACACGATAGAATGGGCCAAAAGTAATAATTCTTTAACATCACCAGATATTTGGTTATTATCAAAACTGCAAAAATTAATTCAAAAAATGACAGAGAAAAATGAGACATGTAAATTCCACGAAGGAGCCAAAGCAATAGATGATTTTATAATTAACAATCTCAGTCAGATATACATTCCAATAACCAGAGGAGAGTTATGGGATGAGTCTGAAGAAAAGAAGAATAGACGTCTTGCAATTTATGCAGTGTTAAGTGAAGTACTCAAAACACTAGACATACTGATTCATCCATTTTGTCCATTTACAAGTGAGCATCTATACCAAACAGTATTTGAAGGGAAACAAAGTATACTACTAGATAAATGGCCTCAATACCAAGAATCACTGGTTAATGAAGAAATTGAGGAATCTTTTGATATCATGAAAGATGTCGTATCAATTTCATCAGCAGCAAGAATGAAAGGGAAGTTAAAAAGACGATGGCCATTAAATGAAGCACAGATTTGTGTAAAGAAAAATCAGAAAGTAAAATTAGAGTCATTATCAGATTTACTAAAATCACAACTTAATGTCGAGAAGTTCAACATCGTTGAAACAGAAAAAGATGGCGGTTTAGAGCAATTACTAGAATTAAAAGAATTAGGGTTACCAGTAAAAGCAACTTTAGAATTAGAAAGAAAAAAAATAGGTCCAAAAGCAAAACAACACATGGGAAAACTAGTAAGTACATTTTTAGAAACAAATCCTGATGAAATTATTCCAATATTACAAAAAGATGGAAAATATGATTTTAATATTGATGACCAAAAAATATCACTAGAAAAAGAAGATTTCGTAGTGAATTTTGACGCAGATGATAATTTTGCAGTAGCAAAAAGAGACGATTTCATAGTATTCATTTCAACATTAAGAAATAAAGAAATGATGGCAAAAGGGTTGGTAAAGGATGTTGCAAGAAGATTACAAACTTTGAGAAAAGAAAGAGGATACAATCCAACAGATGTTTTAGAAGTGGCATCAATTCTAGAATTAGATGATGAATCACTAGAGATGATTAAAGGTAGAGACGAAGAATTAGCATTTCTAGTGAGAGTAAAAAAAGTGAATTTTGAAAAATCATGTAAAGAGTACAAAGAAGATGATATCGACGGTCAAAAAATCAAAATATCAGTAGAATAAAATTTAATGCAATATTTGACATGTATCGATAAGATACGACATTGTTATGTTATTTTCATGAGATTCAACAGGAGGATCAACAGATTAAGACTATTTCCATGAGGAAATTCAATATCAGAACATATGAAAAATAACTAATTTAGATATTTTTCAAATTCTTCTTTTGAAATAATCTCATGTTTTAATTCTTTTATCTCATTGAAACATTTCTTACATGAATAAGTAACAAATTGGCCCTCATCAACAGTACAAAGTGCAAAAACAGATTGAGATGAATCTATTCTTATCCCAGAGACGTCAATATGGTTACACATTTTGATTTTCATAGATCTTAACTATTGGAATTAAATTTAAACTCTGTTCTAAGAATAATTTCTTAAAATGATGTTTTAAAAAGATTTTACAAGTGCTGAAAAAATCATGAATAACTAAAACTATTTTGCCATAAAGTGGGTTTATAGATTCAAAAATAACAGTAGTAAATGAAATGGTTGACTTGAAGCAGATAGATAAACAGATTGAAGACATCTATGAGAAACTATTTGAAAATGAGCATAGTCTCCATGAGAAATTAGAGGAATTGATTAACGACAAGGAATGGGATGATCCTAAATTAAGAAAAGAAATTGAATTCCTAGATGATACTTGGGTTGAACTTCAACATAACGTCTTTGCCTTAGAAGATAAGAAAGAAGGCAAGCCTCATGATCCTGAATGTATGTGTGGATTCAACGATGATAAAACTAATAATTAATTTCTAAATCTAAAACGAATAGTA
>JAOKTA010000018.1 GCA_028335865.1 Candidatus Nitrosopumilus sp.
GCTAATTTTTATTAAAAATAGATGAAAAAATCCAACATTAATGGAAATGCAGATAAAAGAAAAGTAAACCCAGAATGGTTTACAGATAAAACGTGGATGAAAGTCCTTTCAGATAAAATTAAATCAAAAGATCAAGATATCTATCACGTACATTTTGAAAACGGTTCTAGAACTAAACTTCATTTTCACAATGGAAATCAAGTTTTAATGGCAGTGAAGGGAAAGGGTAGTCTAGAACTTTTTAAAAAATTTGGCTCAAAAAAAACAGAATTTAAAATTAAAAGAATTGAAAGGATTAGCCTCAATGAAGGGGACATTGTACACATTCCAGCAAAAACATTCCACACTCATGGATCAATTAATAAAAATAAAGAATTTTCACACATTGCAATCAACATATTGCCTAAAAAAAATTCAACGTACAAAACAACATGGTATGAGTCAGATTTTAAAAATAAAGTAACAAAAGTTATTTAGAAATAATGCCAATTATACAAAATTCAAAAATAGATTCTTTTGAAGGCGGTGAAGGAGTAAAAATTAAAGAATATTTTAATCCAGACAACACATCAAATCAGATTAATTATAGCATGGCAAAATGTTCATTAGATGTTGGAAAGAAAACTAAACTCCATAAAATTAAATCATCTGAAATATACTACATTTTAGAAGGTAAGGGTAATTTAAAAATAAATGAAGAAATATTTTATTTAGAAAAAAATGATTCAGCACACGTTCCACCAAATTCAAAACAATTTATTGAAAATATTGGGTCAGAAAATTTGAGTTTTTTATGCATTGTAGAGCCAGCATGGAAAGCAGAAGATGATGAAATTTTAGAAGAATAGTACATGATAGGATGTAATTATTTTTAACATATGCGCAATTAGAAGTATTATGGATAGACGAGAAGCATTAACGATACTAAATGTTAAGCAGAATTCATCACAAGAAGAAATTAAGGCATCATATAGAAAAATGGCACTAGAATTACATCCAGATAAAAATATAGAAGATTATGAAGATACAGAATTTAAAAAAATTACAGAAGCATATAATTTTCTAAAAAAGAACAAAGTGGACAATACAATACATCAACAAACAAAGAAAAATTCAGGTAATCAAAGAGCTACAAGGCCTAAACCGCAATGGGGTGCACCAGATAATGGAAATATCCCAGAACAGGATTGGGGGAAATATACACGTGAATTTGAAGAAGGTGATCCAGCTTTTTGGAAAGAATATGAAAAAAAATTTTGGGAGGATTATAATGCACGAATACGAGCAGACGGTAAAAACGGAGAGTATGAAAAAGCAAAAGAACCAGACCAGCAACCAGATCTTCGGGTAGAAGTAGACAAATCTTTGTGTATTGGTTGTTGTAGTTGTGAGATTATTGCACCGGATGTATTTGAAATAGATAAACAAAGTAGGACAAACCCCAAATCAAAAGTAATTAATCAAAAAGGTGCAGGTGTAAATAAAATAATGAATGCAGCACAAACATGTCCAACAAAAGCAATAAGTGTGGAAAATATTAGAACAAAAGAAAAATTATTCCCTTACTAAATTTTCAATAGGTTGTAGTATTTTTCAATTTCAGAATTTGGTAAATTTAATGAAGAATTAAACATACTGTGAATAGGTCCAGCTGAATCAGATTTACTTCTAGGGACTAAGTGGACATGAACATGAGGTATCTCCTGGCCAGCAGTTTCACCATTATGAATTGCAATTAAAGTGGAACCAGTGATAGAATCAACTTTAGACATCATAGCATGTACTAAAGAGAATAAATCAGAATTTTCAATACTGCTCATGTCCTGAATTTTTTTATGGTGATTTTTTGGAATGACTAGCACATGTCCTTTTGTTAGTGGAAATGCATCCAAAAAACATATTGAATGAGATGTTTCATTAAGAATTTTAGCAGGAATTTGTCTAGAAATAATTTTACAAAAAATACAGTCCATGAGTACGAATTAAATTTTTAAAATATCAAAGTATCTATTATGGAGTAACAATATCAGCCCATGCCAAATCCTTTCCAAATTTTATTGTGACCTCATCGCCAGCATTTAATTCACAATTTTCGATAATTTTAGGAACATCATCAATTGTTTCCACATAGCAAGTACCGTTATCGTTATTCAAAATAACAACATCCTCAAAGACATCCTCTCGAATTAAGTGCCAAAACGGAAACACCATTGTGGATAAAACTATCCCAACAGCCAAAAAAGCACAAACAAAAACTAATCCTTGTTGTTGACTAGAACTTAACTTCATTTTACCATAGGCCACCGTCCCCACCAGCATCAGGTTTTTTGGCAGGTACGTTACCATGAGCTTTTTTCATGTGTCTTTTTAGTTTCTCAGGATCATGTAATTCAGTTCCACATGTATCACATTTGGTTTTATTATCATCATCCTTGTTACGTTTGAATAAGCCCATAATATCACAATGATGAAGAAATACGTTATAAAGGATACTGAATTCCATCAACACATGTTAGTGAAAAATATCACAGTTTTAGGTTCAGGAGTAATGGGTCACGGAATTGCCCAAGTATCAGCAACTGCAGGATACAACGTAGTATTGCGAGACATTAAACAAGAATTTTTAGATAAAGCAATGGAGAAAATAAAATGGAGTTTAGATAAACTAGTTTCTAAAGAAAAAATATCAAAAGAAAAAGCTGATTCAATTTTTTCAAGAATAACTCCAATTGTAGATTTGAAGGAAGCCGTAAAGAATGCAGAAATGATAATAGAGGTTGTTCCAGAAATTATGGAATTAAAGAAAAAAGTGTATGCAGAATTGGATGCAGTTGCAGGACCAGATGTAATATTTGCATCAAATACAAGCACATTGCCAATTACAGAAATAGCAAATACGACATCACGTCCAGAAAAGTTCATAGGAATTCATTTTTTCAACCCCCCACAATTAATGAAATTGGTTGAAATAATTCCAGGAGAAAAAACAACTCAAGCAATTACAGATTTGACTCAAGAGTATGTAAAATCAGTAAATAAACAAGCCGTGCTATGTAGAAAAGATGTTCCAGGATTTATTATCAACAGATTATTCATTCCAATGGTTCATGAAGCATGCTATGCTCAAGATAGAACTAATGCGACACTTGAAGAAATTGATTCTGCAGTGAAATTTAAGTTAGGTTTTCCAATGGGAATTTTTGAGTTAGCAGATTTCACAGGCATGGATGTAATTCATAAAGCAACTGTAGAAATGCACTTGCGAGATAAAAAAGTAATCAATCCGCATCCGACAATAGAAAAAATGTTTGATGGAAAAAAATTGGGTCAAAAATCAGGTGAAGGTTATTACAAATATTCTGATGACAAATATGAAAGAGTTGCATTATCTGAAGAGTTAGCAGAAAAATTTAACCCCATTCAACTAGTAGCAAATATTCTAAACAATGCAGCGTGGTTAATTACAAACGGTGCAAGCGATGTTAGTGAAATTGAAAAAGCAGCACAACTAGGATTAGGATTAAGAAAACCATTATTTGAAACTGCAAAAGAAATTGGAATTAAAAATATCGTAGATGAATTAAATAGACTTGAAAAAGAACACGGTGAGTTTTACAAACCAGATCCTTTACTAATTTCTATGTTGTAATTAATTCTAAAATTTTTTCAACTGCCTCTTTTGCAGTATCAGCACCAATAATTTTTACATTTTTTCTATGATCTACATATCCATCAATGTATGGGGTGATAGAACTTTCAATTCCTCGAATTGCAACCATGGGTTTTTTGCTCATATATGCAGCACATACCTCAGATAAAGTTCCAGAACCGCCACCGACAATTATTACGCCATCGGCAGATAACGCGTTAAGAAAATCACGAGTAAAACCCATTCCAGAAGGGATCACAATATCACAGTAATCATTAGCAAATTTAGGATCATCTTGAGGTAATATTCCAACGGTAATTCCATTGCCATCTTTTGCACCATGAGAACAGGCATTCATCACGCCGCCTAAACCACCGGTAATTAAAGCAGAGTTAGATTTTGCAATTTCAAGGCCAATATCATATGCCATTTTTTCATGTTTAGGAGTGCACCCATTAGTGTTATTTCCAATAACTAAGATCTGTGTTTTCTTTACCACAACATAATTGAAAGAAACGGTTTCAAATATGTTCTTAGAGAAAAAGATATTAGGGAATTATATGAAATGTTACTATGAAAACACGTTCAATGCCAGTATGTTTTAGTGAAAAACAATACAAAATGATTGAAGAATTTGCCAAGAAAAACGGTATGCTTAATGCAAGTCAAGCTCTTGAAAAACTCCTTAGTCAATAATCAGTTTTTATAATTTTTAATTATTTTTATTATTCAACACAGTTTAGGGTCTATTTACCAACAGTTTGGATCAGTTGTTTACATTTAATAATTAAATATTTTAAAATTAAATGAAAAGTATGGGACTATTTACTAGAAAACCAGCATATTGTGTAGTTTGCAACAAGGAATTAACCCACAAGCATAAACCAAAAAAAGAATGGAATTTGAAAGGAGTATTATGCGGGGATTGTCATTTCGATAAATCAAAAGAATACTACGAAGGTCAAGTAAGACAGCCATGTGTAAAATGTAAGACAACACGGAAAATTACAGATTTGTGGGAACCAAGATGGCAATGGGATATGGAGGGGTTACTATGTAAGGATTGTTTTGATCAAAAAGAAAAAGATTTTGCGCAAAAGAAAAATTTTTGTTCATTATGTGATACGAAAATGGGATTAATCAGGCATAATCCAAAAAACCATTGGAAAATAGAAGGTCAATTGTGTAGAAAATGCTGGGATAAAAAGAAATCCGAGTTTGGATGAAAGTGAATTTTTTTAAAAAATATCAATGTGACAAGTGCAATAAAAAATTTTTAAAACAAGAAGAATTTATGAATCATAAACAAATTGTGCATGGAAAAGACACACAATACGATTGTAAAGAATGTGACAAAGAATTTTCCAATATGGAAGATATGAGAACGCACTTACAAAGAAAACATAGTTACAAAAAAGACAGATAATTAAATTGCCTTTATTGTTTTAACCACTGGGGGTCTATTTTTAGTGAATACTCTAAAACCACAAATGCATTTGATTTCAGGTAACCGAGATAATTCTGTATTTGAAACAATAGTTCCACATCTCAAGCAAGCATAATTTACATCAAATACTTCAGCAGGTGTTTCCTCTACTTCTTCAGTTATTTCTTCAGTTATTTCTTCAGTCATGTTTATCATCAATAATTTCTATAATTTAAGGATACCAAATCAAGTCAAAGACAATTCAATGTAAACATCATCAGGAATCTTTAATCGCATTAGCTGTCTGATGGCTTTATCATCTGCACTAATGTTGATTATTCTTCTATGCATTCTCATTTCCCATTTCTCATAAGTTTCAGTACCGCTGCCACAAGGAGATTTTCTTGTAGCAATGTGTAATCGTTTTACGGGAAGTGGAGTTGGACCTTTGACTTTAACACCAGTTTTTTTACCAATACCCATTATCTCATCACAGACAGTATCCAATTTGGGAAGACTGATAGATGTGAGTTTAACACGGGCAGTTTGTGTCATAAAAACGCCTATGGTTTATGCTCTTCGGTAATTTCCTTAACAATACCTGCTGCGATTGTTGCACCCATATCTCTAAGTGCGAATCTTCCCATTTCTGGGAATTCTTCGAATGTTTCGATACAAGTTGGTCTCACCGGTCTAATTTTTACAATTGCTGCATCGCCTACTTTAAGGAATTTTGGATTTTCTTCCTCAACTGCACCAGTTGCTGGGTTGATTTTTTGAAGGAACTCAGTAACAGTTGCTGCAACTTGTGTTGTGTGTGCGTGCATAACTGGAGTGTATCCAGGAGCAATTGCTGTTGGGTGGTGAATAACAATAATTTGGGCTTTGAATTCTTTTGCTACATTTGGTGGTGCATCAGGGGTACCAAGGACATCTCCTCTTTTGATATCTTTCTTTTCAATACCTCTTAGGTTGAAACCAATGTTGTCACCTGCTTCTGCAGTTGGCATTTCTGTATGGTGTGTTTCAATAGATTTAATCTCACCGAGTGCACCAGAAGGCATTACAATAATTTTTTGTGCTGCTTTCATGATACCGGTCTCGACTCTACCAACAGGTACAGTTCCTACACCAGTAATTGTGTAAACGTCTTGGATTGGAACACGTAATGGTTTACCAGTTGGTTTTGGTTCTACTGTAAAGTCATCAAATGCTTCAAGTAGTGTTTTACCAGAATACCATGGCATGTTCTCAGTTTTCTTAACTAAATTGTCTCCTTTCCATCCAGAAACTGGAATGACAGGAACATCTTCTAGTTTGTAACCAACAGATCTTACTAATTTCTCACCTTTCTCTTTGGCTGCATTGAAGGCATCTTCTTTGTAGTCAACTGCATCCATCTTGTTGATTGCAACAATAATTTGTTTTACACCTAGTGTCTTAAGCAAAAATGCGTGTTCTCTTGCTTGTCCACCAGCTGCAGTTGCAGTATCAGTTTCACCTTCTTTTGCTGAAAGTACTAAGATTGCTGCATCTGCTTCAGATGCACCAGTAATCATGTTTTTAATGAAGTCCCTGTGACCAGGTGCATCAATTAATGTGAAGAAGTATTTTGAGGACTCAAATTTTTGGAATGCTAAATCGATTGTAATTCCTCTTTCTCTTTCATCTTTAATGTTATCCATAACCCATGCATACTTGAAAGTATCACCTTTTCCGGTCTTCTCGGATTCGGCTCCGTGTGCTGCGATAGTTCTCTCATCCACAACACCAAGATCCATTAAGAAATGACCCATAGTTGTAGATTTTCCGTTATCAATATGACCAGTTACGATCATGTTTAAGTGTGGTTTATCTGCCATATCGTGTTCGACGTCAAGGGGATATATTACTGTAATGAATTTTTTTAATTAAAATTATTTTTTTTAATTTATTTTAGAAGTTATGACTTTACTAAAAGCACATAAATCAAAGAAGAAAAAAATAGATACATGAAAATTACAGTTTCAGTTATCAAAGCAGATGTCGGCGGAATTGGCGGACATACAAAACCAAGTGACGGACTAATCAAAGCAATTAGAGATACCGTTGAAAATTCAGGAGATTTACTTATCGATCATTACATCGGGTATTGCGGTGACGATACACACATCGTAATGACACATAGACATGGTGTAGATAATGAAAAAATTCACAAATTAGCATGGGATGCATTCATGGCAGGAACACAAGTAGCAAAAGATGAGGGCCTATACGGTGCAGGTCAAGATTTGTTAAAAGATTCTTTTTCAGGCAATGTAAAAGGAATGGGTCCAGGTGTTGCGGAATTAGAATTTGAAGAAAGACCTAATGAAGCATTTACAGTTTTTGCAGCTGATAAAACAGAACCAGGTGCATTCAACTATCCAATATACAGAATGTTTGTAGATGCACTAAGCAATACAGCATTAATTGTAAACAAATCTCTTGCAAGCGGAGTAGTGATGAACATCATGGATGTAGAAAAAGCAGAAATTGCAGAACTACGTTTATGGGAAGACAAACCAACCATAGAAGCAGCATTAATGTATCCAGGAAGATACGTTGTAGATTCAGTTTACACAAAGGAAGGTGAACCAATTCTAGACGCATCTACAGATAGATTGCATAACATTGCAGGAACATACGTTGGAAAAGATGATCCAATAATGTTAGTAAGAACACAAAAGAATTTTCCAGCAACAGAAGAAGTTGGAAGTATGTTTAACAATCCACACTTTGTTGCAGGAAACACAAGAGGAAGTCACAACATGCCATTGATGCCAGTGAAATTAAACTCCGCAGCATCAATCAACTTTTGTATTCCAATTGTAGAAGCATTAGTCTTTAGTATGCACAATGGTAAATTGGTAGGACCATTTGACGGATTCTCCACACCAGATTGGGATTACATTAGAGAAATTGCAACGAAAAAAGCAATTACAATCAGAAGTCAAGGATTCATTCATCCAGCAACCCTAGTACCATCAGAATTAGAATATGCTGAGGGATACAAAGCAAGAATGAGTGTTCTTGAATCAAAAATGAAGCCAATGAAAAAAGAAGATACGTCCAATACAGATAGAAAAGAAAACTACGAAGATCCAGACTAGGGATCTCGTATTTTTACAATCTTACGAAATAGTTAAATGAAAAAGACTACAGTAAGGGACAGGTATGAACACCTTCCTGAAAATATTTGATTGGAAGACGTATGTTTTCACAGTGTTAGCAATAAGTTCATTTTCAAGTTTTCTAGTAGTATTATTTGGGCAAACTATACCAGGAATAATTTTAGCATTTTTTAAAATGGCTGGAGAATATGTAATTTTAGGTACGGTGTTAGTTTTTGCATTTACATGGTTTCTTAGAGCTAGACCACATAATCGTCCAAAAGATTACAGAATAGTTCCATTAGATGTATTCGGTAAGAAAAGTGAAATCGATGGGATTAGAACGGAATTTAAAACACATGATGTAGCATGGAGTTTTATGAAACAGTATAAGCAAACATACCCACTACATAATTTTGCGCTAGTATCAGATCTTGGAAATTCAGATAAGCCGACAATTTTTAGATATATTTAGATTCAGACTTTTATTCAGGAAAAGATAGAATCAGATTATGCAATATTCTATTTTAGCAGAAGCTTTTGAAAAAATGGAATCGACAAGAAAGAGATTAGAGTTGACACAGTATCTAGTAGAATTATTTGAAAAAACACCACATGATGTAATTTCAAAAATCACATACCTTCTTCAAGGAAAATTAAGACCAGATTTTGAAGGAGTCGAATTAGGAGTTGCAGAAAAACTAGCAATGAGAGCAATTTCAAAATCATCAGGAATAGCAATTAAAAAAATTGAAGATGAATATAACAAAGGAGGAGATTTAGGTCATGCTGCAGCAAAAATTCTAGAACAAAAAACACAAACAACTTTTCTTGTTGAAAATATCACAGTAGAGAGAGTGTATGAAACATTATTCAAAATTTCAAGGTTGGAAGGTTCAAAATCTCAAGATATGAAAATTAAATATATATCGAGTTTACTAAATGACGCAAATCCATTAGAAGCAACTTATATTTTAAAAATATTACTTGGAACTCTAAGATTAGGAGTTGCAGAAAATACAGTGATGGATGCATTAGCAATAGCATATTCAGGAAATAAAGAGAATAGAAAAATGTTAGAACATGCGTATAATGTTTCAAGTGATTTAGGAAAAGTTGCACAAATAATAGCAATGGAAGGAATAAAAGGTATTGAAGAATTTAAAATAGAATTATTCAATCCAATTCGCCCTATGCTTGCAGACAGAGTAAAGAGTGAAAATGAAGTAGTTGAAAAAATGGGAAATGAGTTTGCCATAGAGTACAAATTAGATGGGGAAAGGGTACAAATTCACATTGAAGGGGATAAAATAGAATTATTTTCTAGAAGTTTAGAAAAAATTTCAAATTATTATCCAGACATCATAGAAAAAATTCCAAAAATATTTCAAGCAGAAAATGCAATACTAGAAGCAGAGATAGTAGCAATAAATGAAAACACAGGAGATTTTCTACCATTTCAAGAATTAATGCACCGAAGAAGAAAATATAAAATTGAAAAAGCAGTAAAAGAATATCCCATCACAGTTAATTTTTTTGATGTACTGTATTGTAATGGAAAAAACTGTACAGAATTGAGTTATCATGAAAGAAGGAAGAAACTAGAAAATATAGTAAAAGAAAACGAATTTGCAAAATACATACCAATGACAATAGCAAAAACAGAAAACGAAATTGAGGAATTTTTTGAAAATAGTATCAATGCAGGAAGTGAAGGATTAATGCTAAAAATGTTAGACAAGCCATATCAAGCAGGATCAAGAGGAAGTCATTGGCTAAAATTAAAAAGAGAATATCGAAATGAATTAGGAGATAGTTTAGACCTTGTTGTGATTGGCGGATTTTTTGGAAAAGGTAGAAGAACAGGCAGCTATGGCACATTACTACTTGCAACATATGATGAAAATACAGATACATTTCCAAGTATTTGTAAAGTAGGTACAGGTTTTACAGATGAAAGTTTAGATCAACTATATCAAATTTTAAATCCAAAAATTACAATTAAAAAAAATCCCCGTATCAATAGCGAAATGGAAGCAGATGTTTGGTTTGAACCAGAATTAGTAATTGAGGTTGTAGCATCAGAAATTACTCTAAGCCCAATCCATAAAACTGCAATAAATGAAATAAGAAAAGATGCAGGGTTGGCATTAAGATTTCCAAAATTTACAGGAAAAATTAGAGTAGAGAAAACAGTTGAAGATGCATCAACAGATGAAGAAGTAATGTCGTTGTACAAAGGACAGAATAAGGCAGCACATGATAAAAATTTGATGTAATAATACTCAAAAAATATCAAAAACCATAGAGGATTTAAATTACCACGGGGTCTTTTACTCTGTGTTATGTATAGTGGAGAACTTGAAGTTCAAGCAAAAAGAAAGGCCATAGCAGTTTTACAAGATGAGATCAATAGAATTCTAAACGCATCCAGAGAACTTGGAACGCTAACTGAATCTTTAATGAAAAAAGACAAGAAAGCAGTAAAAAATACGTTGGAACAAATCTCAACAATAGAAGAGGAGGTAGAAAATCTGAGAAGAAAAATTACACGCGAAGTTGCAGATGTGGGAGGATTAATCATGAACAGAGAAAATCTTCTAAACACATCATATACAATGGATGAAATAGCTGGTTACATCACAGGTATTGCATTCAAACTTTCAAATGTGAATATAGCTACGCTGAAAAGTTCAAAACTTGACAAAGATATTTCAGAACTAATTTCATTAGTTGTGGATGAAGTCTACAAACTAAATGAAATTATTAGAAGTCTCAATACAAATACAGCCAACGCAATTGAATTGGCTCAAGAAACACAAACCATAGAAAGACAAATTGATATCAAGTATAGAGAAGCCACAATAAAACTCCTAGATCAAGTAAAAGATCCTAAGGAATTGTTGTTAATCAAAGATGTCATAGAAGGTATTGAAGAAATGTCAGACAAATGTCAGAAAGTTTCAGATTCATTCATACTGCTAGCATTGAGCCTATAGTAAAAAATAATTTTAATTCTATTTTATTTTTAATATCCATAACCACGGATCCGCACTATAGAATTCATATACATATAATATTTTATCAAGATATGAAAAGTGAGTTAATAGAAAATAGAATAATAGTGTGGAGTATTGAGGACTCACGAAAACTTTTCAGTCAAGGATATTATGGAAAACCAATTGGCATTCCAAAACCAAAAATTGAAGAAATAGATGCACCATTAGTTTTAGATCTAATTGAAGGATTATATCTTTTAAAAAAGAAAAAAATTATAATTAATAAATTAAAAAAGAAAATAACAATTGAAGAATTAATTGAAATAGGTAAAAAAGCTTATTTTGATTTTGAAAATAAATATCAAGTTTACAAACATTTTCGGGACAAAGGATACATAATTAATCCAGGAATAAAATTTGGTTGTGATTTTGCAGTTTATGAAAAAGGCCCAGGGATTGATCATTCACCATACTTGATTCAAGTGTATGGTAGAAACGATACAATTCCAGCAACAGAAATTACAATTACAGGGAGACTTGCATCATCAGTTAGAAAACAATTCATTTTTGCAATTCCTAAAGGAAAAGACAAAGTAGATTTTCTTGGATTAGATTGGTGGAAAGCCTAAACAGATTTTATGTGTCCAGCGATTCTATCATAAATTTCAAAAAGTTCCTTGGTGATGCCAAATGAAATATGATTATCCCATTTACCCCTTATTCTAACAGCAGTGTCAGTAGGTTCAACAAAGATGGTTGCACCCTTAACAGATTGTTTAGAAATCATATCATTTAGTTCATCATCAGCATTTAATTTCAAAGATAAACCACCATGACCGTTCCATTCAACTTTAGTAACAACTTTTGAAGCAAAATGACCTTTTGTATGAAGACGAGTTTTAGCAGTATAACTTACAGCAGATATACCAACATTTTTTCGAACAATAAAATGTGCTTGAAATCTATCTTGTGCGCCCCATGGAAGTGGATTCGGATCTGGCATGATTATCCCTTTTGAATAATTTGTACGACGTCAATGTTAGAATTTTTAATATCAATACACCCTTTGTTAGTAACCATCCTTGCAGTTTGAGAAAAATATCCACTATAGTAATCATCAGTTTCAACAGCATCAGTTGCAATATCTTTAGACTCAGAATCTACCCCGATCTCTTTTAACATGTCACTAAATTTTTCAGGCCATGTTTGACGAATGAATGTGTCAGATTCTGTATCATGCATAAAAAACATCACATCATACCCACAAATAAAGATATCAAGAAAAAAAGCAGGTAAAGATCAATCCAAATAAATATCACAAAAGATGTGGCAAATTACTTATGTTAAAATTTCAAAATAAAACATCTTTAATCACAGGAAGCGGTACAGGAATAGGTCAAGCCATTGCCAAAAAATTTGTTGAAAATGGTGCAAGTGTCATCATACTAGGCCGACGAAGGGAGCCATTAGATGAAACATCTAAAATGCTAGAATCAATTATCGCAGAAAAACAGAGCGGTGCAAGTGTTAGAATTTTTTCAGGCGTAGATGTAAGCGATGAAAATGCAATGAATAAGATGTTTGAGGATTTAAAAAATGATAATGTAACAGTAGATAATATTGTCAATAATGCAGGTGTTTCAGGTCCAGTCACATGTTTTCCTAATGCATCATTAGATGAATTCAAGAGTACGATCGGAATTCACCTTACAGGTACATTCTGGGGTTCAGTTCAAGCACTCAAAGTAATGAAAGAAGGAGGAAAAATTATTACAATTTCAACATTTTTCACAGAAGAGAAACCACTAGAACAAAGACCATATAGATTTAGAAGCCCATATACTGCAGCACAAGGTGCAAAGAACAGATTAGCAGAATTAATGTCATGGGAATTAACAGATAAAGGAATTATTTCAATTGCAACAAATCCAGGTCCAGTTCATTCAGATAGAATTTACAAAACAGTATATCCAAAAGCAGCAGCAGAATTCATGAGAGTTGGAGGATTTGAAGATCTTAATCCAACAGAAGTGGATGCAGCAAACAAAGAATTACTTTCACTATTGGGAGAAGATGATTCAGTTATCAAAGAAGGAATTGCAAATGCAGCAACAAAATTAGCAAATGGAAAAGATGTTGTTAAATTAACTGAGACATTAACTAACTTATTAAATAAAATACAAACAATTGCAGAAAAAGTTCAAAATAATACATCACATATGATTGCAAATAAAGAATTCTTAACTCAAGGACAAGTTGCAGAAACAGTTCTAAATTTGTGTGATGATGAAATTGCAAAAATTGTTAATGGAAAAGTAATTCCAGGAGATAGAGTATTTTATCCAGTTAAACCACATATTGGAACTACAGCACCAGGAGTGCATCAACCAAATTTTACGGGAAAATCTGTTGTATTTACAATTGATGCAACAGACAAAACAGATGCAGAACGTGTAGAATTTTTAGCGGAGCATATTGAAAAGAATGGGGGAAAAGTTGCATGCTTCATATCACAAACAACACCAACTGAACTTCAAGAATATATCAGCAGTAAATTCCATTCACACATAGTAGATATTAAAAATCCTGAAGAAGTTCAAAGATGGTTAAACACAGCACGAACAAACATTGGAGAAATTTTAGGAGTAATACACATAACAGGAAAATTACCAGAAATTGAAAAATTAACTGAAGTAACTAGACCAGCATGGGAAGAATTAACTGAGAAATTTATTTCAACACCTGCAACAGTTGCACAAAGAGCACTTGAACAATTTGTACCAGGCGGCAAAGAAGATCCACGTTTGTATAAAGATGCAAAAGGAGCAATCATGATTATCGGTCCAGATTTACCAATAGGAAGAAAAGTTACAGGAACACAAAGAGCCCAAGTGGAAGT
>JAOKTA010000019.1 GCA_028335865.1 Candidatus Nitrosopumilus sp.
TTACTTCACCTTGGCGGTAATTTGCTGTTCTTGTGGATCTTTGGTGACAACATTGAATTAAAATTTGGAAAAATTAAATTTTTAGGAATTTATCTTGCATGGGGAGTTGTTGCTGGACTGGTTCATATTTTTGGTGATATGTCAAGTGGAATACCTGCTGTTGGCGCATCTGGTGCAATCTCTGGCGTACTGGGTGCATACTTGATAATTTTTCCAAAAACTAGAATTCAGACCTTCTTGATGCTAGGATTTTTCTGGAGAATGATGCATATTCAGGCACGATGGTTTCTACCATTTTGGTTAGTTTTTCAAAACCTACTTCCGTTCTTTGTTGGCGGATTTGGTGTAGCTGGAGGAGGTGTAGCATATCTTGCCCATATTGGCGGTTTTGCAATAGGTATAGCGACTGGATATCTGTATAAGAAAATGCATAGATCTGATTTTACATATGGAACGAGATATGGTTATGATTCAGATTCAGATTACAGATAACAATAGTTGAAAGAATAAATTCTTCAATGAATTAAAAAACTTCATGCCGTTGATTACAGTATCAATGTATCCTGGTAGAACACAGGAACAAAAAGAGGAATATGCAAAAGCAATTACAAAATCTGCCGTAGAAATTCTGAAAACAAAAGAAAGTCACGTTATTGTTGTTTTTGAAGATAATCCTAAAGAAAATTGGTTTTTAGCAGGAAACCAACTTTAATTTTCTTTTTTTAACACATGTGCCAGATCTTCTATTAAAAAATCATGATCCGATATTTACATTGAAATCTGTAACTTTATCTTTTTATCCTCATCAATATATTCAATGTTATGAAAGTAGCAGTAGTACAATTCAAAGCATCAACAAACAAAGAAGAAAATCTTAAAAAAATTATTTCATACATTTCAAAAGCATCTTCTAAGAATGCAACACTCTGTGCTTTTCCTGAATTTATGATGTTTCATACAAATTCTTCCCAAACTTCTAAAGAGTTAGCAAGTTTATCTGAAAAAATTAGCGGAAATTTTATTTCAACTATTTCACAAGCAGCAAAAGAGAATCATATTCAAGTTGTAGGTTCATTTTATGAAAAAAGTAAAAACATAGATCGTGTTTATGATACTTCATTTGTGATTGATCATTTAGGTAAAGTAATCTCTACATATCGTAAAATTCATCTCTATGACGCATTAGGATTCAAAGAATCTGATAAAATGATTGCAGGCTCAAAAATTGCAAAGCCTGTAGGAACATCCATTGGAAAAATTGGTATGATGATATGTTATGACTTGAGATTTCCAGAAATGTCAAGAGCGCTTGCTGTTGCGGGCTCTGAAGTTTTGATTGTACCTTCCGCCTGGGTTGATGGTCCTATGAAAGAAGAACACTGGATTACAATTAACAAAACACGAGCAATTGAAAATGGATGCTATGTAATTGCACCTGATCACGTCGGAAATATTTACTGTGGACGAAGTTTAGTTGTTGATCCATATGGAAAAATTTTGCTTGATATGAAAAAGAAACAAGGAATTGGTTTTGTTGACATTGATTTAAAGAAAGTAAAAGAAATCCGTAAAGTTTTACCATTATTAAAAAGTAGAAGAATTGATGCTTACTCTACTTTGAAGACTTAGTTATTCTACTCTCACAATTAAAATTTGCACATTGATGAGTCCATTTTTGATTTCGTGAATAACGAAAAATTATGATTGGCCATTTACATAAATCACATGGTTTCTTTGTAGCTCGCATTCTTGCTTTTTGTAATAATGGCGATGATGCTTTACATCCATCATAAAAATTAGAACAACCCATGAAACGTTTTCTAGTGGTTCTTGATCTGATTACCATTAACTCTCCCACTTTGCATTCTGGACATTGCACTAATCCTTTTTTTGGAGAATTTGTTCCAAGAATAAGATATTTTCTTTCTTTTGATGACCATGAAAGAAATCCATTACTATCCAAGTACTGGGCGATCTCTTTTTTGAAAATCTCTGTTTTAGATTTTGTAATTTTGATTATGTGTCTAACAGTGATTTTTTTAATTTGAACTGTTTTTACTCTTCTTTTCTTCTTTAGCATTTTCTGATGTTGATTTTACTAAAACAATTTTTATAGGGAATTTGGTCAGTGAGATTTATGGAAAAGGTTTGTGTTCTTGGCGCTGGTAGCACGAAATATGGAAAATTAGCCGATAGTATAGGCGATATTACTACTCAGGCATCAGTTGCAGCCATAGATAGCGCAGGAATTGATCCAAAAGATATCAAAGCAGCCTACATTTCTAACGTTTTTGGAGTAGCTGACAAGCAGGTACATCTTGGTCCTGTTTTAATGAGTAATTTAGGAATTTCAGATAAACCGTCATTATCAATAGAATCTGCATGTGGAAGCGGTTCTGTTGCCTTTAGAGAGGCATTTGCAAATGTAGCTGCAGGATTTTATGACTGTCTTATTGTTTCTGGTGTTGAAAAAGTAACTCACACTGGAACTGATTGGACAACAACTTACTTTGCATATTGTTCAGATTTCTTTTACGAAGGTCAAGCTGGTGCATCATTTCCAGGACTTTTTGCATCCATGGCAAGAGCTTACTTGACAGAATTTGATGCAACTGAAGAAGACTTTGCAAAAGTTGCAGTAAAGAACCATCAAAACGGATTGCTAAATCCCAAAGCTCACTTACAAAAAAATATTACAATTGATGATGTGATGAACTCTGCAGTTGTTGCAAGTCCACTAAAACTTTATGATTGCTGTCCTTTCTCTGACGGTGCAAGTTCTGTAGTTCTTTGCTCTGAAAAATTTGCTAAAGCACACGGTGGTGATTATGTGGAAGTAATTGGCTCTGGTAGAGGTGGCTCACCTGCTGCATTACAAGGACGTGAACATATGACAACAATACCAAGTACAAAAATTGCAGCAAAAGCTGCATACGACATGGCCGGTATAACTGCAAAGGATGTAGATTTTGCAGAAGTACATGATTGTTTTACAATTGCAGAAGTTGTTGACACTGAAGATTTAGGATTCTTTGGTAAGGGACAAGGCATTCAAGCTATTCGTGAAGATAGAACAAAATTAAATTCTGACATTTCAATTAATCCCTCAGGTGGTCTTAAATCAAAAGGACATCCAATTGGTGCAACAGGTGTTGGTCAAGTCGTAGAAGTCTTTGATCAACTAACTGGAAAAGCAGGTGCAAGAACTGTTAAAGATGCAAAAATTGGTTTAACTCATAATTTCGGTGCAACCGGTGCAAGTTGTGCAGTTCATGTATTTCAAAGTGTGTAAAATGTCTGTTAAAGAACAATTTATTGAAAATGTAAAGGAAGGCAAGGTCTTGACTCACAAATGTACTAGTTGTGGACTACTTCACCTTTCAAATGTCTATTATTGTGAAAAATGTGGTAGTAAGGGATTTGAAGATTCTATACTAAACGGTGTAGGCTCAATTGCAACCTATACTATAATTACCGTGGCTCCTGCAGGATTTGAGAAATATACCCCATATGCGTTTGTTATACTTCAATTAGATGACACAGATTTGAGAATTTCTGGATTTATGGGCGGAATTGCAACCCCTGCAGATTTACCTGTCGGCACAAGAGCCAAAATTGTTGATTTCGATGAACGCGGAATTATTGTTGAAAAACAGTAAAATAATTTATTTCAATTATTAAAAAAAATCAGAACTATTTCTTAATTATTTTGTAAATCCCATTATTTCATGTCTGTAGAAATAACATGTGGTAAATGTGGTGAAAAGATAGTTACTATGAAGATGTTAAAATCATTAAAAGATGTCTTGAATCCTTCTAATGGTAAATGCCCATCTTGTGGACAAAAACTTTCTACATCTGAATTTTCATTAGATGTTCAAGAAAAATGATCCTAGCAAGATTTTTTTATTAAATTTTTTATTATTTTGTTAAAAAAAATTGCTCTAGTCACAAGTCTTATTTACTCCTTAAGTTAGTTTTAGTCATGACAATGAGTGAAGATGAATTGACAATGGATTTAGATTCTGATGATGATGTAGATTCTGATTTAGATTTAGATTCTGATATGGACGATGATTCTGATCCAAAACGTGGCGGTATTTTACAATCTACATCAAAACGTGTGAGAATGATCTTCTCTGTTATGGCAAGTCCCAACAGAATTGATATTCTTAGAATTTTAAATTCAAAAGGACCTTTAACTTATTCTGAACTAAAATCATTAGCAGGATTCAAATCTAAAAAAGAAAGTGGAAAATTTGCATATCACTTAAGAAAATTACTTAGACAATCACTTGTAGCACTTAACAAATCTGAAAGACGCTATACTATAACAAATCTTGGAAAACTTGTTCTAAGTTTAGCTCGACAAATTGAGGAAAGATCCATTATTGAAAGTGGAAAAATGTATGTTAGAACATCTGGTGAATCCATTGAGGAGTTTAATTCCCATAAAATTATTCAATCATTGGTTCGTGAAGGTAGCCTTCCATTAGAATTGGCACAAAAAATCACTGAAGAAGTTGAAAATAGAATTTACAAATATCAAATTACATATCTTACAGGCGCAGTTATTCGAGAAATGGTAAATTCAGTTCTTTTGGAACATGGTCACGAAGAGTATAGAAATAAACTTTCACGACTAGGTATGCCTGTTTATGATGTCCAAGAAATGGTTTCTAATCTAGATGATGTTGATAATGGTACTGAAGGTATTTTGTTTAATGCTGGACAAAAAATATTTGCCGAACGTCTACTGACCAATGTTTTACCAAAAGATGTAGCTGACTCTCATTTGTCTGGCGATTTGCATATTTCTAATCCTGGACTTTGGTCTATGATTCCTGATACACTATTTGTTAACGTTAAAGAATTAATTGATGATGGAATTGATCTTGGTGGAAAATATCTTGATGTGTCAAGAACCCCTGCATCAAAACAACTTGATGACATTACAAGTTCATTGTCTATAATCATTTCACTTCTTTCAAAAGAAGCCTCACAAGAAATTGTACTTGACGGATTAGTTGCATTATTTTCCAAACATTCAAAGTCTCTTCCAGAACTTGAACAAAAACTAACTAACGCATTTGCAACTGCCTCTACTACTTCCAAGTATAACAAAGTCAGTACAAACATTTCAATTAGATTACAATTGGGAACTGATACAAAAATAATTAATTCAATTATCAATGCATACAAAAATTATGTCCATATCACACCAATTCCAAAAGTTGGTTTGATAATTGATAATGAAAAAGGAAAGTTATCTGATGTTTCACAATCTATATCTGAAATATTGTTGCTTGGTGGAAAAGTAATGATTGCTAAAGGCCAAACATCTAGTAACGGCGTTACAAATGGATCTACAAAAGATACTGGTCTACTTGCAATTACTTTACAGTCTGTTTCAATAAATCTTCCAAGATTAGCATTTGAATCAAATAAAGATGAAACTTACTTTAGGGCAAGATTAGCATTATTGATGAAGCCAACACTTGCTTCAATGGCATTAAGAAAGAAAGAACTTGCAGATTTAACCCGAAGAGGATTAAATCCAATATTGGCTAAAAATACTCAATATATGCAAAGAAGTTCCGTATCTCTAGTCATAAATTTAGTTGGACTAAAGGAATCTGTCTTTAACATACTAGGATTCAAGGATAACAAAGATGGCCGTGCTATTGTTCACAAAGTTATTGCAACTGCAATTGATGTGGGATCTAAAAAAGGCAAAGAATTAGGTGACAATGTTACTATTTGTATGACTGAGAATGAAGGTTCATCTCGTTTTGCAAAATTAGATGGTGAAAAATATGGTAAAAATTCTAGTCTTAATTCAATGGAAACTGACTTTTATTCCCAAGGCACAGTGCTTAATTCTTCAGATATTGATGAGTATACTCCAAAAAGTGAAATTATCTCTGAATCTAATAAAATCTCTAAATTACTTAATGGTGGATTGCTTGTAACTTTGGATATTGACAAGCATTTGAAAGTTGATGAAATTAAAAAGTTAATTGAAAAAACAGCTGAACTGGTTCCGTCTTTCAAACTTGTTAGACAAACTGCTATCTGTGGTGAGTGTGGATTTAAAGATGAACCATTTGAAGATAAGTGCCCAAAATGTAAATCTCCCTACATCGTATAGATTTCTAATATTCTAGTTCACCGTTCTAACTTAATGCGATCATCGTATTTAGAATAACAATAATGATTTTCTAATTATTAAGATGTGTGTTTTGCTTCATTGGTTACTGCGATACTCGTATTGTATATTGGGTCATATGCCTCCCCTCCAACACTAGTTGGAGCGTTGTCAAATATGTTCCACTAAAATTTTAACTAATTTTCATTCAAGGTTTATAGAGACTAGTATTCTTACTATCGTGGAGACATTGTTATGGATAATTCACAAATAGAAAATACGATCAATGAGATCCGTAAACGTAGTGGTACAGTTACGGCTTTCGATTTAGATAAAATTTCAAATGCCATATTTCAGGCATTAGCAGCCACCTCTAAAGCCGACCGTGGTGTTGCAGATAAACTCGCTGGAGACGTACTTAACAAACTTGTTGAGCAAGGATTTACAAGTTCTAGAGCCCCTACAGTAGAAGACATCCAAGATATTGTAGAATCAACTTTAATTGATAGCGGCAATAGTGATATCGCTAAATCTTACATAGTCTACCGACATGAAAGACGGAAACTACGAGATGAGAAAAAGAGGGTTTTAAATATAAAATCTCTTGATCCAGTTTCTAAGAAATTTGATCTTAATTGTCTAAGGGTTTTGGCCTCAAGATACCTATTTAGAAATTCAAAAAGTGAAATTATAGAGTCACCAACTCAAATGTTTGAGAGAGTTGCAATTCTAGTTGGAATTGGGGATATTCTTTATGACTCTCAAATCTTTGAGAAATCCGGAAATAATACGCAAGATGTTGAGGAAGCAAAGTCTTATCTTGAAAAATTAGATGCTTTTGATTATAAATTCAAAGTAGGAGATTATTTCTTCAACAAGTGGCATTTTAGATCCTTAATCAATCACTATGTAGCACTTGCAAACAAAGGTCAGATGAAAGTAAGTTTCAAAGATCTTCTAACACTACTAGCAGGAAAAAAACTTGAAGTTTATTCTGAAAGAATCACTGAATACTTTGAGATGATGACTGCACAAAACTTTTTGCCAAATTCACCGACAATGATGAATGCCGGTGGAAGATTAGGACAACTCTCAGCATGCTTTGTTCTTGGAATGAATGACGGCATGGAAGAGATTATGAAATCTACTTCTGACGCTGCATTAATTTTCAAGTCAGGTGGTGGAGTCGGAATTAATTATTCTGATCTTCGTGAAGAAGGTGCAATTGTAGCATCTACATCTGGTGTTGCATCTGGTCCAGTATCTTTTATGAACATCATCAACACTGTCACTGAAGTTGTTAAACAAGGTGGTAAACGACGTGGTGCAAACATGGGAATCATTGAAGCATGGCATCCTGATGTTGAAAAATTCATTACAAATAAAACAGAACCTGGCGTTTTGGAAAATTTCAACGTTAGTGTTGGTATTTGGGAGGATTTCTGGAATGCACTTGTAAATACTGAAGATGGAAATTATGTTTTACGTAGTCCAAGTGACAGAAAACCAGTTAAAGAAATTAATGCACATCAATTAATTGATTTAATTGCATTATCTGCATGGAAAAGTGCAGAACCTGGTTTGATCTTCTTTGATCAAATTAACAAATACAATGTATTTGCTAAAGCAAGACAAGCTCCATTACGAGCTACAAATCCATGTGGTGAACAAAGTCTTTACCCATACGAATCATGTAATCTAGGATCCATTAACCTGGTAAATTATGTTCAAAAACAAGCTGATGGTTCATTTGAATTTGATTGGCAAGGATATGAGGAAATAATTAGAAAAACAACACGATTCTTGGACAATATTATCGATGTAAATCACTATCCAGTCCCAGAAATCAACGTAGCTTCAAAAGATTCTAGAAGAATTGGACTTGGAGTCATGGGAGTAGCCGATCTATTGTATAAACTCAAAATTCCATACAATTCAAAAGAAGGTTATGAACTACAATCAAAACTATCTGAAGCACTAACATACTATTCAATGGAAGAAAGTGTAGCCCTTGCTAGTTCTCGTGGTGAATTCCCACTTTGTTCAAAGACTGAATACCCTGAGGGCAAAATCCCAATATCTGGATATTATGAGAAGTCAAAAGATAAGCATTCATTTGAATGGGGTCCATTAATTGAAAAAATCAAAACACATGGAATTAGAAATGTACTAACTACTACCGTAGCACCAACTGGTACACTTTCTATGATTGCAGATTGTTCAAATGGAATGGAGCCTGCATTTGCTCTAGTGTTTGAAAAGAGAGTAACTGTTGGAAGATTCTTTTACACAAACAAGATTCTTGAAGCAGCCCTTAAAGAAAACGGTCTATACAGCGAAGAACTTCTTGAGAAAATTGCAGACAATTATGGCTCTGTAAAAGGAATTGATGAAATTCCACAATGGATGCAAGATGTCTTTGTAACTGCAATGGATATTCACTGGGCTGATCATCTTATGGCTCAAAGTGTTTGGCAAGATTGGATTGGAAATGCAATCGCAAAAACAATCAACATGCCATACGATGTAACTGTTGATGATGTCAAATCTTCATACTTGTTAGCACATGAACTTGGACTAAAAGGAATGACTGTTTATCGTGACGGCTCTAGACATAAACAAGTTCTTCACATGACTAGTGAAAATGCACAAAAAACATTTGAAGTTGCACCTAGTGAATACATGTTGTCTTACATTCACGAAAATGTTACAAACCCATACATCAAAACACAAGTTGGTGCATCATTAGCAATCAAAATTCATGATGAAGACATTCAGATTGCACCTCAAAAACAAGAAGAAGTTTCAGAGGATCGTCTCTGTCCAACATGTAAAAACAATCTTGTATTTGTAGAGGGTTGCAGTATCTGCATTGAGTGTGGATACAGCGGTTGTACTTCTGGATAGATAACAGAATCGCAACTTTTTTACTTTCTTTCACTTTTTAATTTTCATGGATAAGAAGATTATAGGCGTAATTGTTACTGCTTTCATAGTTATCGTAGCAGCTTTAATGTTAATTTCACCCTCTTCAGAAACTACTCAAAAAAATAATGAAAAAATTGGATTAGTAATTAATTCACCTACTTCATCAGTCTCACTAAAACAAATTGATGAAATTTTTACAGATGCATCATCAACTGGAATTGGTCGAAGTAATGTCTATCTATTTTGGAACATAATTGAACCTGTAGAAGGAAAATTTGATTGGACTCAATCTGATATTATGATGGGATTAAATGAAAAAAATAATCTCAAAGTTACTCTATATTTTTCAATAATTAATGGAGATTCATTAGGACCCTTTCCACCCTGGATTGGTAATCCTACACTATTACTAATTAATGAAGATGAACTTGTAAATACTTTAGATGTAATTCTTTCACGATATGATATAGTGGATTCAATTGTTATTGCTGGTGAAACCGAATCACAATTTCGTTATAATGAACAAAAAATTCCAGTTTATAAAGAATTATTTTCTAATGTTTATGATAGAATAAAAGAAAAACATCCTGATGTTCAAATTGGAAATTCATTTGCATTGCACCATGTAATCAATAAAAATTTAGAACATATTGTAACTGATTTAGCAATTGGAGATTTTGTTGCATTTTCATATACTCCCACTGATACTACAAATGAAATTAATAAAACCCCTGAGGAATCTATAACTGATTTAAATAAAATATTTGAAATTATACCAAATAAAAAAATTGGATTTTTTGAGATAAGTTGGAGCACTTCAGACTTTGTTAATGGTGATTCTACTTCTCAACAAAATTTTATAAAAGAATTGTTTAATTTTTATGCTCAAAATGAGTCCGAAATTGAATTTTTAACTTGGTATAGGTATGTTGATCAAGAAGTAGGCACTTGTGTTGTTAAAGATCAAAAAATTGGTGATAAAACAATAACTGTGGGTGGGGGTTCCAGTTTTGGTACAAGTGAGCATATAATTGAAAGATTAAATCAGTATAATTGCAATGCTGGAATTGTTACTATTGATCAAAATCATAAATCTGGATGGAATGAATTTATAAATCAAATTGAAATGTTGAATTAAAATGATTTCATTAATTATTTCTGAATCTGCATTAGAACTTGTTCCTTACGAATTAGAAGATCATCCGTCAGTTATTTCACATGCAAGAAAATTAGGAAAGCATTCTTCAGAAATTCTATTGGATAATTCTTGGCATTTTGCAGCAATGAAAGGAATTAAAAATGAAATTAAACGTGGACGTCCAGATATTGTTCATTTTTCAATACTTGAAGCTACAACAATTCCTCTATATCTTGAAAATAAATTAAATCTATTTGTTCATACTATTGATGATAAAGTAATACGTTTTGGAAAAAATGTTCATCTTCCAAAATCATATCATAGATTTCAAGGTGTAATGGAAAAGTTATATCAAGAAAAAAAAATTATTGCAAATAATGAGATATTACTTGAAATTAAAGAGCAAACATTTTCAGAATTACTAGGTGAAATTAAACCATCTAAGATTGTTGGTTTTTCTACTGAAGGTGAATTAAGTTCATATGAAAAAATTGCAGCACAAATTTCAGATAACTCTTGCATTGTACTTGGAGGATTTCAAAAAGGTCATTTTTCTGATTCAGTTCAAAATAAAATTACTGATCTATATTCTGTTGGAAATGAATCATTTGAAGGACATGTTGTTACATCTAGAATCCTATATGAGTACGAAAAAACCATTTTTATGTAGGAAATTTGATTTTTTCCTTATCGCAGTCATAGTATAGCCTGGTTAGTATTCGGGGTTTCCAACCCTGTGACGCGGGTTCGAATCCCGCTGACTGCATTTTACTTGTTATAATCAGAACTAATTTTTAGCTCTACTTTTAAAAAATTATTATGAAGCCTATGGTGTACAAAATTGCAATGGAAAGAATGCAAATTCTTGTTGATAATGCCATTGCTAATGCAAGAACAGATCCTGAATTATCACAACGTCAAGCTTCTATTGCTCGTAGAATAAGTAGTAAATATAAAATTCGAATGCCCTACTATCTTAGAATGGTTTTCTGTAAAAAATGTAAATCCTTCATTGCCCCTGGAATTAATTCTAGAATTCGTTTGGGACGAACATCTGTAAAGTCAATTCGAATCTCTTGTAACTTGTGTGGACACACTTATCGTAAAATTATATCTTGATTATTTACAATTATATTTTAATAACTTTAAAATCTGTATAACTATGACTATGAATTATATTTTAATACTTTTTGCAGCACTTTTTGTTATTAGTATTTCCCCTGCGTATGCACAACATCATTCAGGATCTCTTTCACCTCCAATTGATCTTGATGGATTCAAAGTTGCAGTTAGTACAACTCTTTTTCCTGAAGATTTTAGTTATGGTGATTCTAAAACTACCAATCTATCCATTAGATTTTTTGATATTGAAACTAATCTAAATATTCCAAGTGTAACGTATCGAGTTCAGATTTTCCAAGATGATAATTTAGTTGCCAGTGAATATTTCTATGATGAGGATGGCACATTAGATCTAACAATTAAGCCTACAACTGGATGTCTTGAAAAAGATCTTTGGAAATGTACCGTATACAATGGTGAAAAACACGCTATTGCTGGCGGATATTATGCTCGAGGAGATTCATTACCTACAATTCAAGGTCCAATTTTTGATAAAAGTGGACAATATTCTGTTCAAGTTTCCATTGTAGGTGCAACAACCCCTAAAACTTTGACCACACAGGATTTACTTTTTGAAACTTTCCTACATCTTCCTGACAAACAAATTTTTGAAATTAAAACTGCATCTGCTCAAGAATTTCCAATATCTGTAAAATCCCACAATGGTGAAATATCTAATTTTAGTTATGATGAAGCATTAGATAAAATTTCATATGATGTACCTTTTACTTGGAATGAGCATAATTCTAATCTTAGCCAAATAATTTTATTTGAAAAAGATTTTTCATCCATCAAACAAGAATATGATTTAATTATTTCTCTTAATGACATAATCCTTGATCATGATTTTTTTGAATTTAACATATCTGATCCAAATAAAAATTTTCTGAAAATTAATATTCCTTCTGAAGATCTTTTAAAAATTAAAAATAAATTAAATTTAGAATCTAATGAAGATATACTGAAATTAGAAATTTTATCTGGTGAAAAAATAAATCTAAATGAATTAAAATTTTCTTTTGATAATAATTTTATTGGAAATGTATCTTGGGATTCTAAATTAAATTCTGGTAAAAAAATACCTTTTACATTTTCTTTCTTTGACGAAAATAATGTGCCTGTAACTGATATGTTGTTTGTTTACGGTATTACAGATTCATCTGGAAAAGAAATATTTTCAAATATTGGAGTCAATGAAAAATATCTTGGTATTTTAGCACCACATGGACTTTATCAAGAATCAATTTTTATTCCAACTGACGAGAAATATCAATTTAAATTAATTTTAACTGGTAAAAATTCTAATAATTTTGAAAAGTTTTTTGTGTCTACATCCAACTTT
>JAOKTA010000002.1 GCA_028335865.1 Candidatus Nitrosopumilus sp.
AATATTTTCTTCAGATTTGGTTATTCTCTCAATTTCTTGCATAACCTTTACAGCAGTTTTATGGCTGGTAGTTAACTTAGTACGTAGAGATGGTTTTGATTGAGTTTGTTTTTTAATTTGGGTTGTAATTTTGGATTTAAGTTCATCAAATGTAGAAACTTCACCAGTTATTTTTTTTAGTGTTTTTTGTCTAATTTTAATTTCAGAAATTAATTCCTGCAGATGACTGTTTAATGATCGTAATCTAGCCTCAGCACTTTGTTTTTCTTCAGGAGTTTCAGCAAATTCAATTTCTTGTTCAGTTTGTTCAATTATCTCTTTTTCAGCATTAATACGGTCTTCAGCAAAAGATACCAATCTCTGAATACTTTCAACTTGAGCATTTTTTCTAGCAAGATTATCTGAAACATCTGAAACATCCTCTTTCTCAGATTCAATTTTTTTATCAACATTATGTAATCCAGTGGAAGAACGTTTTTCAACAGATTGAAGTAGACGCAGTTCGTTCTCAGCATTTTGTTTTGCTTGTATTGCTGCTTTCTTTTTTTGACGTAATTGAATTACTGTTTGTTCTAATGACTCCAATGTCTATCTCAAATAAAGGAGGAGATTAAGTTGTTAACATGATCAGGATTTGACTTTTGGGTTAAGAAAATTAACTAACATTAATGGAAAAAAAGGATTTTTTTAAAAAATATTAGTGACAATAGTTTAGTAAAACCATGGATTTTCATCCAAAAGATCTGCCAATATCAAAAACATATGATGTAAAAAATGAAAATGAGGCAGTGCAAGCAGTAGAAGACATGGTAAATTTAGGATTTAAGGATAAAAAAGCAGGTTACAAAGTTTTAATGCCAAAAGAAACTAAAATTGCAAAAAGAATAGGGTATACAGTTACCACGGGTGTAACAAAAGGACTTCGACAGAAAAATGAAACAAGGGATGTAAAGTATTGGACCTATCATCATAATGAAGACCATTTTGCAATTGTTTTAATTGACAATTCAACTCTAACAGAACTAGGTTTTTGATTTATCAAAAATTTGATATAATTTTGTTCTATTTGCCATAACGCCAGCAAGCATCACACCGATTATAGTTCCGCCAATTACATCCATAGGAAAATGTTGTAAAACATACACTCTACTAAGAGAGATCATTGCAGGATAAATGAATATCAAATATGCGCCGCGAGGGAATCTCTCAGATAGTGCATAGCCCAAAATAATTGCAAAAATCATTGATCTAGCTGCATGGCCAGAAGGGTATGAAGCGTCAAAACCACCTTCACAAAATAATGCAAATGTATCACGACTAATTTGTACGGGGAATTCAACCCCAAGATAATCATAACCAGGTCTATCCCTGTCGACACCGCATTTGATGTATCCAGTAAGAAGCGTAGAAATTACAATCAAAATTAAAAGGGTAATTCCAACTCTTCGGGTTTTTGGAATCAATAATATTATAATCGCAAACATCATCATGTTGAAAACATCACCACTTTCTGTAACATACTGCATAACAAGGTCTAAAGTGGAATTTCCGACATTCTCTGAAAAGAATAGAATTACATTTTGATCAAAATCATCAGTTAATTCAAAAAATACAAGGGATGTCAAAAAAAGGAAGAGTGCAGTCAATAAGACAAAAGAACGCGACCGAATATCAAAAAGCCAATTTTTCAATTAATTAAACCTCAACAATATACAGTTTAATTTACATTAATACATAACTTTTAAAAAATAAGCCGCACAACGCAGACAAAACCCATAACAATAATTATGATCGGCTCAAAGATTTTAACCAAGGATATACTAGAAAAATTGTGAAAATACTCACATTAGATGACTTTGATCTAAAGGGGAAAACGGTTTTTGTTAGAATGGATATGAATTGTCCCATAGATCCAGAAACTAATGAAATTCTGGGTACAAAAAGAATTGAAGAGGCAATTGAAACTCTAGAATCATTAAAAGATTCCAAAGTAGTAATAGCATCACATCAAGGAAGAGTAGGAAATAACGAGTATACAGGGATGAATAAGCATGCAGAAGTCCTTGAAAAATTAATGAATAGAAAAATAAAATATGTTGAAGATGCCATTGGAGAAGCCGCACAAAATGCAATTAAAAATTTAGAAGATGGAGAAATATTACTTTTAGACAACTTAAGATTATGTGCTGAAGAAAATTATGAATTTAAACCAGAAAATGCCGCAAAAACAATAATGGTGTCAAGGTTATCAAAACTATTTGATCTTTGTGTATTGGATTCATTTCCAAGTGCACACAGATCACATCCGTCAATCGTAGGATTTACGCAAGTACTACCAGCATGTGCAGGGCGAATTGTAGAAAGGGAAGTGAGGAATTTGGATGAAATAATGACAGTTGCAAAGGCACCGCACGTAATTATTCTAGGAGGATCCAAAGTGCCAGACAGATTAGAGGCAATAAAATTGCTAATTCAAAATGGAAGGGCAGACCATGTTTTACTTACAGGGTTAATTGCAAATGTGTTCATGCGTGCTCAGGCCAGAATTAAGTCGCCACTAGGAATTAAAAATGAAGATGAAGTAGTAGCAAAAGCTCATTCATTGATTGGAGATTACCCTGACGTATTTGCAACTCCAGTAGATGTTGCAATTGATAAAGATGGTCAAAGAGTAGAAATGGATGTTAGAGAGATAGAAAAGGAAGATAAAATTTTTGACTTAGGTCCTAAAACAATTGAATATTATTCAAAATTAATTGCAGGTGCTGGAACTGTTTTCATCAGCGGTCCTGCAGGATTTTTTGAAAAAGAGAATTTCAAATATGGAACAACACAAATGCTTACGGCAGTGTCAAATTCAATGGCAACGACAATTGTCAGTGGCGGACATTTAACAACGGCATTAAAGCAACAAGGATTAGCAGATAAAATTAATCACATCAGTACTGCAGGCGGGGCATTGGTACTATATCTAACGGGAGAAAAGCTTCCAATGATGAAGGCATTGGAAGATGCTGCAGAAAAATACAGATCTAAATAGAAGATTTACAAGAAGGGTTGGGACAAGTTCTTTCTTCAGCAGTTCCAAGATAGATATCGTTACTACAAGAATTACAGTGAAGTTTTTCAACAGTATCAAATAATTTTAGAAAAATAGTAGTGAAATTCTGAGCTATGTTTCTTGTAAGACCAGAATCACAAAGTTCATTGAACAAAGATTCAGTGTCATCAATTATCCAAGAAGAGTCAATGTCACCATCGGATTTGAGGATTTCAAAAATTTGATCGTTGGTAAATTTTGTATCAGTGTCGTTAAATTTTTCAAAGATAATTTTTCTTATTTGTAATGGAATTGGAATTAAAGGTGTAAAATCACTCATACTAATACAGATTCTCGGCCTCTGTTTTTAGCGTATCTACACCTGTTTCATCATCCAGATTAGAACCAAGATAGGTATACAATGCAGATTTGAGCACCTTAAGAGAAAGTAATGCGCACTTAATTCTAACAGCTTGTAAGTGTTCTAATCCCAATTCGCCTAGCACATCATTTTTTTCAATTTTTCTTACATCATCAAGAGATTTTCCCTTAGTAATCTCGGTTAGAACAGAAGAGCAGGCCATGCAAATTGCACATCCTTTTCCATGAAATTTAATATCAGTGACTTTGTTATCGTCTATTTTCATATCAATGTCAATACTATCACCGCATAGGGGGTTGGAATCATGAAACGTAACGTCGTGATTTTCAATTTCTCCATAGTTGATAGGGTTTCTTGAATAATCAACAATCATTTCATGGTAGATGTCAGTGCCGCTCATAACTTAAACACCTTGGCCACTATATTTAATGAATTGATCAGGGCATCAACATCAGCCTTTGTATTATAAATATAGAAACTGGCTCTAGAAGTTGCAGCAACGTTTAGTCTCTCCATCAATACTTGAGCACAATGATGACCAGAACGTAATGAAATTCCTTCTTTATCAATAATGTCAGCAACATCATGAGGATGTACATCTGCGAAATTAAATGATATGACACCGCCACGTTTTGTAATATCTTTAGTTCCATAGATTTCAAGTCCAGGAATTTTTGAAAGTTCATCTATAGCGTATTGAGTTAATTCCATTTCATGTTGTCTCACATTATCCATTCCAATTTTTGTAAGATAGTCAATTGCAGCTCCAAATCCTATAACTTCTGCAATACTTGGAGTTCCTGCTTCAAATTTGTAAGGTAAATCATTCCAAGTAGTTTCATACTTGTGAACTTCTCTAATCATATCACCGCCACCATGAAATGGATTCATTGTTTGTAATACAGATTTTCTAACCCATAAAACACCAATTCCAGTAGGAGCCAACATTTTGTGTCCAGAGAATGCAAAGAAATCACAGCCCAAAGTATCAAGATCAACTTTCATGTGAGGTACGGCTTGTGCACCATCAATCAAAGTAAGAACACCTGCAGCCTTACATTTTGCAATAATTTTTGCAGCATCGGTAATAGTTCCAAGAACGTTAGACATCAAACTAAAAGTTACAAGTTTTACTTTACCAGTTGCAAGATATTTATCAAGATCATCTAAATTTAATTGTCCATCGTCATTCATTCCAATATATTCTAATTTTGCACGTTTTTCTTGGGTAAGCAATTGCCATGGGACGATATTACTATGATGTTCATATTCGGTGGTGACAATAATATCACCTTCGTTGATATGAGGTCGTCCCCATGCATATGCAACTAAATTAATTGCTTCAGTAGTGCCTCTAACAAAAATAAGTTCTTGGCGATTTTTAATATTAACAAATTTTGCAATTTTATCTCTAGCTCCCTCATAAGCTTCAGTTGATTCTTCAGCAAGGGCATATACTGCACGATGGATATTTGCATTATGGTTTCTATAGTAATCAGTAATAGCATCAATTACCTGATTAGGCTTTTGAGTTGTAGATGCATTATCCAGATAAACAAGACGTTTGTTATCCCTAACAGTTCTTTTTAGAATTGGAAAGTCGTTTCTAAGATTTTCAAAAGAGTCTTCAGTACTTTGCAATTTTTAAACCTCCACAAAAATTTCGTTGTTATCAATTTTAACTGGATATACTTTAAGAGCAGTTTCAGCTGGAAGGTTATTTGGTTTACCATTAACTAAATTAAAAACTGAAAGATGTAATGGACATCTAACACCTTCTTTGCTCAGAAATCCAGTAGAAAGATCTGCATCAGCATGAGTACAAATTAAATCAGTAGCATGAATTGTGCCATCAAGATTTGCTATGAGAAGTTTCATATCATTTTTAACAAAACCAAATAATTCGCCTTTTTTCACTTGATCTAAGTTGCAGGCCTTAATCCATTCAGACATAAAAATCACCGATACTTGTAGTGTTGCTCAACTTCAGAATTTTCATCATAACGAGTTTCTTCAATTTCAACAAACTTTGCTAATTCCTCATCTGTGTTAATAGTAAGTTCACGATTGTCCCATTTAGATTCAATAAGATATGCAATCCATGCTCTAACTTGAAAAGACATCTTTCTTGAAAGAGGTTCTAAGAAACCCTCAACAATAGTTCTTTCAGCTTCTGCATGACTAAGACATCTAGTTTTTAGATAGAAGAGTTGTTCCTCGTCAATTTGTGCAACAGATGCAGAGTGAGTTGCTTTTACATCATTGGTAAATATCTCTAATCCAGGAATTGCATCAGATTTTGCATCAGGATCTAATAAAATTGAACGACCAGATAAGAAAGAATTTGATTTGGATGCATTTTCCTTAATTCTGATCATTCCTTTGAAAAGAGATTTAGACTTATTTCGAAGAATAGATTTTTCAACTACACGACCTTCAGTAGATGGGCTTTCGTGATTTACATTAGTTTGAATATCAAAGGATTGTTCATTATTTCCAAAAATAACTTCAGAATCATTTGAGGATGCACCAGAACCATTAAGAAAATATTCAATTTTATATCGAGATAGCATTGAACCAAATAATCCAGAATACCAATTTACTTTAGCATCTTGTCCCAGGTCAGTACGTTTTGTTGAAAAAGTTACAGCATGTTGGTCCATCATTTGTAAAGTAGTAACATCCAATTGAGCATTTGCAGCAACATTGGTGTTCATTAATTCAAGATATGCTTGCTGCGTTTGAATATTTGCAGAATACAATTCTTGAACAAGTGTAGACTTGCTACTTTCATCTGCAAAAATAATATTTCTAGAAATTGTTGAATGTCCATCTTCAGAAAGGCATGTCAAAAAGTAAATGGGTTTATCTAAAATAAAATTACGTGGTATGTGGATAAATATTCCAGAATTAAAAGCAGCATTATTCAAAGCCGTAAATTTATCATCACCAGAATCTGATGCCTCTAATGCCTTTTTTACTAATTCAAAATTATTTTGAATAGCGTCAGAGATTGAAGAAATCACAAGACCTTTTGATTTTAATTCATCAGGTAGATTAATTCTATGAATATTAGTTCCAATTTGAATAATACAAATTTCATTTTCTAATTCACCTAATCTTTTGTTAAGAAAAGCAGGTACTGTTTCAGTAGTAGTGTTTGAAAGAGATACTTTTTCAGGATCCATTTTTTTTGCATCAGTATACTTGTTGTATAACGGAGATGTCTCAATTGGAAGACTATCATAAATGGATAAAGAATTTTTTCTATAATTTTTTAACCACTCAGGCTCATTCATGGATGAAGAAATTTCTTCAACATGAGAAGTATTTAGTTTTGAAAGTATTTCTTGAGACATGATTAATCAGATAAAGATTGGGAGTTTATCCCACAGAGTCATCCATTTCTAATTTAATGAGTCTGTTTAATTCAACTGCATATTCCATTGGCAATTCTTTTGTAAATGGCTCCATAAATCCGTTAACGATTAATGATAATGCATCTTCTTCACTAAATCCTCTAGACATAAGATAGAAAATTTGTTCATCTCCAATTTTTCCAACAGTAGCCTCGTGAGTGATTGTTGCATCCTCTTGATCAATTACCATATATGGATAAGTATCAGTTTTTGAAGTATCATCCATTAACAATGCATCGCATCTAACAGTGGATTTTACACCAGTTGCACCTTTTGCAACGTTTAACATTCCTCTATAAGTTGAACGACCATCTAATCTGCTTACAGATTTGGATGTAACTTTAGAAGTTGTGTTTGGTGCAAGATGTACCATTTTAGCTCCAGTATCTTGGTGTTGACCTTTACCTGCAAATGCAATAGATAGTGTTTCACCATAAGCTCTTTCGCCCATAAGATATACGCCAGGATATTTCATTGTTAACTTACTTCCAATGTTTCCATCAATCCATTCAACGGTTGCACCTTCGTATGCATAAGCACGTTTTGTTACAAGGTTGTAAACATCAGAGCTCCAGTTTTGAATAGTGGTATATCTCAATTTTGCATCTTTGTGTGCAACAAGTTCAACAACAGCAGAGTGAAGTGATTCAGAAGAATATACAGGAGCAGTACAACCTTCGATGTAATGTACTTCTGCGCCTTCGTCAACAATGATTAGTGTTCTTTCAAATTGACCAATGTTTTCTGCGTTAATTCTAAAGTATGCTTGTAAAGGCATGTCGATATGGACACCTTTTGGAACATAGATAAATGAGCCACCACTCCATACAGCACTGTTTAGTGCTGCAAATTTGTTATCCTCTGGAGGAATAATTTTACCAAAGTATTTTTTGAATAATTCAGGATGATCAATTAAGGCTTGGTCAGTATCTAAAAACAAAACACCTTGTTTTGCTAAATCTTCTCTTAAACTGTGATAGACAACTTCAGATTCATATTGTGCACCAACACCTGCTAAAAATTTCTTTTCAGCTTCTGGAATTCCAAGTTTATCAAAAGTTTTTTTGACATTATCTGGAACGTCATCCCAATCTTTTGCTACACCATCAGATGCTTTGGCATAATAATAGATATTTTGGAAATCAATAGTACTAAGATCACCACCCCAAGTTGGCATTGGTTTTTGCATAAAAATTTCATAAGAACGTAATCTGAAATCCAGCATCCACTGTGGTTCGTTTTTCATTTTACTAATTTCAATTACAGTGTTCTTGGAAATTCCTTTCTTACTTAGGTGAACATACATTTCTGTAGAGTCTTTAAAATCATATTTTGTATAATCAATATCGAGGTTTTCTGTTGTCATGTTAAAGATAACTCCGTTATATTATAAATACATGAGGAAAAATAGGGAGAGCTAAATAGCTTAAGCTAAATTTTGATTAGATCGGGTCCAGAGTAGTTTTCATAGCATCAAAAGCACCTGCAACAGTATGAACCTCTGCCACAGTATTCTTAACTTTGAATTTTTTTAATTCATCTGAAGTGAAGGGACCGATTGAAACTACAGATGATTTTGTAAGATTATCAAGTAATAGATTCATAGCATAGTCTTTAGCCATTATTTCAAAAAAACCCCTAACAGTTGATGCACTGGTAAATACAATGCCATCAACTTTATTTTGAGAAAATAGTTCTCTAAATCCGTTCCATTGAGTAGTGTCTCTAAAAGCACAAACATCATACAGATGAATTTCCAACACATCAATTCCAATTTTGGAAAGTAATTCTTTTAGAAAAGGAGTTGATGCACCGCTACGTGGAACAATAACTTTTTTTCCAACAGCATTAAGTTTTGTAAATTCTTCACCCACACCAACTGATGAAAAAGTTGTAGGTTGGTGGTTTACTTTAATTCCTTCAGCCTCAAGTGTAAGAGATGTTTTAGGTCCAACAGACATCACAATAGTATTGGCAACTGCCAATTGTAGTTTTTCAAGTTTTCCTAATTGTTTAGCAGTATTAAATAATAATTTCACAGCTTTTGAACTCATAAAAACAGAGTAATCAGGATTGTATTTAGAAACAGATTCTAAAAATTCATCAACTATTTTTTCACCTTTACTTACTAATTCTATGGTAGGTAGGGGAACAGGAGTGGCATTGTTTTCTTTTGCAAGTAAAATAAATTCTGAAGCGTCATCTTCTGAACGGGTTATGGCAATAGTTTTTCCACTAAGCATTATTTCCACCCAATGACATCAGATAGGTCAACTACCTTACCAATAATTATATTTGTAGGAGGAATAATTTTATTTTCTTTAATCTTTTTTGCAATATTTGTAACATTTCCTTTTATCATTTTTTGTTGCGGGGTTGTACCATTTTGAATTACAGCTACGGGCATTTTTTTATCCATGCCTCCTGCTATCAATTGCTTACAAATAATATCAATTCTAGACAATCCCATCATTATTACAATAGTATCTACGGATTTTGCAAGATTTTTCCATTTAACAATTTCTTCTTTCTTTTCAGGATCTTCATGACCCGTAACAAAAACAACTGACGATGCATATTTTCTATGAGTTAAAGGAATTCCAGCATATGTTGCAGAACCAATTCCAGAAGTAATTCCAGGGACAATTTCATATTTGACTTTATGATCTTTTAGAAATTCAGCTTCTTCGCCACCACGTCCAAAAATAATTGGATCTCCACCTTTTAGTCTAACAACATGTTTGTTAGATTTTGCATATTCAACCATTAAATCATTAGTTCCCTTTTGATGAGTTGTATCATCACCTACTGCACGTCCAACATAGACTTTTTTTGCAGTTTTAGGAATCATAGAAATAATTTTTTTGCTGACTAACCTATCGTATAAAACCACATCAGCTTTTTGAATCAATTCAAGAGCTCTTAGAGTAATTAATTTACTATCTCCAGGGCCAGCTCCAACAAGATATACTTTACCAGTCATGTCGTATTCCATTCCTCCACTTTTTCTCTCCAATTTAATGCAAGATCATTAATTCCCTTACTACGTAACTCCTCACCTACCTGTTTACCCAATAATTTAGGATTATTCTTATCGCCAGATTTTGTAACATGTAGAGATTGTTTGCCATCAACAGAGAAAGCATAAACAGTCAAGGTCATTTCAATTTCATTGGATTTTGCATATGCGCCTAAAGGAAATCTACATCCAGAATCAACATAATCAGATAAAGCTCGTTCAGCCTCAATTTCTAATCTAGAATCAGCATTCTCAATTTTTTTGAGCATTTCAATTGTCTTTAGATCATCAGCCCTTGCAACTATTGCAATGGCACCTTGGCCAGGAGAAGGTGAAAAAGCATCGGTGGATAAAGGAGTGAAATTTACATCAACTCCTAATCGAGAAATTCCGGCATGTGCAAGCACTATTGCATCAAAATGTTCTCCAGATATTTTGTTAATTCTAGTTTCAATATTTCCTCGAATTGGTTTAACAGTTACATCAGATCTTTGTCGAATAATTTGAACAGCTCTACGTAATGAACTTGTTCCAATTATAGAACCAGCTTTAATTTTATCTAAAGATGAACCATCAGATGAAATAAACACATCATTTACTTTTTCACGTTTTGGAATAGATGCAATTATTAAATTATTAGCCAAGTCAGATGGAATATCCTTAAGACTATGTACTGCAAAATCAATTTCTTTTTCTGCAACTGCTTTGTCAATTTCTTTTTCAAAAATACCTTTTTGTTCAATTGTAAATAGGGGTCTCGTATCAGTATCACCTTTGGTAGTGATTGGTTTAATTTCATATTCAGAATCAGAATTTTCTTTTTTTAATTCTGAAACAACCCAACTTGTTTGAGCTATAGATAATTTACTACCTCTTGCACCAACTAAATATTTCAATTTTTCACCGACCTTAATGCAATACGATATGCATCTAATGTTTTGTTCAAATCATTTTGAGTATGAGCGTCAGACAAGAAAACAACTTCAAATTGAGAAGGCGGGATAAAGACGCCTTGTTTTAACAAAGTTTTGAATAATTTTTGGAATTTTTTTCCATTTGCTTTTTTTGATGTTTTGTAGTCAGTCACAGGCGTATTTGTAAAGAAAATTTGAAACATTGATGCTGTAAAATTGATCTGATGGGGAATTTTCATGTCAGTAGCCATGTCATCTAATTCTTTACAAAATAGTAAATTGAATCGTTCAAGTTTTGAGTAGAGTCTATTTTTAATTTTATTTATTGTCTTTATAGAACTAATTGCAGCACTGACAGATACAGGATTTCCAGCAAATGTACTTGCTTGGTAAACATTTCCACCGGGAGAAAGTAAATTCATAATTTCTTTTTTACCACCAACTGCAGATATTGTAAATCCGTTACTCAAAGCCTTAGCTAAAGTTGTAATATCAGGTTTAATGCCAAAATGTTCTTGTGCTCCACCAGGGGATACTCTAAAACCAGTAACGACCTCATCAAAAATTAGTGGGATGTTATTTTCTTTAGTAATTTTTCTCATATCGGAAAGGAAGTTTTTTTCAGGTAGAATTAATCCCATGTTAGCTAAAATTGGTTCGACTATAACACCCGCAATATCTTTATTTTTAGAAATTGTTTTTTGCAGATCTTCAGTATTGTTGTACTCTACAACCAGGGTATTCTTTGAGACCTCATCTAATCCCCCATCAGAAACAGAAATGCCATTATGTGCAGAACCAGAACCTGCTTTAACTAAAACAGAATCATGTGCACCATGATAGCATCCCTCAAATTTAATAATTTTTTTCTTTTTTGTAAAACCACGAGCTAATCTAATTGCAGTCATTGTAGCTTCACCACCAGTATTCATTAATCGTACTTTATCCATAGAAGGAAAATTTCCAATAATTAATTTAGATAATTCAATCTCAGATGCAGTTGGAGTACAATACAAAGTTCCTTTTGATAGTTGTTTAGATACAGAATTCATAATTTCTTTTCTACGGTGTCCTAAAAGTAAAGCACCGTAGGCATTGCAGAAATCAGTGTAACGCTTATTGTCTTCATCCCAAATGTATGCACCATTTGCTTTTTTTGTAAAAAATGGATAAGGTTCAAAATACCTAACAGGACTATTTACGCCTGAAGGAATTACTTTCTTTGAATCATTGAATAATTTTCTAGATGCAGACATATTCAATCTACAATACGGTCATTATTATTCCTAATTTGAGCCCTTTGTGCTTGAAATTTTCCACGAAATAGAAATGCAGCAATTAAAGTGCCAATAAATGGTGCAGTCAAATATAGCCACAAATCACCAAAAGTTCCAGATAATAGTGCTGGCGCAAGTGCCCTAGCAGGATTCATAGATGCGCCAGAAATGAAAGCTAAAAATAAAATATCTAATGCAACAATTCCACCAATTGCAACACCACTAAATCCACGTAAACCTTTTGTATATACAACATAGAAAATTACACCCATTAACATTGTAGAAGCTAAAACTTCTACGGGAAATATTATAAATATTGAAAAATCATGATTAGGTGCATTAGCTCCAAGATTTGCACTCTCCCCAATAAAATATAAAACAAAAAGTGAACCCAATAAAGCTCCAATAATTTCTGCAATTAAATAATATAAAACTTGAATTTTTGTTATATGCCCTGTAACGTAATATCCAATGGTTACTGCAGGGTTGAAATGAGCCAAAGAAATTTTTCCAAAAGAATAAACTCCAATTAATAATGCAATAAATGGCGCAACCGCTGCAAAAGGAATTCCCAAATCACCGTCAAAGAACTCAACGTCATAAACAATAGAACCGGTTGCAAAAACTACAAGAATAAAAGTTCCAATCAACTCTACGGTAAAAATTTGTAAATTAGAATAAGTCATCAATCATCACATTCAAGAGAATCAAGTAAAGTCAAAACATTATGTTTAATCTGATCACGAATTTTTCTTACATCGTCAAGAGATTTTCCTTTTGGATCATCCATATTCCAATCATCCACACCTTTTACAAATAATGATGGGCAGGATTCTTTATCCATGCACCCCATATTGACAGTTTTATTAGAATTTTTAATCATGGATGTTGACAATAATTGGGGTTGTTGATTTTTCAAATCAATTCCAATTTCATTCATTGCAGAAACAACAACAGGATTAAGATTGGGAGAGGGGTAGGTTCCAGCACTAATAACATTAAATTGGTTTTTAGCATATTTTTTAAAAAATGCTTCAGCCATCTGACTCCTTCCAGCATTTTCTACGCACACAAATAGAATATTTTTAGGTAAATTCACAATATAACATAAATATTAGTTTATATAAATTTAAATTGATATGAATGGAATTAGTCTTTTAAAATGTATTTGTGATGAAACCAGATTTGAAATTTTAGAATTATTACAAAAAAATAATGAATTATGTGTCAATGATTTTGTAAATGAATTAAAAAAAGATCAACCACTAGTATCACATCATTTAAAGACATTAAAAAAATGTGGCATTGTCAAATCAAGAGATGAAGGAAAAAAAGCAATGTACATGATTTCAAGTAATCAATTATCAGAATTAATCACAAAAGTTAAAAAAACATCAAAAGAAATGCCGAATCTTTGTTTAGACGAAGGATGTTGTTAAAATTTTTCAGTACGCAATACGCCGACGTCACTAACATAAAGCACTACAGCAAAATTTGCAAATAAAGTTCTAGAAACTTCCTCAACAACATCCTGCAACTTTTCTTCACGTAAAATTATTTCAATTTTAACATTTTTTTCATTTGTTAAACCCTCACTACGTAATCCACGTGCACCGCTACCACTTACCTCATAAGTTGTATAACCAGTAATTTTGTGCTTGCTTAGAATTTCTATAATATTTTTTTGTGCAAGAATTTCACAAGTAATTGTAAGTAGCTTTACAGGATAAAGTTTCATATTAAATCCTTTAACGAGTAACGGAATAAGTCTATCGATCCTTCAGGATCATGCAATAATGAAGATACTGCAAACATGATTGGCAATAGGACAATGATATTGTATGGGAAAGTAATTCCCAACGCAGATGTAATGTAAAGACTAGGATTAGCTTGTGGAATTGCATTACGCAAAACAGCTGGAGCTGCAATAAATGAAGCACTGGCTAAAAGAAGTCCAAACATAACGGAGCCTCCCATGCTAAGACCCATCAAAGTGGCAACTACAACTCCAATAATTCCATTAAAAGTAGGCATGATTATAGAAAATGAAATAAGAAAAATACCAACTTTTTTGAGATCATCCAATCTCTGACCTGCAATAATTCCCATTTCAATCATAAAAATCACAATTGCCCCGGTAAACAAATCATCAAAAACAATTTTGATAGGACCAAACCCTTCCTTACCAATAATATATCCAATCACAATACTACCAAGTAAGATAACTATAGCTTTGCCAGTAACGGATTCACGTAGTATTTTGGAAAGTTTTACTTTTGTTTCGTTTAATCCAACATCAATATCAGATTTAGAATCAGTAGTGAAAGATTGTTTTTTAGCATTAATCTGTTTAGATACTGCCATATTTGTCAAAAATATTGCCAAGATAAACGCAACAGGTTCTAAAACTGCTAAAACTGCTGCAAGATAACCCTCAGATGTCACTCCCTGATTTTTAAGAAAAGATAATCCAACTGAAAAGGTTACAGCGCCTACTGCACCATAAGTAGATGCCAATGCATAAGAGTCAAAAATATTGAATTTTCCTAATTTACGTAAAATTTGATAATGGTTTAACGTAAACAACAATGAAAGTGCAATTGCAACCAGCATAGGAACAAGCATATTTTCAAATCCAGTAGTTCTCATCTGGATTCCACCGTGAAGTCCAATTGCCGCAAGAAGATAGATCGGTAAAAATTCAGATATCGCCTGTGGAATTTTTAAATCAGATTTTATTCTTGCTGCAATTATTCCAAATAGAAAAAATAGAACTATCGGAGTAAGAAGATTCGATTGGATTAGTTGTAAAATATCCATTAGTAATGTTTGTGGAAAAAATTGCTGAAATAAAAATCAATGTAAACTATACAAAGAGATGAATCAGATAAGTAAATCCAATTCCCAATCCAGCTGCACCAGGGATAGTAATTATCCATGAGAAAATAATTTGTCTGCTTACTTTCCATCTTACAGCTCGTTTTCGTCTAGCAGCACCAGATCCCATAATTGTTCCTGTAATAGCATGAGTGGTACTGGCAGGTATTCCCAATACTGCAAAAGCTGCCAACATTATACCGCCACCTGTTTCTGCTGCAAATCCTTGATATGGTTTAAGTTTAGTAATTTTAACTCCCAATGTTTTGATTACTTTGTATCCACCAAAGAAAGTACCAAGTCCCATGGCAGCTGCTGCAGCAAAAATTACCCAAAGAGGTATGTCAAGTTCAGGAATCATTCCTGTAGAAAATAAAATTAAAGCAATAATACCCATAGTTTTTTTGGCCGTCATTTGCACCATGAGTTAAAGCAAACCATGCTGAAGAAATAATTTGCAATCTACCAAATGTTTTGTTTACAGGCGCAGGTTTACGATTTGCAAATATTGTTATTATTAAGCCAGTTAACAAAAGACCAACAATTAGTCCTCCAATTGGAGCAATTACAATTCCTGCAAAGACTTTTGATAATCCACCATAAACTAATTTTTCAAATCCTAATCCTGCAATTCCCGCACCCATTATTCCACCTACTAAAGAATGGCTATTAGAAATTGGCAATCCAAAATAAGTACAAAGTGTACTCCATCCAATTGCACCTGCCAATCCACCTATGATTATGTACACGGTAACGTCATCGGGTTGAACAATTCCTTTTGCAATTGTTGTTGCAACTGCAACTCCAAAAATTAGTGGACCAATGAAATTCATTATAGCAGATAAAGTTACAGCATGGAGTGGTTTTAAAACACGAGTCCCAATTACTGTGGCAACTGAATTTGCAGAGTCATTAAATCCATTTACAAAATCAAAGATTAATGCTACAATAATTGCACCTATTGCTATCTCTAACATTCAATCATCTCAGGTATATTTCAGTACGATATCTTCAACAACATCTGCAACATCAACACATCTGTCTGAGGCAGTTTCCATCGTTTCGTAGATATCTTTTAGTTTGATGATTTTAATTGCATCATCACTTTCAAATAGTTCTTTAATTGATTCCCGATACAAATCATCAACAGTGTGTTCAATATCACTAGTATTTCGGCAATGTTGAATCATATCTTTAGGATCTTTAATTCGTTGTAATTTTGAAACCATATATTCAACTTCTTTGGTAGCCTTAACCAACTCTATGGCCATTTCTTTACAGTATGGTGGAGGAGAAGTAATTTTGTAACTATACACTCTAGCAGCAATACCATCCATGAAATCAATCACATCATCTATTTTTGATGCAATTCTTTGCATGTCTTCACGATCTAATGGAGTAATGAAAGTTCTATTTAGTTCAGAAAAAATATCTCTTGTTAAAACATCGGCTTCTGTTTCAAGTCTATGAATTTTTTTAGATTGTTCAGCATTACTAAGGTCATCAAATAAAACAACAACCGCTTCAGAGGTTTCAACGGATTTTTTTGCTAAATTAGTTAAAAGTGATAAAAGTTCTTTTTCGTTGGATTTTACCCATGATAACCATTGTCCCATAATAACATCTAGTGTGTTTTGAAGTTAAGGTTCATCCTCATAAAGTATATTGTTCTATATAGAAACAGTTGATCGCAAATATTTTTGTTTAAGGGTATTTTGAAAAAAAATTAAAATGGTTTGTTTACTTCTCGAGTAAATACATAACTTGTAACGGCCACCATAGCAACTACAAATCCAAACAGTACAGCAATACTGATCCATATAGGAACACCACCTTCAGAAACACCAGTCATTAATTCTCTAACCAGTAAAACAGTGTACGTAACAGGATTTAATTTGGCAATTACTGCAAGCCAGTTTGGTAATAATTCTAATGGGAATAATGCAGGACTCAACATGAATAATGGCATACCAAGTAAATTTATCATACCCCAAAAAGTTTCTTGAGACTTTGCAGTTGCTGCAAGACTTACAGATATTCCAGAAAAACCCAGTGAGAATAAAATAACAATCCCCATTATTGGAATAATCATTAATGGGTTTGGGAATGTAACACCAATTGCTAAAGCAATTCCAATAATCAAACTTGCCTGTAAGGCAGCAATTAAAGAAATAGCAGCCATTTTTCCCAAAGCAATTGCAGAACGTGAGATTGGAGAAGTCAATGCCTTGTTCATAAAACCATACCTTCTATCCCAAAGTGTGTTAACTCCACCAAAAATACTTGTAAAAATGGCTGTCAAAATAATAACACCAGGAGCCATAAATTCAATATATTCGCCTTCAAATCCTACAGATTGAATTAATGGTTGAGTTTCTGAAAAAATATTTCCAACTACAATGATCCAAATAGCAGGTTGAATTAATCTAATTAAAACGCCACTTCTAGACTTTTTGTATCGCTTTAACTCACGCCAAAAAATCGTATACGTGTCATACATGATACTGTTCATGCCCTCAACCTCTTCATTTTTGCATGTTCAATTTTTCGATTAAACTTTGACTTGTCATCTCTAATTTCATGTCCAGTGTAAGAAATGAAAACATCATCAAGTGTGGGTTGTGTTAGAGATAGGGTAACAATTTTGATTCCAAGATCAGATGAAATTTGAAAAATTTTTGGAATAACTTCTGTTCCATTTGAGGTAAAAAGAATTAATTTTAAATTTTCATCGTTAATTTTTTTAATAAATTCAATCTTGTTTAGCTCTGCTAAAAATAAATCATGATTGTCATTATTTTCTATAACTAGTGAAATAATTTCATTACCCAAAGCATTTTTCATATTTTGAGGAGAATCAATAACTTGAATCTTACCGCCATCTATAATTCCAATTCTATCACATAGGTTATCTGCCTCTTCCATATAGTGAGTAGTAAGAAAAATAGTCATATCAAATTCAATATGGATTTTTTTAATATACTGCCAAATTTTTCTTCTAGTTTGAATATCTAATCCAACAGTAGGTTCATCAAGGAACAAGACTTTTGGATGATGTAAAAGTCCTCCAGCAATATCTAATCTCTTTCTCATACCACCAGAATATGTAACAACAGCTTGATGCTGTTTATCTGAAAGTTCAATTAACTCCAAAACTTCATCAATTCTTTTATTAATTTCATTTTTGGGAATATGATTTAATTTTGCTTGTAATAATAAATTTTCACGACCAGTAAGATATTCATCAACCGTAGTTTCTTGTTGAACAAAGCCAATATTTTCTCTAACATGTTTGGCATCTTTCATGACATCAAAACCGGCAATCAAAGCTTTTCCAGATGTTGGTTTTAGTAAAGTAGTAAAGATCATCATTGTTGTACTTTTTCCAGCACCGTTAGGTCCCAAAAATCCAAAAATCTCTCCTTTTTCTACTGAAAAAGAAACATCGTTTACTGCAGTTAGATCTCCAAATGATTTAGTAAGAGATTTTGTTTCAATTGAATACAATAATTCGATCTACCTTGGCAATTATAAATTGCTAAGTATTAGATCAGAAATTAATCATAAAAAATTTAAAAAGAGTATTTTGAGAACAAAATACATGAAAGGATTGTGTCAAAAATGTCACTCATCAAATATAGAGATAACACTTGAGGATGGAATGCCTGTTTGTGTAAAGTGTGCAAAAAAGTAGAATTTAATAAAAAAGGATCTTAAAGAATCATTCAATATTTTCGAATTCTTCTTTTGTCATCCCTAGGATAATTTTTTCACCTATTCCCCAAATTTCAGATTTGGATAGAATTTTTGAATGCATCAACCCATGGCTTACTTCAATTGATTCCAATTCATCGGTGTCCGGATGTTTATGTAATCTTTTGACTTTACCAATTTTATGATCATCAATATCGACTACGGGAATTCCAGTTCTCACAGGAGGTCTGCTAAGAAGTAGTCTCTCATCAGAGAATTTGTCGATGTAATCATGTGAAAGAAAATAATCTTTGTTGAATCCCTGGTGAATAGTTACACCAGATACAGCAAGGGTTTCTTGATGAATGTGTATATGTTTGACTTTACCGTATTCGATTCCTTCTCTATCAATTACTTTTTTTCCAGTAAATGTATCAGCGGTGGTTATGTTTTCAGGCATTCCTTCTAACTTTACTGACATATCTCAGAATCGTAAAATTTCCTTAAAATATCAAATATTAGAAATTTCTATCAATGGGGTTAAATTACTTGACAGGGTACAGGGAGCATGGAAATAGTTGAAGAGAGGTTCAGACCAATTTTAGTTACAAAGGGAAGAAAAACAGGGAAGGCTCATTCAGTATGGCTAAGAGCAGTAAAATATAATGAAAAAATTTATTTTTCAAGACATCGTCCAGATGGAGATTGGTTTCAAAATGCAATGGTAAATTCAGAGGTAAAAATTCAATACAATAACACAGAATTCACAGGAAAGGCATCACTAGTTACAGATGAAAAACTAAATCAAAAAATTTCGCAGTTAAAGTATCCAGGAGAGAAACGAGCTGACGAAAAAAGAGTCGCCATAGAAGTTACATTGGATTCAGATAGCAAATAAAAATTTGCAGTGTACTAATTATAAAATAATCTTAATTAGAAAATATCTTCATAAACAATTGTCTGGTTCTTTAATTGTTTATCAAGAGTTGGCAAATATTTCATTATACAGTAATTAACAAAATCACTAAATGAGCGAATTCGGTAATCAGATGCTAAAATTTCATGATGTTTATCATAATATTGTTCTAAATTGTATAGTGTTCTTTTTTGTAGTGGAACCAATCTATTACGTTTAGTAATAAATTTTGGAGTTACAGGAATTTCATCCTCAGATTCTACTTCAGACTCCCCCTTCAGAGTATTAACATCAATTGTTTCTTGCATTTCAAAGACAAAAATTTTACTTTTGATTGATTTTGGAAGTCCTGAATTTTCAGAAATTATATCTACAACTTCTCGTGCAACTTTATCAGACATTGCCAATTCAATTTTTGCAAGCATAGTAGATCGAACTACAGAGCCACCAACTCTAGATCCTTTTGATTGACTTGTAAATCTACTATCTTCTAAATTTCGTTTATCAATAATATCAATACCCAAAGCATCTAATTTTTCACGAATTGCAGGGTAATTTTTTCGGTTAATTATGGCTTCAATCTTTTTCAATAATTTTGAGCATAACTATTATCTTTTTAAAGTTAATGATAATTTCATAATAATATAACTTGTAATCAAATGCATATCATTTGCATATCATTTTTACATTAAATTAAATAAAATTATCATATTTGTGACTAGCCATAAGATTCGAATTTGACTTCATAACTTCCATCCTCACGTTTATTTTTTTCACTTACAAAGTTTTTTGCTTTCAAATAATCCATAACTCCATCAATGGTTCCTTGCCATCCACAAACATAGAAAATTGTATTGTCTTTAGTAATTTTCTCACCAACTAATCCCTCAAGCGCAGATTTACCACTATCACCAGTTCTCAAAAATTGTTCAATTCTACCCTTATAGCCATGCCATGCACGATTAGTCCATTCTTCCGGTCTACTGATTGCTGCACGATATTTAAAATTCCATTTATCCTTACCTTTGTCAATACTCTCATTTTCTAAATCAGTCAAAAGTTGTTTGTAACTTAATTCATCTACATAACTTGCACCGTGCAAAACAACAATCTCCCGTTTATCATTGGTATCGTGAAGATGCTGTGCAAAACTGACAAATGGTGCCAATCCGGTTCCGCCGCCAATGCATACGATTCTTCTTGTATCTTTTTCGCCGTTTGGTAGTGTATCATTAATTGTAAGACTGCCTGCAGGTTTTGCCCAACTAATTTTGTCACCTTCTTTTGCATTAAACAGTAAACTAGTCAATCTTCCCGGAAGTGGTTTTCTAACCCATCTAATTACAAATTCAAAAAATTTTTTATTTTCAGGGGATGATGAAATAGAATATGCACGATTAACAATTTTACTATCAAGAGGCAATCCAAGAGTCAAAAATTGACCTGCCTTAAAATCAGGAACTCCATCATCAGGAGTGACACGAAAAATTCCTAAATCTTCTCTCAATAATTGAGTGTAAGTAATTGTACCATTTTCCATGGTATTATTTTGCCCAATCAGTTAAAACACAATTAACTTTTTGTATAATTGGATCATAGTGGATTCTCGGTTCAGTACTTACTAGCAATAATTGTCCTTTAAATGGAATTGTAAATAATGTTACATTATCATATTCGGTAAGGGTTAGTCTTTCCTTACCTAACCGAAATGTAAAATTTTGTGCCTTACGCCATCGCTCTAATGTATAGTGAATTGACATTCCAATTTCATTTTCAGTTAAAAGAGAATCAAGATCCTTTCTTTGTACACTGTGTAGTATTTTGGATTTATCATTTACAAATCCAGTAAAACGAATATTGTTATCAGAATTTAATATATCTGAACAAAGTTGTTCGTAATTTGGCTGTTGTATTATTTCTTCAGCCATTCCCATTCAGGCCTCTCTTCATAATCTTTGTCATCAGTCATCCAACATCAAGAATTAATTTAATCGTCTTTGTTAGACGGCTGCATGTAGTCATTTGGAGTAAACTTGAACTCCTCTTCATCAGAGTAAGCCTCCTCAGCATGCTCACTAATATCCAAACCAATGTCCTCCTCCTCAGGAGTGACACGGATTCCAATAAGATGTTTAATTAATTGTAAGAGAATCCAAGTTCCACCAAAGCCCATTACAGCGGCTACAGCAATACCAACTCCTTGAATCCAAATTTGATCATAATTACCATATAACAATCCATCAACGCCAGAAGGATTAATCAAAGTACTTGCAAAGATACCAATTCCAAGTGCACCGACAATTCCGGCAATACCGTGTACAGAACTTACATCAAGTGCATCATCAATTTTTAATTTATCTCTAATTAGTACAACTCCACCATAAGAGAGTATACCGATTGCGATTGCAAGAACAAATGAGTGTTCTACACTAATGTATCCAGATGCAGGAGTAATTCCGGCAAGTCCGGCGATTGCACCATTAATGGTAGCAACAATTGATGGTTTACCAGTACGCATCCAAGATAATCCTGCCCAAATTAGAGCGGAAACTGAAGATGCTAAGTGAGTTACGATAACGGTATTTCCGGCTACACCACCTGAAGCAAGTGCACTACCGGCATTAAATCCAAACCAACCTAGCCACAATAATGATGAACCTAGTACAGCAAGAGGTATGCTGTGAGGAATGTTTATGGCTGGACCAAAGCCACGTCTTTTTCCAAGTACAAGTGCAGCAGCTAGTGCAGCCATTCCAACAGTAGTGTGAATAACGATACCACCAGCAAAGTCAACAACACCTAGTTGTGCTAACCAGCCACCACCCCAGACCATGTGTACGATTGGATAGTAAATTAGCATAGTCCATGCAGATATGAATATGATAAAGGAACTAAATTTCATTCTTTCAGCAATTGTTCCAGTAAGTAATAGCGGAGTAATACATGCAAACATTAACTGGAACTTAACAAACAATACTCCAGGTATAGTAGGAGCATATTGTTCTAAAGGTGCATCCCAAGGAATACCTTTCAAAAATGCCCAATCAAGATTGCCTATCACACCAGTAGTAGAAGGGCCAAATGATAGACTAAATCCGAAAACAAACCACATTACACTTAGTAAAGACATTCCGAAAAATATTTGCATAAAAATTGAAACTACATTTTTCTTTCTCAATAAACCAGATTCAAACAAACCAAGTGCAGGAATCATTAACAATACTAAACATCCAGCAATTAACATCCATGCTGTATCACCAGTATCTATCATAATTATAATGAAATCAAGTTTTTGCATTTAACAGTTTTCCAGTTTGATTAACAATGATTATCAAAAGATATGCAATTTCTAAATTATTATTTACTTTAACAAAATAAAACAACTATGTTAAAACTTGAAGTTATACTCGCAGAAAATGACGTAATGAATATCAGTGAAGGATTAAAAGAAATCGGGGTTGGTGGATTAACAGTTATCAAAGCTAGAGGAAGAGGTGCAAAAACTGCAGCTGAAATCCACACATCAAAAGGAATGGAAATTTTTGTTCCTCATTTTGCAGATAAATTTAGAATAATGGTAGTGATTCCAGAATCAAAAGAAGAGAAATCAGTTGAAATAATTAAGAACAATTCTAGAGGCGGTAAAATTTTCATTTCACAAATTTTACGTGCAATTGACATTACTTCAGGAAATGAAGGCGAAGAGGTAATCTAGAATGAAAATATCATTTGAGAAAATCAGAACTACAAAATTAACTAAAAATGAAAAACTAAGAATCCCAATCATGTTAGCAATTATCGCAATTCCACCGCTAATTTTGGCTTATTGGTCAATGTGATAGGAGTCAAATGAAATGAGTTTATTATTAATTACAAAAAGAGGAACTGGAAAGAGATTAGTTGATGAAAAAATAAACTATAATTGGGCAGGAAATGAATTTAAAAATTTCCAAGAGGAGAGAAAAAATAAAGTCTTATTCAAAAGAGAAAAAACAATTGTTTCGTCCGTAAGAGGAACTCAAATAAAATATTTAGAAAAATCCAAAGAGATTACATCCAAACCAAAACAAGTTTACATTACCATTAATAGAGGAACAAAGAGAGTCCTAATAGACCTAAAATGAAAGCAGAAAAAATAATTCCCCAACTAAGCAAATCTAAAGTGTTTATTGTAAAATTAAGTTTTGCCGCAATAGGTATGACGTTAATTGGATTATACTTGTTTTCAGATTATATCTAAATTAAATTAGTAGAAACTAAACTAAATGTACCACTGTAGAAACACCACGTCTATCAAATTCGACATCATTTTCAACTTCACTAACAGTAACAGTAAATGAAATCACATCACGAGGCTTTCCATTTTCTGCGTGAAGTTTCAAATGGAGATCTAACCCATCAGATTCTCCAGTTGGCAAATTATTTTCTTCCAAATATGCACCGCACGTAGATTCAATACGAAATCTGTCATCTTTGAAATGATAACCAAGTTTCATTTTTCTATTTTTTCTAGGATTCCCCTTAACAACAACATCAATAACCCCAGGTTTTGTTTCAGTGTATCCTGATTTTTGATTTACAAAAACTCCAATTTCAAGAGGCTTGCCAGCAGTAGATTCTGCCATTTTTTGAATTCCATCATTCATGATCACATCCACTGCTTTGATAGATTGCGCAACCTTTGCTAGCCATTCATTTGTTCTACTAATCGTGGCCTTGATTCCTGCACGTCTTCGTTTGTCTTCATCTTCAGGTAATTTGTAATAATCAACCCAAGCCTCATAGTCATGAGAGATATCTTCGATAAAATCAATGCATGTACGCTTGTATTCATTAGGATCATCTGTTCTTTCTGACTCATCTCCAGTTCTCATCCCATCATAACCTTCAGGCATTGCCATACTCTAAATCCATTGTAGTTCTAAAAAAACCAATCTTGACTGAAATTAATGATTAGTCAACATTTTCCCATGAGAAATACCACAAATTATCACGTGTTTCATGAAAATAATTATCTATTTTATTCAGTATTTTCAATTATGATTTTTTAGTAGTAGAAATTTTGTTTAAATTCTACTTGAAAGTATTGAAATAACCAAAAAGGAATAATTTTTTGATGGCGAATATATCATGTGTTCTATTTGATCTAGGAGGAGTAATTGTAAATTGGCACAATTCATGGTTGATACAAGACGTATCCGATGAATTTCAATTACAAAAAGAAAAACTATCAAAAGAATATTACAAAAATCTTCCAAAAATTGCAACTGGAAAGATAAATGAAAAAGAATTATGGCATGTTATCGGTAAAGAACTTGAATCAAAAAAATTAATGAATCTTAATGAATCACTCTTAGATAGAATATTTCAAAAACATTGCTCATTAAATAATTCTATGATTAATCTTTCGAAAGAATTATCTCAAAAAGGCACAACTGTTGGAATTTTATCAAACACAGAGCCTGCTAGTTATTCTGTAATAGAAAAATTAACATCTTTAGATCATTTTGAGTACAAATTCCTATCATACAACATAGGTCATCTAAAACCAAATCATGAGATATATCGTCATGTAATTGATAATGTACCGTTTCCAAAAGAAGAATTATTTTTTATAGATGATCTTAAAACAAATGTTGAATCTGCACGTGTTGAAGGAATAGATTCAGTACAATATACAGATCATAGTGAACTTTTGAAAGAATGTCAAATTAGAAATATAATATGATAATTACTGACATTTTGAGAACATAGGTAAATGTCAAATTTTTGATAAATCATTCATCCCTTTCATGTCCGTGTAGGCAGCTAAATCTTCTTCTACTAATCACATAATTATAATAGGAATTTTTGAGATAGTGATTAATGATATTTACAGAATTAATTACTGATCTTCAAAATGAATTAAAAAAAGAATTAGCACAAATCAGATTCCTTATTAAAAAAAATCCAGGACTAGGGTACAACAGAATAGTTGAAATTGGAAAAGAAGTTGGTAAAATGTACAATATCAAACTAATTGTAAATTTCCCAAAGGAAGGAAGAATAGAAGAATTTGAAATGTATGGGAAAAGGGATTTGAGTTTAATTATAGATTATGAAAGAAAAAGATTTCCAATGGACAGAGAAATCATCAAACAAAAGGCAGTGGAAATGTTAGGTGATGTGAAAACAGAAGACGCATACATGTATGAAAATAAAGAAGGAGTAAGAATTTTTACAGATAATTGGAAAATAGACATCCTGCCTCATTCAGTTCACATATGGACGGAATTTGATGAAAAGGTTACAGAATTTTGTAATTGGTTAATGGAAAACGCATACCAAATGAAGAAGAAAATTTAATTCTAAATATTTTCTAATTGTTCAAGTAAAGATTCAGCTTCAGAATTTTTAGGTTCTAATTTTATAATTCGCTTACAACAATCGATGGCCTCATCTTTTTGCTGTAATGATAAATGAACATTGGTTTTCAAAGTAAGCATCTCAACATCTTCGGAATTTAGTTGAAAAGATTTTTCAAAATAAGGTAATGCATTTTTTGCATCATCTACAATAAAATAGATACTTCCCATAATGAACATAAAATCAGAATCATCAGAGTATTCAGATTCTAAATTTTTTCCAAATACAATGGCATCAGTATACTCCCCATCTCTTAGTAATTTCTTTAAACGACGTTTTGGTTGTTTGAAAAGACCGACCATTTGTTATCAAAATATTAATCAAAAATCAACAATTTGAATGTAGAACATTAAGAATTTAGGCTCTAGTTATACCAGGCTGGAGGTTCAGCACCAGAAGAAGTGTTACTCTGATAAGGTTGTGGGACTTTCATAATACCTTCTTTAATCAAGAATTGAAGTCCTTTGATGAATGAACCGTCATCAATATCTCCATTTGCCCACCATCCGGCGTTATTTTTAATCCAAGGCGGGATATCATTAGAACTTCCACCAGTTCCTTGTGTAGTTTTTGGAATTTTCATTATTTTTTCTTTAATTAAGAATTGAATTCCTTGAACAAATGATGTATCATCTATAGTACCATCAGCCCACCATCCGGCGTTATTTTTAATCCAGGACGGAATTTTTGCAACAGGTATACTTCCATCTGAAGCATAAATTGGAACTTCTATTGTAAGAAGATCAGAAGTTACAGAAGGAGCAATTCCTTTAGGAGATAATCCATAAATTATGATTGTATAATTTGCAGTTCCAGGATCCTCCTTAACAACAAAATCAACTAGAGCTTGACCAGAAGGAGAATAGAGGTGTGATTCACCATTTTCATTTGCAATAGATCTTTTTACTTTACCATCACTATCTAAAACTAAAATATCATATTGTACTTGATTTAAAAATTCAGTTTCGTCACTAAATTTTAAGAAATTAACAAGCCATTGCATGTCACAACCAACAACTGGATCTTCAGGTCCATAGAAAACATGAATTTGGTATTTGAAATCATCGCTAGATCTTTTATGAATTACATTCCTTTCGATATCAGTATTACATCCAGCAGCAGCTAATTCATCTACAGTAGATACAATTCCAACAAATGGAGAGTCTGATCTATTTTCATACTTTAATAATTTAAAATCATACTCTGGCGGAGGAATACCTTCAGCAACATGAGTGTAAGTTTTAGCTTTTATTGGAAACGGGAAATCATCTGCAATCCAAACTTTACTTACAGCCCCACCTGTTTTCCAAGACATTATCACAGTCTCCCAAGTTCCTGCAGGGACTGTAATAGTTTCAATAGCTAATGGAACAACTTGTTGACCACCAATGTTTCCAATTTTACCCCAAGATACTTCGCTGAATGCTTTAGGACCTTTTCCTCCAGAACTTCCATCAGATGTTGCAAAAGCAGATAGCCAAGCAATAGATGACTTGAACGCACCACGGTAAATACCTAATTCGGGAGTACCGCCAGTAGGTTCTGGAGCAATTTTACCTAACTCCATTTCACCTACAATTATTTTATTGCCATCATAAACAACAACTTCGGATAACCACTTGGTTTCACTGCCAACTATTTTATCACCTTTAATCCAAAAATCCATTTGAAAATTTGTACATTCTTTGTAATCAACAAAACATGTTGAATAAGAAAAGAAATCACCTTTTTGTAGTCCCTCACCAGCATACCACGTAGTTCCTTGTGGGAGCGTATCAGAACTTACACCACCAGCTTCAATCTGCCCATATGCAGACGAAGTGACAGTTATGCCTAAAAATAATACAAGAATAATGGGAATTGATAAAATTGCTTTCAAATCTAAAAAAAATTGGCGAAAGCGATAGTTAAAGGTTATTCAAATAATGAAATAATGTTAAAAAAATACATCAAAATCTAACTCAAATACGCAAATATAGAGGAATATTTTAAAAAAAGTATAATGTGCGAATGTTCAAAAACTCACTTGTTTGAAATTGAATTCAAATTAGATGGAATGACAGTTGTTCCTACTCATAAAAATTGCGGATTCCCATTAGATGAAAAACAAGCAGACAAGTTCCAAAAAGAATTAGTAAAATCTTGGGGCTTTGAGCAAGAAGATAATTAAAAATAAAAAATAAAAAATTAGATTGTAATAAGCACTTTTAATTCATTTGTGAAACGGCTTCTTTACAAACTTCAGTTGTACATTTGCAATCTGCGCTGCATATGCAAGCTCCTTGCATTGCACAGTCGCATGAGTATTCTGGGTCGCCGCTATCAGCTTCGCAACCACATGCTTGATCTACCATGATAACCCAATGATATTACTTGTTTTAAAAGGTTAGTACATGATATTGAATCAAGTCTTTGAAACTATCTCAAGTATGTCATTACATGAAGTTTGAATCGTTTCTACATGTTGTTGAAGAAGATTTGGATCAGACTCGATGTCAAAAGCAATTTTTAGAATATGTATTAGATCCTGTTCCTTGTTTAAATCATCTTTAATTTTAATAAAATTCTCTTTATTCACATATACCAAATAAAAATAACAATCAGAAAGCATCGAGTTTTTTAGGAAATAATCATATTTTTGTTTAATGAGTTGAGAATGATTATTTTTCTCAACTAAATCAGAAAACCCGATAGTAGATTTCAACATACGTTCAAGTAATGTAGGAGTAGCTCGCTCAATTCCAATAGTTTCTAAAATACCAGAAATATGATTATTGATAGAACTTTTTTTAAATTTTCGAAGGGAATCAAGCGTATGTGAAGGACTAGACGGACTCTGATTGAAAGAAGATAAAGAATCAGCTAAATAATATGAAGCACATTTTTGCCAGCATGCCGCAAACACATCATCAGTTTGAATTGCATCTTTAGTTTTTTGACAACAAAAAAGAGATTCAATTAAAGAATTTTTTGCAGAATCAGAAAATAAGGAGTTACGTTTTTCAGAAATTGTAGAAAGTAGTATTTTTAAATTCCAGGAATCGTCTTGAAGAATATCTAATTTATCGTATTGTAAAAGTTTTTTTGTATTGGTTTCAGATAAGGAAGAATGATGAACTGTAATTAAATTATCATCAAATGCGATAATTTGTTTATCTGAAGAATTTTCATCAAACACCATAAGATCATAATCACAGGAATCAAAGAAACACCCCGCAGTTCTACAACCACCCAATCCAATGGGGAAATTAGTTAATCCTTGTACTTCAATAAATTTTTTTAAATCCACATTATCAGATGAACTAGTTTTTCTATAAACCAATTAAGTCATAAATTTTTACAACTTCATTCAAACTCAAAACATTTCCTTTAAATTAAGATTGGATTGTTTTTTTATCAAGCTCCTATAGTGTAGTCCGGTTAAGCATTTTGGCTTCTCAAGCCAAAGACTCGGGTTCGAATCCCGATGGGAGCATTTTTAGATAATTTGTAAGTTATTGGCTTAAATAACAAAATCATAGATCATACAGTGTGGGCCTAAAGGACATCAATCTCAAAGAAGAGTATCGCTCAGATGTGGATGATATTATTGCAGAATTCTTCTTCCCTTGCTTGAGCAATTGCATCCAATATGACAGATGTGTAAATTATCTATCAATTCAAACACTAGCTACAATATCAATGGCCTTTGATAATTTTAATTCAGGTAAAGCAAAATTACGAATGATAACAGGACATAGATTCAAGATAGAGGATCTCAATTTATTGACAAAACTATTTTCTGAAAAATTTACAAAATCATTTGATGGTAAATTCATAAAAAATAGTAAAATTCAGAAATTGCAGGACATAGTAAATAATGGGCAAATTGAATTAAAAATTGCAATTCCAAATTCAGAACAAATAACAGATGCATTCTCAGAAAGAATTGGAATTTTTAAAGATGACAAGGATGGACAAGTTGCATTTACAGGAACATCAAAAGAATCATTTTCAAGTCAAACAAGGGATTTTGAATCAGTGGACGTCTTTACATCATGGAATGATAAAACAAGGGTTGAAAGAAAAATGGAAGATTTTGAGAAGTTATGGAATAATAAAACAAAGTATGTAGATGTTTGGGATTTTATGTATGCAGAAGAAAATAATCTTTTAAAATATTCATCAAAATGGGTGACACATGTTTAGAATTCAAAAGAATCTTCCAATCTTGATTTATTTTCAAAAAAATTCATTTTGTTAATTTTATAATAAATTACTTCCCCACGTCTTTCGATTACCGCAATAATTGGCTCTTTTCCCATTTGGGTTATCTCGTCAATTTTTTTTTGCAGCACACTCATCTTCTCTTGTTGACCTTCATTGAGACCAAAAATCAGAAATTTTGCGCCTTTCTCACCAAAATGACCGCGCTCATAAACTCTAAAATCAGAGCCAAATCCAAAACCGTCTTTTACAACATATCCCCTAGTTTTCAAATCACGAAATATCAAAAACTTTGTAAGAATTTCAGAATTTGTTTTTTGGCAAATACTCATGTAAGTGTCAAAATTAATTTGATTTTTGTTTTTCTTTAAAATTAATTTATGAGTATATAGCAAATACAGGGTTTCAAATTGTTTGAGAAGTAATTTTTCCTTTTGAATCTCACCATATCCCTTTTCTTCAAGATCATGGATCATGTTCTTATTGGAAATATAGACCTGATCTAAAATTAGATCACCACTAACTTCAGGTGTTTCATCCATAATGAACACAAAAATGGAAGATTTCCATATAAGCATTGGAAATTGGGTCAAGATAGTTACTAACCGTTAAAATATGGGCATTCTTGGTTGAGATTATCATGCATGGTGCAAATTACAGATATGGACGAGGTCAAGTATTCACAAGAAAGGAATACATCAAAGGTAAACCACAAATTAAAATTGCAAAATTCCAAGGAGGTAAAAGAAATACTTACGAATACTGTGTTCAATTATTACTAAAAGAAAAACTTCAGATCAGACACATGGCAATTGAATCAACTAGACTAGCAGCAAACAAAACACTAGAAAAAACAACTGGCGAATCAGGCTATTACACAAGACTTAGAATTTATCCACATAACCTCTTAAGAGAAAATAAACAGATTGCCACTGCAGGTGCAGATAGGGTTTCAGAAGGAATGAGAAGATCATGGGGTAAAGCAACTAGTTTAGGTGCAAGAATCAAACAAGGACAATGTATAATGGAATTGTATGTTAACGGGGAAGCACATCTAACCGCAGCAAAAAAAGCACTTCACGGAGCATGTGTAAAATTACCAGGAACACCAATAATCAAAGTGATTGAATGGAATAAAGCATCACCATAGATGTTCTAAGTCAGGTTTCTTATTTTCAATAAATTTTAAAAAGTCTTCAAATTCTTTTTTTGTAGGATCTCGTTTGAGAATTCTTTTAGTTTGATAGAAGAACGTGTTGTATAATCTACCAACGACAATCCCCAGTGCAAAAGATTTGGAACTGTCAATGGTTGAAAGTAATTTAATTAATTCTTTGATGTCATCCTGGTTTGAAATACTATCTTGAATTTTTTGCTCAATTTTCTGTAGAAGGAGATCATCCATGAATAGTCATTTCAATTAAAGCTTAAAAACGCTTAAATCTGCAAATCCAACCCTTCGTATTGTTGCAGTTATAGTACAGTCTGGTTAGTACTCGTGCTTGCCAAGTACGTGACCCGGGTTCAAATCCCGGTAACTGCACCATCTAAATCATTTTTAGGCTCCAAACCAGTTTTGATAATTTCAAGTGCATCGTGTGCTTTTTCAGGCCGAGGTAATTGAATCGCTATTACATTATCTTGCCCATATGCTGATTCGGGGGAATTAAGTACAAGCATAGACGTATTTGCTAAAACTTCAAAGAATTTTAGATCAGTTTTTGCGTTGATAAGGAATTTTTCAGAAACATTGCCTACTGAAAAAGTCAAAATGATTTCAACAAAAACATTTCCCAATCCATCTTGAAGAATGTTAAGGTCGGTGTTAACAGAAAATGGCTGTCCCTCAATTTTGGCTCGAATTAGTCCGTACTTTTTTTCTTCGATTATTATGCAAGGAGTTTCCTTACCTTCAAAATCAAAAGTTGTAATTCCGTCATGAACACTGTCTAACATTTTTTGTAATTCATCAGACATCTTCTTTCTCCTCCAATGCAGGTACAATTTTGTCACTGGCTTTCATTAAAAATGGAGAAATGAAAGCAGTGATAATTGAAATTATGCCCACCAATGGGAACAAGAATGCACTTACTGCACCAATGTCTACTCCAACTTTAACAATCACGATAGAGAATTCACCGCGAGGAGCAGCTAATGTGAATGCAGAGCGAAGTGCCTTTCCACGTTTTTGCCTGAAAATAAAATTGCCCAGCATGTTACCACCAAATTTCATACCAGTGGCAACTGCAATCAAAGCAACTGCAATGAACATATAATTTTCAAGTTGTGAAACATCCATCAATGCACCAACTGAGATGAAGAATATTGCCACAAACATGTCTTTGATAGGACTTGAAAGTAATTTTGCAACTTCGGCGGATTTTGACTCTGCAACCAGTACGCCAGCTAAAAATGCACCGATGGCTACAGACAATCCCACAATATTTGCAAGTAAAGCATAACCAAAACAGAGTCCAAGAACACTCATTAGTAAAATTTCACGATTTTCTGCAGCTGCAACTCTATCAATTAGAGGAGGGATAACACGCGTTCCAACAGTAAATGTTCCTACGATAAGACCGGCCGCAACTAACACGATTACAACAATGGATTCCAAAGATACAGATCCTACTAAAGCAACAGATTGTAATGTAGAAATTAAAATTACCGCTATAATATCCTCTACAATCAAAATACCCAAAACAAGAGTAGAAGATCCTTTTTTAATTTTCCCCATCTCTTCTAAAAGTTTGACAATAATAGCAGTACTGGAAATTGATAAAGCTGCAGAAATAAACAATGCATCCATAAATTCTAGACCCAGTGCAGTTGAAGTATAAAACAAAACACCCAGCGTAGAAAACAATCCGATAGAACCTACACCAACAGATACACGTCCAACTGATTTGATTTTAGCATATGGAAACTCAATACCAATTACAAATAGCAACAAGATAACACCAATTTCAGCAAAAAGATTCAGTGCAGAAATATCAGATAAAATACCAACAGCATTCAACGAATCAGAAGCGGATCCACCTTCAGGTAAAATCCAAGTCCAAAGAGGAGATAACGGACCAATAAGCATACCAGCAAAAAGATATCCGATAATCAAAGGTTGTTTGATTTTAAAAAAGGCAAGAGTGACAATAGAGCCAATAATCATGATAAAAGCTAAATCAGTTACAAAGCTCGTGTGAGTAAGTTCAGGAGTTATTTGTTCAATCAAAGTATTGACAGTATTATCCAGAGAGTTTTGGATTACAGTAGAATCTATCTGTAATGAAAGATTTTGCATACAATTGGTTAAGGATTTTCATTAAAAATGATTACTCAACATGAATTTAAAAATAAAATTAGTAAAAATATTCAAAAAAAGATGATCAAGTGATTATCAGTTTGAAACTTCTTTATGCCTAATAATCTCAGTCTAATTGCAGAGTGATGAGTAGGTCAGCTGATTCAAATGAAGAGATATGACCTGGGGTAACTGACTGCATTTATGGTTACATCATGATAACCTAATCATTAATAGTACGGTACCGTACAGTACTATATGATTCAATGCGAATATTGTCCAAGAGGATTCATAGAAACAACAACGGGTCTGGCTGAGAAGACATTTCATGAACTACTTCATGAACCAGAAGTTGTAAACAAGTGACTCTTTACATTTTTTATTTTACACCTAACTTTTTTTATTATTAGTTTCTTAATTCAAGTAAGATGGTATCTAAATCAATAAAGAAAAAGAGTGTTAAACCAATAAAAAAACAGCCAAATCCATCAGTTATTTTAAAGAAAGTGGCATCAGTTTCAGATTCCAATAAAGCATTACAAAAAGAAATTAAAGTCATGTCAAAGATTTTTGGGGAAAATCAAAAAGTCCTAGTATCAATGAAGGGGATGATTGACACATTAACATCAACATTAGAACATATTCAAAAACAGTCAAAACAAATCAATAGTATAGAAGATGACACACAGAAATTGTATGCAGGGTTAAACCAAGTCAGAACACAATCCAACTTAATTGATAAAATTAACAATCAAACTGAAAAACTTGAAAGTGAATTAAAACAAATTGCGGAGATACAAAAAACATCAAAACCTCTAGAGATATCTCAAAAAGTGGAAGAGAGTATGAACTCCATTACAAACAATTCTCAGATGATCATAAAAATTGCTCAAAGAATTGATGAGGTAAGGGATGATCTAAGAGAAGTGTCTGGAAAAGCTAATTCGTTTTCAGAAATTAGTTCTGAGATGAATAAATTAAAAGAAAGTATTGAAGAGATTTCTGGGAAAACAGAAAATCTCAGCACAGGGACACAAGTAGTTGAGAGTTTGAAACAAGAATTTGAAAAAATAATTGAGGGTATTGCTGCAACATCAAGTCTTAATGCAGAATTAGAAGCAATCAAAATTACAATAGATACAGTGTCAGCAAAAGCATCAAAAATTGACTCGCTGGGAGGAGTAATTGAGGGTCTAAAACAAGAATTTGAGACAGTCTCAGCAAGTACAAAATCCAGTGACAGTATTAGTCTAGAATCAATTAAAGAATTAGGAGGTAAAATAGATAAAATTGAGACAGAGATTGGATCATTGTCACAAAGAGCAGACTCCACAGCATTTGTAGGAGAAAATCTAAAATTAGTTCAAGAGGATTTCTCAAATTTCAAATCCAACGTATATGGTAAAACAGATAACATTGAGCAAAAAATTGTTTCAGTATCAGATACTCTAAAAAGACAAGATGAATCTACTGCAGAATTTCACAAAAAATCCGAAAAACTGTTTCAAGAAATACAATCAGTTAGAAATGTTACAAACAAAGCTTCTAGTGATTCTTCAAAAGAAATGATGGCATTACTAAAACTATCAGAATATCAATCAAGCATCAGAATGAATACAGAATCAAAATATGGAGAAGCAAAAGATCTTGAAAAAATGGCAACTATGACATCAGAAATTGTAAACCTGTTTGATAAAATATCAATTGAATCAGATGAAAAAATACCTCTACCGCACGAAGTTAGACAGTGGGCGGTAAGTAAAATTTTAGATTGTGCAGACAAATGGGAAATCAGGTTTAGTGACGTATACTCAATTTTAACAAATGCTATTGGAAGGGACATGTTAAAAGAATCAGTTAGAATTCAACAAGTAAGAGACATTTATGGAATTAGAGCAGTGGATGAAATTAGAAATGATCTAAATATTTCCTAAGCACCAATTACGTCAGATTCTTTAAGTTGGGTTCTCTTTCGTTTTAATGCAGCAAAGATTCCAATAATGACAGCCATCCAGATCACACTAGTAAACATATTTGAAATGCTCACATACATGTACGGAGTTGCATCCATAATGTTAGTTCGTAAAACATCGGCTCTGTTGTTAAGATCCAACATTCCTGTATGATATGCAGCGTTATCTTGAGGTATTGAAGATATATTTTCAACACTTTGAAGCATGGAAGTTACATCGTTATGAATTCTAATGAAATTAGTGGATTCAGTTGGAAATACCCAAACTGGATTTTTAGAAATAATGCTATTATCAGCATCAATAGTTTCAGGTAATTTCTCAATCAAAGGTTCCAAATCTAGTTGAATTGCAATTAGATGTGTACGAATAGTGTCAGGAGAAGATGAGCCTATAACACCATCAAAATGTCCTCTTACCCTATCCAAAGGATAGATATCAGAATTATATCCGTTGATAGCCATAACCCCTCCAAAAATAATTAAAGCTAAAACTCCGACCATAGATAATTTGTAAACTGTATTTGCCATTTTTTCTTTCTTCGTCATTTTACGTTGTTTGCTTGATTTATTTCTTTTAAATTGAGTATGAGATAGACCCATGTAAGCAATATAGAAAAATCCAATAGTTTGAATTGCAATGATAGGTACAAAGACAGGATTGTTGGAAAAAATTGAAATAAAAATTGCAAGTGTTCCATAAACTCCAAAAAATAGTTCTAAGAGAGTAGTTTGTGTAAAAGGTAAATTGTACGCCTTGCCTTTCCAATCATCATCTTTTTTGATTATGCCATATTTTGGAGTTCTAAGAAATTCATTTTTCCTGCCAAATAGCGCATCAAATACTGCAACGGTATTATTTACAGACATTCCAGCATTGTAAACTAACAATGCAGGCAACAGCTTAGCTTTAGACTTCCATGTTTTGCCATACATATTTCGTATAATCAGAACATATGCACCAGGTCCCATTGCAAGGTATGTTGCAAATGTAATCGCAGGTAGGAAACTAACAACATAAAGATTGACCTGACCTGCCAAAAGAATAGGCATAGCTAAAAATTGTATCAAAATTAATGGGTAAACAATATGACGGGTCAGTTGAATGAAAGCTTGAATCTTTGTTTCAACAGAAATTTTGCGTTGTACACTAATATCTAAAAGTAATTTTGTCGCACATTGGATAGATCCTTTTGCCCAACGGAATTGTTGTCTTTTTGCAGCATTCATTTGAGCAGGAAGTTCTGCATCAACTACAATGTCAGGTAAAAAGACGCATTTCCATCCTTTGATTTGCGCCCTATAACTTAGATCAAGATCCTCAACGAGAGTTGCAGTATGCCAACCCCCGGCATCTTCAATACAATCACGTTTCCAAATTCCAGCAGTACCGTTAAAATTCATAAACAGATGAGAATCACTTTTTGCTTTTTGTTCAATAAGCATATGAAAGTCAATGCTAAGTGCCTGTACTTGCGTAATAGTGGAATAATTTTCATTCACGTGACCCCAACGACATTGAATCAAACCTATGTTTGGTTTTGAAAAATGTGGAATTGCTCGTTTAAGAAACCAGGTTGGCGGAATAAAATCAGCGTCAAATATTGCTACAAATTCAGAATCAGTTATTTGCATTGCATGTTTTAGAGCACCAGCTTTGTACCCTTTTCTTGTTCCACGTCGTATATGTTCAATTTGAAATCCTTGAGTTTTATAATATTTCACAGTTTTTGCTAGTAAATCAACAGTATCGTCATCAGAGTCATCTAAAACCATAATATTCATTTGATCTTTAGGGTAATCCAAATTGCAGACAGCGTCGACAAGTCGTTTTGCAACATATTTTTCATTGTATATCGGAAGCTGTATTGTAACTGAAGGAGTTCCTAAATCAACAGTTGGCAAAACACGATTCCTTTTGTTGGCAAGAAATACAAGGTAATAGAAATTGCAAGTGTACGCAGTAATCAAAATTGCACAAATAATGAATAAGTCAAATACTAATTGAGTAAAAGGATTTCCAGCCATCTTTAGCTGCACAAAAGCGATAGTCGATATTTATAGTTGCAAAAAATGCAATTATTTTGCTTCGTAGATTTTGATTGCCTGTGGAGGACAAACATTCTCACATGCAAGGCAGAAAATACAATCAGGTTCTTTTGACATTAACGGTTTTTGTTCTGAAGCGGGATTTCCAGGAGTGTCAAACCACTCATAGACTCCAACAGGACAAGCCTCAAGACACCCACCATCAGCTATACAAATATCATAATCTACTGAAACAAATTCTCCCCAGACGCCCATGATACCATTACTGGTACCTTTACGACCCCAAGTTTTGATAGTATGTTCAGGAGCTTCGTATACAGCAGAAGGTTTAATTTTTGATTTGTAATCAACATCTATTGGTCCAGGTTTTGCTCCATCTGGAATCTCAATTGAACCGTCATCTTCTTCTTCCTCATCATCAGTAGCTTCGACAGGTTTTGGTTTAGCACCAAGAACAATTTTAGCCAAAGGTGTTAATTCTTCAAGTCTTTGAATAGCAGCAAGTTCAGGAATCTTTTCAGATTTTGCAAGATGTGAAATCATCTTATCGGCCAAAATAGTATTACGTAAAATAGTATCAATTACCATTTTTGCAAAATGGTCTGCTTTCTTTCTATAGTCTTTAACCCAATTAGGATCACCGAATTTCTCAATTGGGAATACTTGATAAATAATATCAACAACTTCGCCAGTTACAATTTCTACAGTTACTGACAAATTAACTTCCTCGTATCCTTTTGCATCAGGATCATCCATGTTTTGTTCTTTCCAACGGTAGGTAGCGTAAATTCTATCAGCATACATGTCCATTTCAAATGCTTTTTTCAAACCATCATGGATTGATTTTAGTTCTACTGGATCTTCAAGTTTAATCGGTAATCGATATAATCCAAGTTTAAAACCATGTAAAGGATAAACGCCACGTTTTGCAGTTGAGGCCTCCATAGACCACACGCGATCTTTTAAAAGTAATGACATCTGTTTTTTGTAATTAGAATTTAGTTAAAAAGGTTATTAGTCTTCATCTTGAGGACAAGTAAGTTCTCGTAGTTCAGTGTATTTCTTATCCATAGCATTTGCATGAATTAAAATGGCAGGTAAGTCATAGGCATCTTTAGAAAAATACCAACGAATTGGAACCCAATGTCCAATTCCATCCATGTCATGAATCATACCCTTATCAGATTTAACCTGTAATTTTTCATCAACAGATGTTTCCTTAATTTCAAGTCCACGCTTAGTTTTATCCTCAAGTATTAGATCAGTGCCAGAATCTTTGATAAAATAGAAAGAGCCTTTCTCAAGAATTGGAAGGTCTAAAAGCAATTTATTTTTCCACAGGGTTTCCGATCATGTTACCCCATTCAGTCCAGGAACCATCATAGTTTCTAACCTTTGGATATCCAAGTAGGTATTTCAAAACAAACCAGCTGTGGGATGAACGCTCACCAATTCTACAATAGCAAATTACATCCTTATCTGGAGTTACACCTTTTGGCACATAATTTTGTTTTAATTCTTCAACGCCTTTGAATGTGCCATCAGCATCATTAATTGCAGTTGCCCATGGGATATTATTCGCATCAGGAATATGTCCACCTCTTTGTGCATGTTCCATCGGATATTCCGGAGGAGCTGTAATTGTACCAGAAAATTCTGCAGGAGATCTTACATCAACCATAACAGTGTCCTCTTTTCCAATTCCTCTACTTACATCAGATAGATATGCACGTAAGCCCTCATCAGGTGGTTGTGCAATGTATTGTGTTGATGAAATTTGCGGTTCATCAATTGTGTAATCACGATTTTCTAATTCCCATTTTTTTCTTCCACCGTCCATAATTTTTAAATTCTCGTGGCCATAAATTTTAAAAACCCAGAAAACAAAAGCTGCAAACCAGTTATTGAAATCGCCATAAAGAATAACTTCAGTATCAGAAGTGATTCCATTTTTAGACATTAATGCCTCAAATTCTTTCTTACTAATTATATCTCGAGTTACAGGATCATTGATATCGCGTTTCCACCAAATCAAACTTGCACCATTGATGTGACCTTTTTGATAGCCATTAACAGGATCATAATCAACTTCAACTAATTTTCTATTTGAATTAGGAGGATTTTTAGATAGCCATTCAGTATTGACTAAAACTTCAGGATGTGCGTAACTCATGATATAATGACTGTCCGTTCATACTTATTTGTTTTTACAAATGAGCCTAAAAATATCATTTTTATGTAAACATAATTCAAAGAAGCATACTTGAAACTAGAAAATGTTGCTATTGTAAGTAAAGTTGGAAATAAAGATTCAGAAAGTGCAGCAAGAGATGTTGCAAAAAAATTACTAGCAACAAAAGCAACAGTATACACAATTTCACCAGTTAATGTAGAAGGTGCAAAACAAATGGAAACACTTGAAGAGATAAAAAATGTACATCTAGATTTAGTAATTACATTAGGAGGAGATGGAACAACGCTCAGAGTTTTCAGAAATTTAGAAAATGAAACACCAATTTTAACAATTAATGTTGGAGGTAATAGAGGTATTTTAGCAGAAATTACGATTGAAGAAATTGATGAAGCAATAAAAGATATTTTAGAAAATAAGTTTTTTCTAGATAAAAGAACTAGAGTAACAGCATCATGTGGAGGAAAAGAATTTCCGCCGGCATTAAATGAAATTTATATCAGTAGGGCAAACTTAACTAAAACTGCAGAAATTGAAATTAAATTTCAAAATGATACAGTAAAACAAAAAATGGATGGAGTGATCATTGCAACACCAAGTGGGTCAACAGGTCATTCATTTTCATTAGGAGGTCCAATATTACACGAAAGTTTGGATGTTTTAATTATCACACCAGTTGCACCGGTTTACAGATTACCATCATTGGTGGTTCCAGATGAAAAAATTGAAGTCATCTCTTCTCAAGATTGCAACATAGCAATAGATGCACAAGTCGTAAAATCTGCAGGATATGAAGAATCAATAATTATTAAAAAATACAAAAGTCCAGCAGTCTTCATTAGATTGAAAAAGAGAGGATTAAGACAAATGAGCAAACTTGGATTTTAGAATTTTAGACGCTAGTGCATTTTATGCAGGAGTGCCGTTTAGATCATCTGAAGAATGCTACACAACACCTCTAGTTTATGATGAAATACAGCACATTAAGAAAAATCATGACGCACTTGGAACATTACTTGAAACAAACAGGCTGAAAATTAGAGAACCAGATGAGCAACATACACAAAATGCAATTAAATCAGCAAAAGAAACAGGAGATTTTCCACAATTATCAAAACAAGATATTTCAATTATTGCATTAGGGATAGAAACAAAAGGTCAAATCATCACAGATGATTTTGCAATTTCCAATGTTGCCAAAAACATAGGATTGATCATTGTGCCAATCATGACAAAAGGAATTAAGGACGTAGGAAAATGGATCCACTACTGTCCAGGATGCAAAGCAAGTTATCAAGGTGGAAAAGAATGCTCTGTTTGTGGAACTGCATTGAAAAGAAAACTAATCAAAAAATAATTATAAAAAAATTATTGTGGTGAGATATAAAATACAATACTAACATTAGTTGTGATCTCTTCATCACCAGACATAATTGGTGCAGACTTCATATATGATTCTGCAAATCCATCAAAAGATGCACGCATTGGACTGTCATAGTAAGGCATCACATTATCATGTATCACTACAGATTTTACTCCAACAATTTTTTGTTTTAATGGTACAAGTGCTTTTTCAGCTTTTTGAGTTGCATCGTTTATTGCATTAGCAATCAAGTCATCACCAATTGTTTGTAATTTATCATCAGATAATTGAAAAGAAACATCATTAACGCGATTAGCTCCAGAAGAAACAGCTACATCAATAATATCACCAGCAGAATCAATTTTTTCCGTTTGAATTGACAAAATATTTGAAACTCGATATCCATTTACAATTTGTTGCCAATTTCCATTGGAATCTTCTATGTTATCGTATAATGGATAAATCGAAAAATTTGATGTTTGTATATCGTCTTTAGAAATTCCAGAATCAGATAGGGAAGAGATTACAGAATTTAATGAATTGGAGTTTTCAGATAGGGATTCATTAGCAGTTTTGGCTACAGATTCAACTCCCAGTACAATAATCAAAGTATCAGGGCTTGATGAGGCTGTAGCAGTACCTGAAACAGAGATGGTTTGTTCAGAAGGATCATATTTTTTCAGCCATTCATAAATTAATTCTTCAGGAATATCATCTTCATTAATTTGAGATTCAACCTGATTATCACTTTGAGTTAAAGTTACAGCAAAGGCTAAAACAAATACAACTCCAACTATTACTGCAATATTTACACGATTATCCATAAATTTGGTTAAAAGAGGGATACTATAAAAATTCTTGAAATGGTAGTGATAGTTATGTTAGTGTCTTTTGATTACTTTCTTTCTGAAGTTTATTTTTAGTAGTTAACATATTTTTAATTTTTTTTGCACGAGATTCACCCAACCCTTCAACTTTAGATAATTCAGAAGTTGTTGCTGAAAAAACTTTCAATGGAGTACCAAATTTTTCAAGCATCCTAACTGCAAATTTTTCACCGATTCCAGGCAAACTACAAAGTGTAGATAATTGTTGAGTTTCCAAATTAGATGATTTTTTAATTTTCTTCAAATAAGGTCCTTTAGGACCATCTTTTTTAGAACAGAGTGCAACCAATAATTTAGCAGTATGAGATGCACTAGGAGTAGGAATTATAGGAATTTTAAATTCAAGTGTAACTCTAGAGAGAGCCCCATAGAAAACTAGAGGGTTATCAGTAATTTCTTCAATTTCATCAACGTTACCTTCAACCAAAACAATAGGGTGTTCAAAATTTTCTTTGAGTCTAGCACATTGATCATAAAGTCGTCCATCAAAAACAGAGGCCATCAAATCCTTGATACTTTTTCTTTCAACAATAGTTTCAGGTGCAACAATATAATCACCGATAGGAAGTGTTTTCATTTCAACTCCCATTCCAATAGATTTGAGTAAATCAGGAATTCCACTTTTTCGTTCTCGTTCATCTACAATAATTCGAAGATGATCTAATTTCACAAATACCATTTGTAATTAATTACTAATATCTTATTTGAAAGAATCCAGAGAAATTATTTTCTAGGATTATCAGGCGTAGTGGTTGTAGGTGGTGGAGGCGTAGCTCCACTTTTCATCATTTCAGTAATTTTTGCTTCTTGTTCTTTGAGAGATTCCTTTACACGAGTTTCTTGTTTCTCAAGAACAGTTGATCTAGTTTTAGCCAATTCAACTTTTTCCTCCAATTCATCAACTAGTGTTTTTTTATTAGATTTAATTAAAACAGTTCCAGCTTGTTTAAACACAGAATCATCATCAGCAACTTTCTTTAGTTCTTCAAGTGCTTTTTCAGTTTCTGCTTTTTCCATTTCAAGGTGTTGTCTTTGAGTAACAATAGACTGTAAATTTTGTTGAGATTGTTGTAATTTCATAATTTGTTCTTGGAGCCATGGTGGCATTTGTGGAGAAGACATGTCTATTTACAAATTTAATCGGATTATATCTTTACCGATTGAATGGAATCATAACTGGCTTGAATGAGTCGAAGAGTAGAATTCAAATTTGCTCTAAGATGGGTAATTTGATCAGTTTCAACAGAAATCACTAATTTCTGATTTAATTTTATTTTGGTTTTAACTGGATTTTCTGGATAAAACTCGTTATCAGCATTTACAGAATCATAAATTGCAGTTGTTTTATCTTTAGCATCTACAGTGATTTTTGCACTATAGTTTAATGTCATATGCAGTTCCAGCTACTTTATAATTACATTTTTTACAAGACCAGATTCCTACAGCATCTCTGCCAAATGTTTGGGAACCACATTCTGGACAATTTCTTTTTTGTTTTAATGTAAAGTGAACTTTTGTGTATTGTTTTCTAAGTTTAATTCCATAACGAGCACCTAAACCCTTTAGAGATTTCTTTGCTTTAGCCATTTTATTGACTCTCCTGTTGAGCTAATTTTAATTGTTCTCTAATCTTTGCACCAACTTTAATAGATAAATCACCACATTCATTAATTTCATCTTGAGTAAATCCATCACTACCACCTTTTTGTAATGCAACAATATGTCCATCAGAATCAGTAGTTATTGTAACTCTACAATCCATACTGGCCCATTCATCACCGTTAGGATCAACTACAATATGATTTCCAATTTTTCCCATTGTTACAGATACAGGAATTGTGCTTGTAGGTAGTTGTTTTTCTCCACCTTCGACAACTGTAGGTTGGTCATCAACCATCTCCCATGTTGGAGTTTTTGATGTAAGCAAAGCAGCAGTTGCAGCATAAGAGCATGCATCAAAGTAATTTCCATCATAATCAATTGCCACAACATCAGCAAATACACCAACTACGGATTTGTCTTTTTCAATTACTAACTGAGAAACATCAACCATATGACTTTCCCTAATTCCTCTATCAACAACTCTTGCCAATTCAATTACATCATCTCGTGGTGGTCCAGTTTCAACAGTAGGATGTGAAAGTGGCAATAGTTCAGCAGTGCACATAAACATGCCTTTGTCACCCACATCTGGGAAAGGTCTGTCCGGTTGGATTTTTACTCCGCATAAAACGTCGGTATCACCAAGGTGAACTCTTGCAGAACCGTTTGCTTTAGGAATTGCGTTAATTTCAATTTTGATTTCTCTTGGCTCATCTAATGCTCTTCCGTCAAGTCTTTTTCCTTGTTCTAATAATTCAAGAATTTGTGCTTTCTTTAATTCATCAATAACGGAAACTGTAGCCATATCTAATTGCTCCTATTTCCAAAATATTTGTCATGTAGCGCTTTCTTTTGAAGTTCGTAAACAACTTCGCATCCTTTGACTCCAACATCTACACATTTTTTGTATTCTTCAGGAGTTAAAACACCATCTAATTGTAATAATGTAATTTTCTTAAGACTTGGCATATATCCAATTGGCATGTCGGCTTGACCTGCTTGGTCTTCTTCATTGTTAACATCAAGAACAATAGTATCTGCAACTTTACCTGAAGCAATTGCTGCAACCATGTCTCTCATAGGAATACCAGCATCAGCTAATGCAACAGATGCTGCAGTAAGGGCAGCACATCTAGTTCCACCATCAGCTTGTAAAACTTCAATAAATACATCAACTGCAGTTCTTGGGAATTTCTCCAACATTACTGCAGGTTCTAGTGCTTCTTTGATTACTTTGGAAATTTCAATTTCTCTTCTTGAAGGTGCCGGTCTTTTTCTTTCACCAACAGAAAATGGTTCCATGTGATATCTAACTCTTAAAATTCCAGTATCAGTATTTGACATGTGTTTTGGGTGAACATCTCTTGGTCCAAAGACACCAACTAAGATTTTGTTATCGCCAAATTCAATATATGCAGAACCATCAGCGTTTTTTAATCCGCCAGCTTTAATCACAATTTTTCGGGGTTCATCTATTTTACGTCCGTCACAGCGAATGCCGTTCTCGTCCAATAGGACCATGGTTGCATCTCTTCCACCCATTATGATTCATCCTTTTCATTTAACATATCTTGAATTAAATCAGTAAGGTTAGCAATATGTGCTTTTTCATTAACCATCTCAATTGCTTTTTTAGCTTTTGATAACCCTTCAGCAGATTCACATGCAACTACGACCCAGCCATTTTGACCAATTGTTACTGCTGCGTTTGTGCCATTTTCAATCATCTGAATCATGCTACCCTTCTTTCCAATTAATCTTGGAACTTTACTTGTTGAGATTTGTACTAATACACCGTCATCAATTTTACCTAAGTCCCTATCAGAGATGGTTATGAGAGGATCTCTGGTTCTGTCAAAATTAGCAATTCTAGCAGCTACAAGATCTCCTGTTTTGAGTTTACTTGAAAGTTCATCAGAATGAGTAGAGAAATCACGTCCAAATACATCCATTGCAGGTAAAAATCCAATATAACATGAATTGATATCTAATTCCCAAGACAATGAAGTATGAGAAACTACTTTACCAATAACAAGATCATCGATTTTTGGAAGGTATTTTCCAGTTAAAGGAATGACTTTAACAGAATCATCATAAATTTCAGAAATACCAACAACTGTAGAAATTATATCATTTCCTTCTAGTATGACGTTTTGTTCAGGTCTGAAAGGTCCACTAGTAACAACATCGCCAGGAATAACATATTTTCTCTTGTCTGCCATTATTTCATTACCTCAACAGATGCAGAACCCTTTGTAATAGAACCCAATTTATCAATCACGTTTGGTCTGGCTGCTGCCGGTATTTCAAGTATTGCTTTTAATGAGCCATTATTTTGCCATTCTTCTTTTTTTAGAGATCCAACAGATTTCAAAACGGAATAAGATTGCGAAGCATATTGTGCAGGTATTATAATTTCCAATTGTAGATTTTCAGATTTTAAAGCAATGATTGAACGTAGTTTATCCACAATTTCAGCTACTTGTTCTTCTACGCCTTTCTGAGGATCGATGGTGACACGACCATCTTTGAGTGCTAATTCAATTCGTAATGGAGGATGGGGCAAATGAGTTCTAGGATCAACATATGTTTTAGCGATAAATTCAACAATTTGTTTTCTTTTTTGATCAACCATTTTTCGTCTTTGATCGGTTGTAAGATTCAGATCGCCTTTCTCAAACATTATTTGAGCAATTTCAGTTTTATCTTCAGTTTTAAAAGCTGCAAGTAATTTTTCAGTAGAGGGCTTAGTACCTTTTCCATAATCAGTGTAAATTTCATCAGATATCAAAACTAATGAAATATCTTTTTTCTTACCCAGTTTATACTCCAAAGCAGGATCAGGCTTTACTAAAATCTCAAATTTTTCACCTTCAAAAGAATATCTAACTAAGGTAGTATCAGCCATTTCTAAATTATATATTTTAATTTACTATTTATCTATACGTAAAACTAGCTAGATTTTTATGTGCACTTTGCTAATTTTTAACAAGATTTGTCATCATTAGACGTAATTACAAAAGATTCTGAAAAAATATCTATAAAGCTGAAAGGGGTTCCGCTACAATATGCAAATGCACTTAGACGTGTATGCTTAAACGGAGTTCCAGTTTTTGCAGTAGATACAGTAGACATTATTTCAAACACATCAGTATTACCAGATGAAGGTTTAGCACACAGATTAGGCTTAATTCCATTAAAAACAGATTTGAAAAGATTCAATGAACCGTCAAAATGCGACTGTCAAACAGAATCAGGTTGTTCAAACTGTAAAGTTTTACTAGTTTTAGACTCAGGAGTAGCAGAAGAAACTAGAACTGTATTATCTGGTGAATTATCATCTGAAGATGATACAGTAAAACCATCTGCAGATAAAATTCCAATCATACAATTGGCCCCAGGTCAAGAAATCAAAATTGAATGCTATGCAAGATTGGGAAGGGGAACAGAACATGCAAAATGGAACTCAGCAAACATAGCAACACTTGTAGATTCAGATAAAGAAAATGAGAAAATCCTAACAGTAGAGTCCACAGGAGCATTAACACCAGAACAGATTATTCTTGCAGGTGTAGAAGAAGTATCTAACAAAATTGTTGAATTCAAAGACATGATCAACAAAATTGAACAATAGTAGAACATAGACATTATATTTGGGTTTTGAAGCGTATTATTCACATGACAAATCAAGTTGTTATTCGAATGGCAAGCGATCTTAGAAAAGCATCAGTTGCAAACGATGCCCCAATTTGGCGTAAATTAGCAGAATATGCATTAAAACCATCAATAGCAAGAAGAGACATCAATGTAAATAGAATCAATGATTTAACTAAAGAGAACGACACAGTAGTATTTCCAGGTAAAGTTTTAGGAACAGGAGCAATATTACATAAAATTACATTATGTACATTCTCAATTTCAAACGCTGCAGCAGCTAAAGTATTAGCAAGTGGTGGAAAAATAATTTCATATTCAGATTTAATCAAACAAAACCCTACAGGTAAAGGAGTCGTACTACTTGGCTAATGGAAGAATTAACAAACCTGCTGGAAGAAATTCAAATACTTCTAAGCAAGAAATTGTTATCAGAGTAGATAGACCAGTTGTTGTCGATGCAACAAATCACATTGCAGGCAGATTAGCATCAAATGTTGCAAAATTACTATTACAAGGACAAAGAGTTACAGTTGTTAATTGTGAAAAAATTATGATGAGTGGAAAAAGAGAGACACAAATTAGAGAATATAGAGAATTTTTAGAAATTAACAGTATCATCAACTATAAACACGGACCAGTCCACTATAGAAGACCAGATACAATGATGGCAAAAATGATTCGTCAAATGTTACCATTTGATAGAAAACCATCAGGCAAACTAGCATTTGCAAGACTTCGAACATATATCGGAGCACCAAACGACACAAAACCAATTGAAAAAATTCAATTTGAAAAAGCATTAATCACAAGAGCGGCATCTAATTATACACCATTAGCAGAGATATGTAGAGTAATAGGGTGGACTGAATGACAACTCCAAAAACTGAAATTTATTTTGCAACTAGAAAAACAGCTAGCGCACATGTTTACATTACAAAAGGTGTTGGTAAAGTTAGAATCAACAATGTTCCAGTTGAAATGATACCACAAGAAACAGCTCGTGAAGTTATTTTAGCACCGCTTGAAATTACAGGTGATCTAAGAGAGAAAATAGATATTTCTGTCAGAGTAACAGGTGGAGGATTTATGGGTCAAGCCAGTGCAATTGCAACTGGAATTACAAGAGCGCTCATAGGTTGGACAAAATCTAAAAAAGAACCAAAAGACCATCCATTTCCAAAAGCAACTAGAGAGGACTTAAGAAAACGAATAGATGATTTTGATAAATACCTAGTAAGTGGAGATGCCAGACAAAAAGAACCAAAGAAATTTGGCGGACCTGGTGCAAGAAGAAGAAAGCAGAAATCATACCGTTAGACTGTGAAGGCTATAATTTTAGCAGGTGGAAAAGGCACCAGAGGAAAACCATATACAGAATATTTTCCAAAAGCAATGACCCCAATCAATGGAAAGCCAATTGTAGATTATGTTGTAAGATATCTGAAATCATTTAATTTCATAAAAGAGATAATTATAATTTCAGATTATGATGGTCTAGGGGGTCAAATTAAAAACTACTATGGAAATCAAAAAAATATTAAATTTATTCAAGATTCACAAAGTGGTACAGGTGGAGATTTACTTCATATTGAAAAAGATCTCAAAGGTGAATCAGAGTTTCTATTATGGTTTGTAGATAATTTATGTGCAGTGGATATTAAAAAAATGAGAAGCATATTCAAAGAAAAAAATAGTTCTGCATGTATTGCTACCAGAACAAAAAGAAAAGAAGAAACAGGTTTTGCGATAGTTGAGGATGGAATAATCAAAGAGTTTAGAGAAAAACCAACAATGAAATTACAATTATCAGAATGTCTAGGAATCTATATGCTTGGAAAAGAGATTATTCAAAAAATAAAGAAAAAGAAAAATCTAAAACAGATCAATTTATCATATGACATTTTACAACAATTGTCAAAAGAGAATAAAGTAAGTGCTTACGATATAGCAGAAAAAGAATGGATTGATGCAGAATCACCAATGGTTTTAGAGAGAAACGAGAAATTAGTAACGAAAATCATAAAACAGATGGGACTGTAGATTTTTCTTCAAATGCACGTATATTATCTTCAAATTCAAAAGTTTGTGCAATATCATCCAATCCCTCTAGAAGAATTTTTTTCTTGTGAGAATTAATTTCAAAAGATATATTTTCAGAGGAGGTTCTAATAATTTGATTTTCTAAATCAACCTCGACGTAATTGGTTTCCTGCAATAATTTTTCCACTATTTTTGGGTCCAATGAAATTGGCAATATTCCATTTTTGAAACAATTACTAAAGAAAATATCTGCAAAAGATGAAGAAATAATTACGGAAAAACCATAATCATCTAAAGCCCAAACAGCGTGCTCTCTACTAGAACCACATCCAAAATTATCACCGGCTACTAGAATTTTTGATCCATCATACTTTGAATCGTTTAATATAAAATCAGATTTTATATTTTTATTTTCATCATATCTCCAATTAAAAAATAAGAATTTTCCAAATCCAGATTTTTGGACTAATTTTAAAAATTGTTTTGGAATGATTTGATCAGTGTCAACATTGACCATATCAAGCGGGGTTACAATGCTTTTTACATTTTCAAAGGGTTTCATTTTAATTCAAATCCAATTTTCTTACATCAACAAAATGGCCGTTAATTGCAGCAGCAGCTGCCATCACAGGACTAACCAAGTGAGTTCGGCCACCATTGCCTTGCCTACCTTCAAAATTTCTATTTGAAGTACTGGCACATCTTTCACCAGGAGATAAAATATCAGGATTCATGCCTAGACACATGCTACATCCAGCCTCTCTCCATTCAAAATTAGCATCGGTAAAAATTTTATCCAATCCCATTTCTTCAGCTTGTTTTTTTACCATCTGTGAACCAGGAACCACCATGGCACTTACATTTGATGCAACTTTTTGACCTTGAATTATTTTAGACGCTTCAATAAGATCTTCTAATCTCGCATTAGTACAAGATCCAATAAACACTCTATCAATTTTAATATCTTCAATCATGGTTCCAGGTTTAAGATCCATGTATTCAAGTGCTTTTTCAGCACCTTTCTTTTGATTAGGATCTCCATTGGAGAATTCATCAGGGGACGGAATAGGTTCATCTACATCACAAGTCATTCCAGGGTTGGTTCCCCAACTTACTTGAGGAGTAATATCATTAATGTCTAAAATGAATTGCTTGTCAAATGTTGCATCAGAATCTGTTTTAAGATCATCCCTCCAAGAATCCACAAGAGACTCATAATTTTTTGGAGTGTATTCTCTATTTCGCAAATAATCAAAAGTTTTTTCATCAGGTGCAATTAATCCTGCACGGGCCCCCCCTTCAATGGACATATTACAAATTGTCATTCTTTGATCCATAGAGAGATCGCTTATTCCTTCACCGCGATATTCAATAACAGTACCAGTTCCACCAGCAGTTCCAATATTTTTGATAATTGAAAGAATAATGTCTTTTGCAGTTACTGCATGAGTGTTCTTTCGTTTTCCTTCAACTCTAACTTCAAATGTTTTTGGTTTTTCCAACCATAACGTTTGAGATGCCAATACATGTTCAACTTCACTAGTTCCAATTCCCAATGCTAATGCGCCAAAAGCTCCATGAGTGGATGTATGACTATCGCCACAAACAATGGTAGAACCAGGTAAAGTTATGCCTAATTGAGGACCTATTACATGAACAATTCCCTGATTAGGACTGTTAATATCAAATAACTTAATTCCAAAATCTTTGCAATTATTTTCAAGTGTTTTAATTTGTATAGATGAAGTTTCATCCAGCATAGGTAAAGAACGATCAGTAGTTGGAACATTATGATCCATTGTAGCAATGGTCAAATCAGGACGTCTAACTTTTCTATTATTCATACGTAATCCATCAAATGCTTGAGGAGATGTTACTTCATGTACAAGATGTCTATCGATATAAATTAAATCAGGTTCATTTTGTTTTTCAACAACAATATGAGATTCCCAAATTTTTTCAAAAAGTGTTTTCCCCATTTTAATCCTGATCTGGCTTATACTTGAATAATCCACCGGCTGCAATTATTTTTCCAATAATTTCAGAAAAAGGTTTCATTTTGTATGTTTGATTTTTTGTAATATTCTTTATTTCATTTTTTGAAATATCAATATCAATCTCATCACCTTCAGAAATTCCATCATATGCATCTTGATCAATTTCAATAGGTAGCAAAAATGCACCATCGACAGAATTTCGATAAAATATTCTTGCAAAAGATAAAGCAAGAATTGCTTTTACACCACAATGAGATAATGCAATTGGAGCATGTTCTCTGCTAGAACCACATCCAAAATTCTTTCCAGATAAAATAAAATCACCTTCTTTTACTTTAGAATGAAAATCAGGATCCAATCCCTCCATAGCATGAGTTGCAAGTTCAGCATAATCATGAACTTTGAGATATTGTCCAGGAATAATTACATCAGTGTCGATGTTATCACGAGGATATTTTATGATATTTCCTCTCATAGTAAATCCCTTGGATCAGTAATTTTTCCAGTTACTGCAGAAGCTGCTGCAACCATAGGAGATGAAAGATAGGTTTGAGATTCAATATGTCCCATTCTTCCTGGGAAATTTCTATTAGTTGTGCTGATACAAATTTCATCTTTTGCCAATACTCCCATATGGGCACCACAGCAGGCACCACAAGTAGGTGGACCAACTGTAACACCAGCATCTAAGAAAATTTTCAACAATCCATTTTCCATAGCACGTTGATAAATTGAAATGGCAGCAGGTAAAACTTCAGTTCTAATCTTTACTTTTCGTCCTTTGAGTATTTTTGCTGCAGCTTCCAAATCTTCGTATTTTGCACCAGTGCAAGAACCAATGTATGATTTATCTAATTCAACGGATGGAGCTTCACCTACAACACATGTGTTATCAGGTGAGAAAGGTTTTGAAATCATAGGTTCCATTTCTGAACTTTCATATTCAAATATCTTAGAATATTCGGCATCAGAATCACCAGTAACTAAATTGAAATTCGTAGCACCTCTTTTGGAAAGATAATCAACCACTTTTTGATCAGGCTCTACAATCCCATTTTTAGCTCCGGCTTCGGTGGTCATATTACACAAAGTCAATCTACTTTCAACAGACATTTCATCAATTCCACTTCCCCCAAATTGCATTGTTCTGTATGCACCACCATCATTTCCAATATCTCCAATAATTTTTAGAATCACATCTTTAGCCATCACATGATCAGGTAATTTTCCATTTAATTTGAAATAATAAGTCTCAGGAACTTTAAACCAAATATTTCCATTTAACAAAACATATGCAATATCAGTATGACCCAAACCACATGCAAATGCACCTAAAGCACCAGTTGTGTTTGTATGAGAATCACCACCAACATAAACATCACCAGGCATCACCATTGCTTCTTCATGTGAGATGGTATGGCAGATACCATATTGACCCATTCCGTATTTGAAGTGTTTTTCAATGCCGTATTGTTTTGTAAAATTAGATAATTTTACAATATTTTCAGCAGACATTTTATCAGCTGAAGGTACAAAGTGATCTTCAGCTACCCAAACTTTGGTAGGATCCCATAATTTATCAACAGAAATTCCTTGTTTTTTTAATTTATCAAAAACCTTAAGCACACCAGGTCCAGACACATCATGCATCATTACTTTATCAACATCAGCAAAAACCACATCGTCAGGGGCAACTGAGGACTTGCCTGATCCACGTGCAAGGATCTTCTCAACTATATTCATAATTCAAAAAGTTTGCTCTTGGGATTAAAAGCTTTTCAGAACAATAAAAAAGAAATAGAATCCATAGAATATTGTGCAATTAACAGTAATACCACTACTAGCAGAAAGAATGGAAAATAAATTTAATATTTTTGAGGAATTAGAAAATACTTTGGTGAAAAATGAAACTAAATTACAAGAAGGAGACGTCATAGTGATTTCAACAAAATACATCTCAAACTCACAAGGAAGAATTGTTGATTTAGATAAAATCAATGCATCAGAGTACGGTATCAAAATAGCAGATGAATACCAATTAAAACCAGGAATTGCAGAAATAATAATCAGAGAATCAGATAAAATTTTTGGAGGAATAGGAGGATTTGTCATAACATCGGCAGATAATATCATGGCACCAAATGCAGGAATTGATAAATCAAATGCAAAAAAAGGGAAAGCAATACTATATCCAACAGATCCGTATCTAATCGCAGAACAAATTAGAAGAAAAGTTTTCTTGAAATTATTAATTCATGTCGGAGTAATTTTAGTAGATAGTAGATTAATGCCAGCAAGAATTGGCACATCGGGGGTTGCAATATCATGTGCTGGAATAGAACCAGTTTTAGATATGAGATCTAAAAAAGATCTAGATGGAAATCCATTGAAAGTTACATTTCAAGCAGTTGTAGATAATCTTGCAACAATTGCAAATCACAAGATGGGGGAGGGTGCAGAATCAAGACCATTTGCAATAGTCAGAGATTCAGGAGCAAAACTTACAGATAGAAAAATTAATTCTTCAGAAATGGCAATCGCACCAGAACAATGTGTTTACGTCAGAGGTCTAGCAAATCCCCCTAAAAACTAAGGGCGTAAGGTAAGTTTTTTTTAAATAGAGGGATTTAAGATAAAAAATATGGAGTATTTGACCACATATCCAAAAACGATCTCGTTTATCGATGGATTAAAGCATAAAATTCAGGCAGATAACAAAAAGGGCGTAGAGCAACTCCATATTGTTGTCAAACAAAATTTTGAAGAGTTAATGAAAATATTTACAGCAGAGGGATTTACCAAAGTGAAATTAGAACATAAGCAACCAGACCAAATTGGAAGTGGAATAAATTTAAAATTGAAAAAACCATGGGAGATGCACATTAGAATGGTGGATTTAAAAAAAGGTCGAATTGGAATTCATGCAGAAGTAGAGGTATCAAGAGATTATCTTCAACATTTGTTTTCACAAAGAACTCCAGTAATTTATGAAGTAGAAGAAATTTTAAAAAAATATCAAGTAGACTATAGTATTTGGCACGATAAAATAAAAAAAAACATTACAACCGTAGTAGATAATTACAAAGTGAAACTTGCAAATCCAGGAATTCCAGTATTTGCATGGAAGCCAATGGTGGTGGTAATTGTAACTGTAATGGCATTGTATGGTTGGAAATTTTTTAGTACAATTTGATTAAATTAATTACAGGTTAAAAAAATCTAAACGCCGAGTGTTTCTGCTTTACTTAATTCAAGAAATACTTTATCTCCAACTGAAAGGCCCATCTCTTTGTATTCATGCATTTCAAGTTTTAATTGAGTAATTCCAGATGGCATTCCCATACCACCTCCACCACCAGACATCATCTTGCTAAGGTCTTTCATCATATCATTCATGTTTGAAAATCCCATTACCTTTGGAGCGCCAAAAGCAGCAGGTGGGTTTTGATTTCCTTCCTTTAGTTCTTTTAGTGAAGATAGTGAAAGTATAACATATGGTGCTCCATCAGGGGCTGAATCAATGCTTTTTACAACAAATTCTTTCTTCATAACTAGCATGAATGGCATATCTATATAATTTTAATATTTTGAATGGGTATTTACATGGAAATTGAAGATTTAATTACAAATTTGAATAATCTGTAGTAGTGTCTGAGCCTTTAAAAACAAAATTACAATACTATGGAATCTCACCTTGGGAAATAGAAGTTCTTTATGGATTTCTACATTCTAGATTTACAATAGTACAAGAAGAAATAGAGAATAATGATGAGAATTTTGTAAGTTTTCTTGATATAGATATTCCCTTAGAATTTAATGAAGCATTTTTCAAATGGTTTGATTTTAAACAATGGGAAAAAGTAAAAGATGTTCTAAAAGAGTACAAAAGAAGACGTGGAAGTCGCAATGCGTTAAAAATTAAAATCAATTTTGCAGGAAATCCAAAAATTGTATTTACAGTCGATGTAGTGGATAGACAATGGTTTAACAATGCAATAGAGAAAATGGATTTTGTCATAGAATTATTACCACAACATCTTGATCCTAAAAAACTGCCAACAGGAGTTAGAGAAATTAATTACAAATTTGATGTGGAATCAGCTAGATGGAGATTAGATACAGCAAAATCAAAAGATAAACAATATTCATTCAGAGGAGATGTATGGAAAGAAATTCAAAAAAAAGTGGAGTAGAAAATAAAATTACACGTCTAAGGAATCAAGAATTTTTGAAATATCAGTATTCGGTAATCCATCATCAGATATGATTTGTTTTGCCGGAGGATTTTCCAGATAATTCGGAATCTTATCAGTTATTCTAGTACTGAAAGGTGAGACCAATTCATTTTGATAGAAAACGCCTGTTGGAATTTTATCCCCCCATTCAAGTGATTTAACCAAAGCCTGGGATAGTTTTTCATTAACTTCAGTTTCACCAGCATAATTTACGGTTGGATCAAAGTCTGTATCTTCAAGTTTGTAAATTCGAGAATGTCTCTCCATAGAGTCATTTGCTAAATCAGCACCGGTATACCAATCTCTTGTGTTAATATCATTGTAAGTAGGGCATGGTTGTAGCACATCAAGAAATGCAAGACCTTTGTGTTTCACAGCTTTAACGATTAAATCTTTGAGATGTCTTACGTCATAAGAATATCCACGTGCAACAAATGTAAAACCACTAGCGACTGCCAAACCAATTGGGTTTACATTAGAATTAGTATTTGGGGAAGGAAGTGATTTTGTTTTTTCTCCTAGTTTGAGTGTTGGAGATGCTTGACCTTTTGTTAATCCATAAACACCATTATCAAAAATGATGTAAGTCATATCGATATTACGTCTACCAGCTGCAACAAAATGACCAGCACCAATTCCCAGGCCATCACCATCTCCACCAACTGCAACAACGGTCATGTCAGGATTTGCAAGTTTGCCGCCTTGGGCAAAAGTTAGAACTCTACCGTGTAATGTATGAACACCATACGTATTGATGAAATGGGATGTTTTTCCAGAACATCCAATACCTGAAAAAATTGTAGCTTTATCACGTTCAATCCCCATCTCAAATAATGCCATTTGTAATGCATTTACAATTCCAAAATCACCACATCCAGGGCACCAATCATTATGCACATCTGTCTTGTAATCAGCAAGTTTAGGCGCCATGGCTAAGAATCTCCCTTTTTTCAGCTTTGTTTTCTATAATTTTCTTTAATGAATCATAAATTTCAGTACTTGTCATTCCTCTTCCAGTATATTTCAAAATATGATAATCAATTTCTCTAGTGATATTTTGTTTGAAAATCTTACCAAATTGTCCCGAATAATTTGCTTCAATGTCAATCAATACTTTTGCATCTTTAAGAAGTGATTTAACATATTCAGTAGGAAACGGATGTATTAATTTAATTTGAACAAATCCAATATCAATACCCTCTTTTTTTAACATAGATTGTGCATCAATAATTGGGCCCTTTGTAGAACCCCAAGAAATTATTGTGTAATCATGAACTTCGAATGATACAGCTTGTTGATCCAATGGAATAGATTCCAATGCTAAATCTAATCTAGACATCCTCTTATCCATCATCTTCATACGAATTTGGGGATCCTCTGTAATGTGGCCATATTCATCGGATTCATCACCGGTATTCCAAAATACACCGTTATCCATTCCAAGTTTAGAACGTGGAGAGATTCCATCATCAGTAAAAGCAAATCTTTTGTATTCTCCTTCAACTTTATCTAACAATTTACCACGATCAATTGAAATTTTCTTTGGATTGAACTTCTTACAAGTTACAACAGAACTTGACAAAAATTTATCCATCATGTGAATTACAGGAATTTGATATTTGTCAGAATAATTAAAACAATTTCCGGTATCATAGAAACTCTCTTCAATGTCCCCTGAAGCATAAACTATTTTTGGAAAATCACCACATCCAGCAAATACAGTAAAAAGTAAATCATCCTGTCCATGACGGGTAGGTAAACCAGTAGAGGGTCCACTTCTTTGGTATAGAGTAATTACAACTGGAACCTCATTAATTCCAGCCCATCCAAGTGCCTCAGTCATTAACGCAAATCCAGGACCAGAAGTTGATGTAGATGAACGAGTTCCAGTAAGAGCAGCACCAATCATCATGCCTATTGCAGAAATTTCATCCTCAGTTTGAATAACAATAGTAGAACCAGGCCTATTATTTTCAATTTCTAAAATTTCATTGGATTCCAAATATACACTCTCATCAGATGCGGGTGTAATTGGATAATAGGATTGAAATCTACAACCTGAAACCATTTTACCAAGTGAAGTTCCAAAATGACCCTGAACAAGAATTGTATCAGGTTGTTTTTCTATACCAGTTAAAACATGATTAAAATTTTCAAAATTATTTGATGCATAATTGTAAGAAAAATTAGCAGCTTGTTTGTTAATCTCTGCAATTTTTGGTTTTTTAGAAAATATGTTATCAATAGAATCAACTAAAGAAGTGGATGGCATTTTTATCAATCCCAAAGATAGCGAAACACCAAGTACATTATACATTCTAACTAAACCACGCAATCTAGGATTGTCAACTTCTTCGGAAAGAGTTTGAAGTAAACTTTTGAACGAAACAGGATAAAGCTTTACTCCATTTTCTTTAGCAACTTCTAGAACACCAGCAATAGTGAAGGGTTTATTTTTTGATTCCAGAAATTCATGTAATCGATCTTTAAATGGAGAATCCAAAGTATTCACCCTATCAGTAGTAACATTTTCTAATTCAGAATCATAAATAATTCCACCATCAGATACAATTTCATCAAAATGACGAAAAATTGTTTCAGCATCAAAAGACACCATCAAATTTACAGCATTCACATTGGAGTGAATATTTTCATCAGAAATTCTAACTGTAAAGTAGCTGTGTTCACCCTTGATATTAGAATAAAATTCTCGTTTACCAAATATTTGATAGCCCATTTCAGCACAAACCTTAGAAAAAATATTTGCACCAGATTCAACCCCACTTCCTTGCGGACCACCAATCAACCAAGTAAAATCAGTAGAACTCACAAATATTCACAAGCCTTTTTCAAATAAGAACCACGTGGTAAATAATTAATCAATTATCCACCTGTTGCTGCATCAAATAATGCACATTCACATTTATCACGTTCACCACAGTAAGGACATACACACATGCATTTTTCAATAGAATTACCACAATCTACACAAATAGCAAATTCTTCTTCTTCAATTTTTGAAGACATAGTAATGATACAAAGAAATCGTATAAATGGTTTGAGATAAATCTGAAGACTAGTGAAAGAAAAAATTTTACTTACAAGAACTTTACATGATTTTGCATTAAAAGAATTAAAAAAGAAATTTCAAGTTGAAATCCATACAGGAAAAATACCAATACCTCAAAAGACATTAAAATCTAAAATTAAAGAAATGGATGGCTTAATCTGTTTTCCATATGATAAAATAGATAAAGAAATAATTCAATCAGCAAAAAAGCTCAAAGCAATCAGCACATACAGTGTAGGATATGATCATATAGATACACAGTTTGCAAAGGAAAATAAAATTAGAGTTGGCTATACACCAGAAGTTTTAACAGATGCAACAGCAGATATGGCATTTGCGTTATTACTTGATTCATTAAGAAGAATTTCGGAAGGAGATAGAATTATCAGAAAAGGACAATGGAAGCAAATCTATGGGGCATATGATTATGTAGGATTGGACCTTCAGGGAAAAACTTTAGGCATAATGGGTTTAGGTAGAATCGGAAAAACACTTGCTAAAAGAGCAAAGGCATTTGATATGAAAATTATATACCACAATAGAAAACAAATTTCTAAAACTGAGGAAAAAAAAATAGGAGTAAAATACACTACATTTGAGAAATTAATTTCTCAAAGTGATATTATATCAATTCATGTACCACATACAAAACAAACTAACGAGATGTTTAATATGAAAATTTTTAGAAAAATGAAAAAGACATCATTTCTGATAAATACATCACGGGGTAAAGTAGTAAATGAAAAAGATCTGGCAGTAGCATTGAAACAAAAAATTATTGCAGGTGCAGGGTTAGATGTATTTGATACAGAGCCGATAAAGAAAAATCACCCATTTCTCAAATTAGAGAACACAGTGTTAGCACCACATGTAGGGAGCTCGACAAAAGAAACTAGAATTGAAATGGCAAAAATTACTATGAAAAACATGATCCTAGGAATGAAGGGTAAAAAACCAATTTATTCCATAGGGTATTGATTATTACGCGTAAATTAGAGTTCAATAAAATGTTGAGTTTTTATATTGAAATTATGAAATAGTATCAAGTTGAAAAAATTCAAACATACTAACGAAGAATTAGAATTAGCAAAAATAAAAACTGAAAAAGACAAAAAGAAAAAAGAATTAGAAAACTGATACTTTTTTGCTTGTCTTTTTCAGACAAGATTTTTTTTTAAAATTTAATTTTAGAAGAATATTTCTGATGTAGTGAGTCATATAGCTCTTTTCTTGAAGAAACCAAATTTTTTGATTCATCATACATTTTTGTAAAAAATGCAGCAACTACACGCTCGTTAGTTTTATCAAAAAACCTTACACTAAAACTAATTTTATCAGGCTTTTGTTCTTGAACAAATTCTGCTGAATCAACCATCTCAGAATTGATATGCATGTGTGCAGGGCCATCATTATCACCAATTGTAATCCATTTTTCTTTTTGTCTAATACTAAGAGAATTACTACGAATTTCGCAGGTTGCACCGATATTTTTTGTAATTATTAACACATCGTCAATTTTGATTATATCAGATAATAGTTCAAAAAGCAATAATCAATTAAGAAAAGCGAATTATTATAATTTTTTCATGTCAATTTGAACAAAATCATCAGAATCACCATGAACGCAGTCAGTTCCAATTGTTTTAACAGGAGTAAAACTAATTTTTCCATTTTGTATTTTACCTTCATTTTGTAAAATCCCAAGTTTGCCAGATACGATAGAACGATGTTTCTGGCAAGTTAATCCAAACATGTATTCATCTTTACCATCAACAATAGATACAATAAATTCTGGGGGGTTGACACATTGTTTTCCCTCTTCTGTAACTGAGCATTTATCAGGCATCATAACAAAATTAAAAATTATATCAGATATTAATCTTGAGTGATATTGATTTAATATTACATAGTACAAATTAAAATCAATGAAAGACAGTTTTGATTTAATAATAATTGGCGGAGGGATACTAGGAACTTCTCTTTCATATTTTCTATCATTTCTAAATAAATCAAAAAAAATTGCAGTTATAGAACAGGAGCATAGTGTTGCACAGCATACGAGTAGTAGGAATACTGGAAAAGTTCACGCACCATATCTATACAATCCTGAAAAGAAAAAATTGTTTGCTAAAACAGCATTTCATGGATATGATATGTGGGAACAGTATTGTAAATTAAAAAATATTCCGTTTAAAAAAGACGGGGTAATCGAAGTTGCAATAAATCAAAAAGATGTCAATGTTCTTGAAAAATATTGTAAGTGGGGAAAACAAAATGGTTTGAAAGATAACGACATTGAATTAATGAGTAAGGAGGAACTAAAAAAAATAGAACCTCAAATAAAATGTGAATCTGCATTATATGTCCACAAGGACGCATCAACGGATTATTCAGCGTGTACAAGTACAATAATGCAAGATAGTAAAAGAAACAATACAAAATTTCTCGTAAATACAAGAGTTACAAAAATTAAAAAAAGTGAAAATGGGTGGACTTTGACATTGAATAAAAAAGATGAAATCCATACAAAATTTCTAATAAATGCTGCAGGCGGGGAATCCATAAACATTGCACATGAATTAGATACAGCTAAAAATTTAACAGACGTTCATTTTAGAGGAGAATATTGGAAAGTTCCAAAAGAATACAATAATTTAACAAAAAAAAGCGTGTATTCTGTTCCTGAATTTACAGAATATCCATTTTTAGATCCTCATTGGATTATGAAAGTGGATGGAAGTTGTGAAATTGGGCCAAACGCAGTTCCAGTATTTAGCCCATACGGATATAGTAAATCAGAAAACATAAAAGAATTCATTCCGAAAATACTTGAAATGCTAGGATCAGGTGCAAGAAAAACAATTTTTGACAAACAATTTCAAAAACTTGTAATGACAGAAATACAATCATCAATGTCAAAATCTGTAATGGTAAATAGAGTTAAGAAATTTTTACCGATAATAAATGAGGATAAAATTACAAAAAAAGGAACTGCAGGAATTAGATCATCAGTTATTGATCAAAATGGAAAATTTATTCCGGATGTGATTTTACTTAAATCCGACACGTCATTTCATATTTTAAATTATAATTCACCAGGAGCCACAGGGGCACTACCATTTTCAGCACATGTGATAAATGAATTAGATAAAACAGGTCTATTTGAAAATGAAAATATGGAAGCACAGTGTGGACCTTGGAAATTCAATGAGATCATAGAAAAGTTAGATGGATAAAATGGCGCCGAGAGGGAGATTTGAACTCCCGTTCCCTTGCGAGAACGCGCTTTATGGTTAAACAATTTCCAGGCGCGCGCCCTACCAGGCTAGGCGACCTCGGCAGAAGTCTTGCGACAATTCTATTTCATAAAATGTGATTATAAATTGTATCATTCGTATATAGAAAATTACTTCCAAATGCTCACAGTAGTTGATTTTTCAACAGTGTTTCCATCTGAATCAATTCCATGTACAGATATTTTGTAAACACCATCAGATACAAGTTGGCCATTGTTTTTAATTTGATCCCATGAAAGAATAACTTCACCCATTGGAGCAAGAGTAAAAGATACTGGAGGGTAGACAGGAGAATAAATTAGAATTCCAAACAAACCAGTAATTTTCAAATCACATGATGAATTCAAAAAAGTTAACGTATTAGTTCCAGAATTGATAATTTTAATTTCTATCAACTCATCTTGTTTAAAATCAAATTTTTCAGTAACTATAGAGATAGAAGAACCATCAACAAAAACTAATTGATTATTGGTTTTATAATCAATTGTGTAAATACCAATTCCAAATCCAGCAATTATACCAACAACAATAAAAATAATGAGACTTTTTGCTAACAATTCTTAGAAAATAAATTTAGGATGTTTTAATCCTTTGGAGGAATAACTTTTGTTCTCCATTTTTTTGGATAAGTATTTGGAGCCATAATTATTCTCTTTGTAACAAATGCGTATCCCTTAACGGCATCACGAATTTCTTCTTCGTTCATGGTTGCTTCAGCTAATGCAACAGCTTCACCTTTTTGTGTATAAATTGCAACGATATCGCCTACTTTCAAATTGGATGATATTTTTAAAACTCCAGGGATTGCAAGTTGAGCACCATGGCACATTGCATCTACTGCAGAGTCACGAATTACTACGGATTTTAATTCACTTAGTGCACGTTCAACAGGTATTATCATTTGCATTAATTTAGTATCATCTTTTTTTTCTTCCCAAATAGCAAATGCGTCAGCTAATTCATGTAAAGTTACTAAACCATCTTTTTCATGAAATTGATCAACTCTACTTCTTCTAAGTTCAATCATGGTTCCACCAGGTCCTAAAACTTCACCAATATCATAGTATAATTTTCGGATATATGTTCCAGCTTCACATAAAATTCTAGTTAAGAGTAGTCTTTCTTTTTGTTCAATAATTTCAAATTCATAGATAGTCCTAGTTCTTGTTTGTCTAACAACTGCAGAACGTTGTGGAGGTTTTTGAAAAATTTCACCAGTAAACATTTCAACAATATTAGCAAGTTTTTCTTTAGACGGTAATGAATGGATTCTACCCAATGCATGGTATTCTTTTGGACCTAAAAGCAAAACACCTAAAGCTTTAGTTGCCTCGCCTAATCCTAACGGTAAAACTCCTGAAACCTGAGGATCCAAAGTTCCACTATGGCCAATCTTTTCAAGTTTCAAAATACGTTTTGTCCAGGCTACAGTTTCATGACTGGTAGGTCCAGGAGGTTTATCTAAAAGAATAATTCCATTGGCCAAGAGTTGCTCAATAGTTCGTTTATCATAGTAGACACCATAAGCATCATCAGTAATATCCTGATCAATTTCAATTAGATTTTCAAGTTGTTTTAAAGTCATATCAGTTTTCTCACATTTTCAGATGTAACATCAATTACTTGATTTGCATTAAGATTATCAGTGTTTATAATCACATCAAAAACAGCCTTATCTTCACCAAAATTAAAACCATAGAGTTTTTTGTATAATGCCTTATTTTTATCAAATCTAGTTTTTGTAATTTCATATGCATTTTCAGAACTCATGTTATCTCTAGATTGCATTCGCTGTGTACTACTTTCATGAGAAGCATCCAACCATATCTTTACACCGGTATCAATTAACCACGGTAATGTATAACTCGTAATCACCATTCCGCCTTGGTTAAAAATATCAGTTAATTTTTTATCTAAATTTTTATCAAATTCAGAATTTTGTTCACGTTGATTTAGAAATTTCATCCCTTCTTCAGTATCCCACCAATCATCACCATCTGAGTTAAATCCATGTTCCTTAGCCATTTCTTTTAAAACATCCCCACCACTAAGATATTGTAAATTGAATTCTTTAGCTAGTCCTTTAGCAACAGTTGTTTTCCCAACTGCAGGAGGGCCAGATATAACAATAGATGATGTCAACCTAGATCCATTGAAGTTTTAGTGATTCTCATGATAATTCCACTAAATGCAATAGAAGAAAGGAAATACCAAGCCCAAAGCATTAGGTGATTTTCCTTACCAAAGCACACGTTTGTTGAATCCAAAGCTTGTTCTGCAGTACAAGTTAGTTGGAACATGTCACCAGGAATCACATTAAGTGGGATTGGAGAAATAGCTACTGTGTAGGTAAAGAGAGCAGGCAATACAAGGTAAAATATCAGAATTAAAGGTACAAAGGTAATCATCATTGGTCGCATATTCATTTGCATCATCTCCATAGACATCTTGTTCATGTACGAAGATTTTTTGCTTAGTTCTGCAGTTTTTGCAGTGTCCTTAGATCTCATTGCAGCCATTCTTTCTTTTTGCCATGCTTTAGTTTCCTTCATAATTCGTTTTAGTTTTGTTTGATCAACCATTTTTTTTCTAACTGCAGAATTGAAAATATTAAGCAGTATACCAAATCCAGATACAGCAAACATAGTTACAATGATGCCCTTGACCATAGGATCATCACTACCAAGTGCTTGTCTACCTTCGCCACCTAGAAAGTCAGGTAGTTGTAGAAATGCTGAGTCAATAAATAGTAGAATAAAGTTAAAATCCATTTTTTACAGCCCTATTGCCCTGATAATCTTATCAGCTGCTTCATCAATTTTACCCTCACCATTAAGAACAAGTCTGACAGGAGAGCCCGTAATTACAGCGCATGCAGATATCATACCAGATTGAACATCTAGCTCCTTCTTAATGTTAGCGAGTGTTATTTTATCTCTATTTCGAGTATCATCTTTCATCCTTCTATTGTAAATTTCTTCAGGTTTTGCAGATACTGAAACAAAATTGGTAGGTTTAATAATTTTTAAAACATGTTCAGGCAATCCAGGATAGTATCCTTCAGGTGAATTGATAAATGCATGAGTATCAATAATTACAACTTCTTCTTCATGTCCAGCAATTTTTTCTGCAGCAATTTTTTGAAGACGTTGTTGTTCAGATACAGATAATTTTCTTAATTGATCCCTGTCAGTTAATCCATTTTCTTTAGCAACATCAAACATTAAACTTCCATAATTAATTACAACTACATTTTTCTTGTTACTTTTTAAGATTTCAACCATTGTTGTTAACAATGTAGTTTTCCCAACACCAGGGATTCCAACTAAAATAATTTTTTTATTTTCTACCAAGTATAGCACCCAACCGCGGCATAACAACTTCTACCTGTTCTCTAACTAACTGCGTGTAATAATTAATGAGAATGTCTACCATAAGTAAAATTCCAATTCCAGATCCAAATACACCAAGTACATCAGATACCCCTGCCAAGAGGCCCAAAATGGCAGAACCGATAATTGTTACAGATGGAATGTATTTGTTTAGTAATGCCTCAACAGGTGCATTTGATCTTCTAAATCCAGGAATTTGTACATCAGCATCAAGCAAATTCTGAGCTGCAGTCTTTGGAGATAAACCACCAAGTTCAACCCATAATCTACCAAATACAATTACAATTCCAATCATAAATAGAACATATCCCACTGCACGCATTGGATCCAAAGCTGCAACATCCAAACCTCTTGGAGGTGTAACATAGTAAATCAGTCCGCCAATAGGTGTAGAAGGACTAGTTGGATCAAATTGCGCTATAAAATTTACAAAGAAGTTATTGTTACGGGGGTTAAAGTTGGACCAAATCATTTGGAATACAAATACAGCGTTTGCAGTTAATGCAGATGCTAAAATTACCGGAATGTTAGAAACATACATCAATTTGATAGGATAGACAGCAGCAAATCCCCTGTATTTTGTAGAGACAATTGGGATTTCAATTTTAATTCCTTGTGTAAATACAAGTATCAAAAGTATTCCAGCAGTAAGGAAAAGTCCAAAAATACTAGGCAGTTGATTTGAACGGAATAAAACATTTCCAAGGTCACCAGCAAAAGCAGACTCTATGGTATATGGAATAATACCGATCATCCCACCATCACCAGCAGGTAATGGACTGAACATACTCCAAAGAATTTGTTGTGCAACGCCTGCCATAATGAATAAACTGATTCCGCTGCCAAGTCCCCAACCTTTTTGGATTAATTCATCCATGAACATAATTATGATAGACGCCGCCATCAGCTGCCCTATAATCACATACAGGACAAATGGTTCAGTTGCACCACCATATACAGCTGAAGCATATACAATAGATTCAGCTACAATTACAACATAGGTTACTAACTTAGTAGCTGTTTGAAAAATTCCTCTTTCTTCAGGTTTCTTAAAATCAAATTTTAAAATATCAGAACCTCTCAATAATTGCATCAAGAGTCCAGCTGTTACAATAGGACCAATTCCTAATTCAACCAAAGTACCTTGTTGTGATGCAAAAATAACTCTAGCAAATGCTAGAAAATCAAATTCAGGAGCTGTTGCACCATATAATGGAGTTTGTCCCATTACCATGTAGATGAGTAATGCAACACCACACCAAAGTAATTTGGTTTGAAGTGAAATTTTCTTTTTAGGTTTTGGAACTTGGGGTAAGTACGGTTCTGCTTTAAAAACTACTTTTCGAATAATAGAAGTGATAGAACCCTCAGCCATTTTCAGTTATCTAAGCCTCGGCAGTTTTTACTTTAGATGGGGATTGAAGGATTTCGCCACCAGCAGTTTTTACTTTTTCTTCAGCTAGTGAAGTGAATTGTTTAATTTTTACGGAATAAGAATTAGTAGTTTGTCCACCGCCAAGTAGTTTGTCATATCCTGCGCTTTCCAGGTCAATCATTTTTTTACCATTTTCTTCTTTACCGAATTGAACGAATA
>JAOKTA010000020.1 GCA_028335865.1 Candidatus Nitrosopumilus sp.
GGTAGAGGTAAAAGACTAAGACCCATTACAGATTATGTCCCAAAACCACTTATCCCAATTAATAACATGCCAATAATTGAATGGCAAATAAAATATTTAAAAAAACACGGTATTTCAGAAGTAATAATCTGTTCAGGGTATAAATCAGAAATGATTGAAAATTATTTGGAAAATAAAAAATTAGGAGTTAAAATAATTTTTTCAATAGAAAGTAAACCTCTTGGAACCGGTGGTGCTATCAAAAAAGCAGGTAAAAAAATAAAAGACAATTCTTTCATCGTAATTAATGGGGACATAATAACAAACATAGATTTAAAAAAATTAATTGGAAAAGAAAATTCAATAGCATCGATTCAATTACGAACAAAATTTGGTATTTTACAAACAGAAGAAAATAAAATAATAAAATTTGATGAGAAAAAAGAAATAACAGATTTATGGATGAATGCAGGTATTTATCATCTTAAAAAAGAAACCCTAAAAGAATTGCCCGATGTAGGAGATGTTGAAAAAACACTATTTCCAGATTATGCAAAAAAAGAAAAATTATCTACAGTAAAATTTAGAAATACAAAATGGCATTCAATAGACTCCTACAAGGATATTGAAGAATGTTCATCAGTAATAGAGAAAATAATAAAATAAAATTAGGAAGTTTATGCACCTGTTCGGTGTAACGTAACCATCATGTATGCTACTTCCTCAACAAATGATTCATCACTACTAGTAGAAGCATATTTTGTTGCATTATGCCAAAATATGCTATTTTTTGTTGATTTTTCAACCATACTTTGTTGTGTCAATATTGTTAATTGACAAATTATCTCATAATGATCAACCTCAATCAAAATTAACCTAAGACTAAAACAGATACACTAGAATATCCATTAATCATACAATTTTCATGCGTATTGCATGTAGTTTAGGCTCATTACTCTCAGTCAAACAGGTTCTCCAATGTACAGAGATGTTATCTGAAACAAAAATTGATTCAGTTTGGATTCCTGAAACATGGGGAATGGAGAATTTCTCAATGCTGGGAGCAGTATCAAATAAGACTAAAAATCAAAAAATAGGCTCATCAATTATCAACATCTATTCTAGAAGCCCTTCAACGATTTCAATGGGGGCTGCAACTATAGATGCCCTATCAGATGGACGATTAATTCTAGGATTAGGAACTAGCAGTGTACCGATAGTTGAAGATTTTCATGGAGGGGTATTTGAAAACCCAGTTCAAAGAATGAGAGAATATGTAGAAATAATTCGACTGTCTTTAACAAAAAAACAAATTAATTATTCAGGCAAAATTTTTAATCTAAAAAAATTTACTCTATTGGTAGAACCTAATAGAGAATTGATTCCAATTTACTTGGCAGCAATCAATCAAAAAATGGTAAATTTGACTTGGGAGATTGCTGATGGAGTAATTTTCTATCTAAGGCCAATAGAGGAAATGAAAAAAACAATTTCAAAAATGCAATCACAAAAAAAAATTGATGTGTCATGTCAAATAATTACATGCGTATCAGAAAATTCAGAAGAGGCAGTAAAACGAGCAAGAAAAACAATTGCGTTCTACATATCCGTAGGAAAAATATACAGGGAATTTTTGAAAAAAAATGGATTTGAAACCGACACAAATAATATTTTTGAAGAATTTAAAAAATCAGGATTTAAATCAAATCATGAACTTGTAACAGATCATATGTTAAAATCACTATGTATAGCAGGAACGCCAGATGAGTCTAAATTACAATTACAGAAATTTAGAGATGCCGGAATTAATCTACCGATAATTCAGTTTAATCCGATAGGGGATGTAATAGAATCATTTTCATTATTGAAAAAAACATTTTTTGGTGAATAGTTATGTCTGAAGTTGGAATTATAGCATATGGGACAAGTCCATTTACAAAAGAAGATCATAAAATAGAATCCATGTTACATAAATCTACAAATGATCTTTTCAAAAAAAATCCCGACATAAATAAAAATAAAATTGATGCAGTGTTAGTTTCCACAAATAATAATTCAAAATATTTGTCACCAGTATTATCTGAAATGGCTGGAATTCAGCCAAAAATTGCACATTCTATTGAAAGTTTGTGTAATTCAGGCACAAATTCCATAGTTTCAGCATTTTCTTACATATCATCAGGGCTTGCGGATATGGTTCTAGTTACGGGTGCTGAAAGATATGATAGTCCAGGCCAAATATTAGAATGGGATAATTCTAGAGGGGAATTCAAACATCCAATATTCTGGGCATCAATTTTTTCAAAATCATACAAACGAGAATACGGGATTTCAGATGAACAATTAGCAATAGTTTCAGTTAAAAATCACAAACAGGCAAAAGAAAATCCAAACGCGTTATCTAAAAAAACATACACCGTAGAAGACGTCATGAATTCTAAAAAATTAACAGATGATCTAAGATTATTAAATTGTTCAAGACCATGTACAGGAAGTGCATCTATTCTATTAGCATCAAAAGAAGTTGCTGAAAAATACACAGATATGCCAATATGGATTACGGGAATAGGACAAAAAACAACATCAGCAGGGTTTACAAAAAATACATCGTTGACGTCAATGGAATCTACTACAATTGCAGGACAATCAGCATTAAAAATGTCAAACCGCAATATTTCAGAAATTGATGTTGCAGAATTACATGATGCATTTTCAGTTTGCGAACCTATGATATTGGAATCATTAGGATTTACAAATCCAGGAGAAGGAATAAACATGTCTCAAAAACTACACGAAGAAAGCAATTTCATGATTAATCCACGTGGAGGGTTAATTGGATCTGGACATCCACTGGGAGCAACAGGCATCTCACAAACTATAGAAATTGTACAACAGTTACAAAAAACTGCAGAAAGTCGTCAAACAAATAATCCAAAAACAGGATTAGTACACAACATGTCCGCTGCTGCAACGTCATCAACGGTATTGGTATTAGAGAAATGAGTTTTGAAAATGAATTAGAGAAAGGACAATTTTATCTTCCCGAATGTCTTTCATGTAAAAAATGGGTTTGGCCTCCATCAGAATTTTGTGATGGATGTAATGGAGAAACATCGTTAAAAAAAAAGGAATTCGAGGGTAAAATCATCGAATTTTCAAAACAAAATGACAGTTATTTTTGTATTGTAGAATTCTATGATTCGATTAGAATAATGGCCAAAATGACAACATGTCCAAAAAAAGACCAGATAGTAAAAATTTCAAAATGTGGAATAATTGACGGGAGTTATTTTTTTCACATTATTTGAATTTTGTAAAAATATAGGGAGTTTCAACCAATTGATCAAAAGTCCATACTGTAGGTAATGAAACAGTGTCAATAACATCCAATTGATGTGTTTCAATTAAAGAACTCCACCCACCATCAGAAAGATTTCCAGATAATTGTCGTTTAGTATTGGTTCCTGCAAATATCATTCCAGTGTTTTTTTTCAAATTAATTTCATCATTGATTTTTTCAATAATGCTTGTTGCTAAAAATTCTCCACCCATTTGAGGTAGACCGCCAATAAAGAATGCAGGGTTTTTTAAATTTAATATTGAATAATTAAACTCTAATGCATCTGCACATTTAGGATTAAAATTTTGATCGGTTTGATTGGAAATGATGTTTTGTAATTCCACTAGACTATCATCGATTTCTATACTGTATGAAGTAAAATCTAAAATTTTGCCACAAAATGCAATCCTCCCATCACCAGAACCAATATCTACAAGTTCTGAAAAATTCATTTTTTTTGCAATTAGTGCCATTACATATGCAGACATAATCCAAGTTGGATAAAATGGCTGACAACTAGAACCATGTTTGATACTGTTTAGCCAGTAATCATTAATGTCACCCTCATACACCATGCAAGGTATTCCCAAAATATCTTCTTCAAAAGAATTAAAGTAAATAGGATTTTTTTCTGCAAAATTATGTAGTTGTTTTAAATGAATTTCATCGATTGGAAAAGAATTTGATACCTGAGAAGGAATAATTTCTTGAATATGTGCACTTCCAGTATAATTTTTTGCAAAATCCTGCTTAATTTTAACTAAATTCTGAACTAAACTATCCAACATTAAATTTCTAAAATATTGGGGTTTGATAAACTCATTGTAATTTATGATTGATTTTGAGATAAAATTTGTGCAATTTCTTGTTGTATGATTTGTAATTGATCAAGCGTATTTTTTTCAACTTCTTTAATTTCTTTAATTTCAATATCCGTAGGCTCCATCATTAATTCAAAACTTAGATGTTTAAGGATTGAAAGATATGAGTCTCGTTTTTCAAGTAATTTTTCAACAATTAAATCAGACAATGAGAATTATGATTTATTCAAGTATATACGAATTGGCTTAAACATTCTTGTTAATACGAAATATTCAACTGTAATAAACGCAAAAATTGTTGTGAAATTTAACTTTAGATATAATTTAGAATAAAAATAAAGCAAAAAGGATTAATTTTTACAGAGTTTACAAGTACAGTCAAACATTCCAGCTTTACCCATACATTGATCATGATATGTATCTGAACACTTTGTACATACAACCATTAATCTGAACCTCGTTTTGCATGTGTTCTTTCATGAATAATCACTTTCTCAAAAGTATCAGAATACCCATTCCATTTGAAACTACAGTCACTACAGGAATATTTCATTTTTATTCACTTTTACCTTCATGTTTTGTTTCATATTCTTTACATGAGTCTATGCCGTTGACAGTTTTAGTTTTACAAGAACCAAAACTTAATTTTGAAATTAGTTTTTTGAACATACCATCTCATGATTCTTAGCGGTATATACTGGCGTATTGTCCGAATTTCATGCCTCGTTTTTAATTTTAAATGTAATTTAAAATAAAATACTATCTAATATTCATTAAAAATAGACAATATCTAATTAAAAGAAAGATATTTTGAGTTATAATGTAATTACCTAGTTTACTATATCTGATAATGATTAAAACAGAAATATGAAATCAAAATCATCATCAGTAGTTATCATGAAACAGAAATTAACAAAGAAAAATCCTACTAATCATCAAAAAGCTGCAAAAACACGTAGGCAGAGAGGATATCAGTGGGAAGACACCATTGTGAAAAGATTTAGAAAAACAGAAAACTGGAAAGCATTTCGGCTTGGATCACCTAGCATCGCATTGCCCGATGTGTTGGCAGTAAATACAGAAGAAAGCACAATATTTACAATTGAAGCAAAATCAGGAACCAGTACATCACTCCCAGTACCCGCAGATCAAATAGAGCGATGTCTAGATTGGATTAAAACATTTGACATTTATGAAAATAAAAAAGTTTTACTTGCATTCAAATTCCTTTCAAAAAAACGTGTTGATGTAGGAGTATACAAAAATAGAGAACTAAGGGAATTTTTTAAAATTTGGGACGAATCCTTAGAAATTACTGACTGCGTATGCACTTATGATGGAAAGGTTTTTGCAAAAAATATTAGTTCAAAAAAAGAATTATTTTTAAAAGAATGCAAAATGCCATTTAAGACAAAACAAAGAACTAGTGCCTAAGTCCACATTATTTTCAAATCATTATTAAGGATAGAATGATAGTTTTGAGTATGTCAGAAGATAATTCAAAAGACGATCAAATGGAATCGGTTACAGAATCATTACTAGAAACAGTGTCTGATGCAGAAGTGGATTCACGGCTAAGTTTTGAAGAATTTACAGATGAAAGGGCACTTATCAGCCATGACGCATTTGGAAAAAAACAAATGAAAATCAAAGTTTTAGAAGTATCTGATGAAAATCCAGTACTACAATGGAAGTTTGGAGATAGGGTAAAAATCACTAAAATTCTCATCACAATCAAACATCTTACAACACAAGAAGTTGAAGAGGCCGAATTTGATATTGAAGAAATAGAGCGTGAAATGCAAGAAAAAAGACATTTCTCATCTACAAACAGATGGGTACCTGCAGGAGATATCAAAAATGGCTATGTTGTAGGTGCAATGCATACAAGATTGATTAGTGATGCAGCAGCATTAGATCATATTATGTTTTAATCTCAGATTCATGATATTATAATAAATTCTTCAAAAACATTATAAACCACAATTTTTGAAAATCATCATGAGTGCAAAAGAATTTGATGTTAATGGTACAGATTACTCCATTACAATAACAGAGCAAGTTATCGGTCACATCAATAATTTAAAAAATCTATACAATGCAGCATATGAAGATCCAGAAAGTTTTGAAGATGTGAGTGCAGAAATTTCAAGCACGATTACAGAGATTGCCAGCACGGTAGAGCCAGATGTTGAAGATAGTGATTTAGACGGATTAATTCAAGAAATCATGAAAACAGTTGATAAAAAAGCCGCGGAGATTGAAAAGGAATTATCAGTTAAAGAAAAGCCTGCAAAAAAATCAAAATCAAAAAAATAGAATCAGATCGGGATTAAATTAAGAGAAACTTAAGAGATAAATGCAATGTAATTAAGAGTACTAGGGATATGACTAAAAGTTGTGAATGTGGAATCTGTGATCACTATAGTGAGTCAGAATGCATTCAAAAAGAATGTAAATGCTGTTTAAATTTTCATGAAAGATCAGGTCCTAAATCTAAATAATAATTTTAATTACAGATTTTTTTTGTAACAATCACATTTTTTAGAAAAGTGTCTAGAACATCCAATTAACCTATGATCAAGACAACCACACAAAATACATTTTTTTTTGTCAGTCATAAATTATCTACTAATTCCTTTGTATCATCCATCATGTGTTTGTTTTTTAGTGCTTCCAATATTTTTAATCTCATATTTTTAACGCGCGACATATCATTAGAGTATAACCCAGTCATGGTTTTAATTTCTGTTTCAAAAGAGTAATCTTCTAGATATTGAGAAAATTTTATTTTTAGTGTTTCAAAATCAGATAGAGGGATTTTATCAACATCTATTTTATTTGAAACAACCTTAATGAATCCATTAATTTTTAACATTTCTTTTTCAATTTTAGAGAGATCTCCAGGCTTATCTTCAATTTCGTTAAGAATTTGATAAGAATCAAGAATATGATTTAAAATATTTTTTAAATGTTCAACATAGGTAACCATAACTCCATTAGAAACAACATGCATCTAAAGTTTAGGAAATTAGCTCGAATTGTGTAAAAATTTACCATTTGTTTTAAATTATGATCAAATATCTACAATTACAAATGCAAGGCGACGCGTATCTCAAATGTGTTAATCCAAAATGCGGATTAGAATATCCAATAATGAGTACTAATGTACAGTGTGAAAATGGCCATGTACTAGATGTAATATATAAAAACAAACCATCGCCAGATCTTAAAGAAACATTTTATGAAAGAAGGGATTCCAAGGGGAATATTTTTAATGAAAGTGGCGTTTGGCGGTTTCGAGATTTATTAAATTTTTGTCAAATAGATACGGAAGATAATGATGAATGTTCAAAACATCTGGTTTCTTTGGATGGAGCAGAAGGAAGACAATCAAAACCATATCAAATGTCAAAAGCAGCAGAATTCCTAGGCATTAACAAAGAAGGATTATGGTTGCAGCCAGAAGGATACAATCCAAGTGGTTCTTTCAAAGATAATGGTATGGTAACAGCTGTTACTCACGCTAAAATGGTCGGTGCTAAAAAAATTGTATGTGCGTCAACTGGAAACACGTCAGCATCAGCTGGAATGTTTGCAGCAAATGAAGGAATAAAATGTGACGTGTATATTCCTGCAGGACAAATTGCACCAGGAAAACTTAGCCAAGCATATCAATTTGGAGCTCAAATCATACAAGTTGAAGGAAATTTTGATGATGCATTAAAACAATCATTAGATGATGCAAAAAATTATGACGGTTATACAGTAAATTCTGTAAATCCATTTAGAATAGAAGGTCAAAAAACAATTCCATTTAGAGCATTAGAGTATTTGAATTGGGAATCTCCAGATTGGATAATATATCCAGGTGGCGCATTAGGCAATACATCAAGTTGTGGAAAAGCACTAATGGAATTATACCAGTGGGGATGGATTAAAAAAATTCCAAGAATTGCAGTAATTAATTCAGATGGTGCTAGTACATTATCAGATTTGTATAATGGTGAATTTGAGGATGAGGAATTAAGATGGAATAAAGGAAATCCAAATACAGAATTAATTTCTAGATACTATGATCATTTAGATAAAGAAAAGTTAAGACCTAAAACAAAAGCAACAGCAATTCAAATTGGGAGACCTGCAAATATCATAAAAGGACTACGAGCATTAGAATTTACAAATGGCGTTGTAACAACTGTATCAGATTCTGAAATGTTAGATGGAATGTCAGTTGTAGGTCTAAACGGATTTGATTGTGAGATGGCATCAGGTGCATCAGTTGCAGGAATTAAAAAACTAATGGGCGAAGGAATAATTAAGAAAGACGATGTAGTTGTAGGAATCCTTACAGGAAGACAAAAGGATGCAATGATTCCAGTAGATTATCATAGTAATCCCAAAAATACATTTGCAAATCCTCCAAAAAAATAGGCTCAAATGATTAAAATAATTCTAAAACAAGGATGGTTTAAATTCATGAATGAATAATTTAAGATAACCAAAAGATGGTGCAAAAAAACTAAATGAGCAATAGAACAAAGTATAGAAAAAAATTGAGATTTAAATCATGGTAGATTTATGGATTGAAATTACATCTCTAGCTATTCTTATCGGATTATCTGGATTTTTCAGCGGATTGGAAGTTGCCCTAGTTGGAATAAGAAAATCAAAAGTAGTTCAATTATTTAATGAAGGTAAGAAAGGATCCAAAGCACTACACAAATTAAAAATGAATCCAAGTTGGATGATGTCCAGTGTCAATCTTGGAAACAATCTAGTTAACGTAGGAGCATCAGCACTTGCAACAACAGTTGCAATGAGATTATTTGGTAATGATGGATTGGGAATTGCAGTTGGAATTATGACATTTTTAATTTTAGTGTTTGGTGAAATAACTCCAAAAACATATTGCAATGCCAACTCTACAAAAGTGGCATTAAGATGTGCTCCAATATTACTAGTATTCAGCTATGTATTTTATCCAGTTGTAAAATTCTTTGAAACTATTACTAATGGAGTCGTAAGAATAACTGGAAGTAGTCAGACACCGCCGCCAATCACAGAAGATGAAATCAAGGGAGTGATTGATCAAGGATTAGAAGAAAACGCATTAGAGAAAGAGGAGATGGAATTAGTTCATGGTGCTCTAAAATTTGACGATACTGTAATTCGTTCAGTAATGACTCCCAGAACAAAGATGTTTGTATTAAATTCAAAGATGTTGCTCTTTGAAGCATTACCACAAATTAATCAGAGAGGTCATTCTAGAATTCCAATTTTTGGAGATACTAGTGACGACATTGTAGGTTTTATCCATGTGAGTGATGTTTTAAAAGAATTAGAGAAAGATAACAAAATGGTAAGTTTAGAACAAATTGCACGAAAAGCAGTATTTGTGTCACAAGAAAAAATGGTTAGTAGTATGTTAAAAGAAATGAAAGGAAGAAAAACACACATGGCAATAGTTGTAGATGAACATGGAGGTGTAGAAGGTTTGGTTACACTTGAAGATTTACTTGAAGAAATAGTGGGAGAGATTGAAGATGAAACAGATGTAATTAAACAAGTAAGTTATGAAAAAATTGATCAAGATACGATAATTACAAACGGGGACATAGAAATTGACGTGATAAATGATCTTTTTAAAACAAACATTCCAGATGGCGATGATTATGCATCATTAAACGGATTATTACATGAAAAATTACAGGACATACCTCAAGAAGGTGACAAAATAGAAACCAATGAATTAAGAATCATAGTAGAAAAAGTTACAAAAAATATTCCCAAAAGAATAAGAATTGAAAGAATTAAATCTTAATCGTCTTTTTTAGGAGTTTTCTTCCAGACTTGTATTTGACCACCATAAACTTCATCATCATATACAAATGCTGAAATTTGTGCATAGAAGCCTTCACGACCACTTTTGAATACTTTTGGAGGTAATGGAATCTCTACTTCTTTTCCATCAGGCATTTTAAGAGTTGCAATTGCAATTTTAGATTTTTTTGGTTCTTCTTCACTCATATTTGCTTGAAGATTTTGCCCACTTTTATCTATTTTTGCTTCTTCATTTGTTGACGCCTTTTTTTGATAATGATCTTCAATTAGTGTGGATGTTAATTTGTCAGAATTATTATCAATATCGTTAATTTTATTTTGAGTGTCGTTCATTAATTTCTTAAAATAATCTTTGTATTCTTTTTCACTCATGTTTTGAGAATCATGCTTTACTAATTAAATAATTATAATTAAACAATAATTTTTTGTCTACTTTTAGTAATTAAATAAAATAGTCCTAGTAATCCATTAATCTTATCCCCACCACCAAAATCTCTTAGTTACTTTGATTAGTGATTTGATATTTGCAATATTTTCAGGACTCAATTCAATTTCTTTGTGTTCGGCTAAAACGTGTTCTTTAGCCATTGCCATTAATTCTTCTTCATTATTTGTTGTTGATGATGCTGACCAACTACAATCTTTGCCTGCATCTTTGCAACTAATTGATTTTGTCATAATTATGTAATTTTTTTATGGTTATATAATCACTAATACCAGTTTTATTTAATTAACAAAAACTGATACAAGATAATAATTTCATTCCCTTGACTTGGAAAAGTGTTCTTGTAATTTTTGTTTTTTCTCATTCATATTAAAAAGTGATTCGGTGTGAGAAAATGCATCATTATAGGATTTTCCAAATAGCATTGCTTGCATTAACATGTGGTTTTCAGGAATTACAATTCCAGTTTGATCATCAGAATACATCATTTGGACAGTGTCGCCAATAGATACAGTCATGTTTGCATGGATATGTATCATATTTGTATCAGTAAAATTAAAACCCATATTT
>JAOKTA010000021.1 GCA_028335865.1 Candidatus Nitrosopumilus sp.
GATGAGAATGCTGTTGAATTAACTAAAAAGAATTTAAAGAAATTTAACATTTCAAATGTTTCTGTAATTTTTGGTAACGCTAAAGAAAAAATATTAGATTTTGAAGAAGCTGATGTTATTTTTATTGGAGGAACAGGTGGTGATACTGCAGAAATAGTTAAGCTTTCTGAAAATAAATTAAAAACTGGAGGTAGAATTGTAATTGGAACTATACTCATTGAAACACTTTATTCTGTATTACAAATTCTTGACAAATTGAATTTTAATTCTGTTGATATTACTCAGGTAACTATCTCTAAGAGTAGAAAAACTACTACTGGCACTATGATGTTGGCACGAAATCCAGTTACTATCATATCTGCTACTAAGGCCTAATCTAGATTTTTAATTGGGTAAAAAGACCTCAAAATATGCCTGGATTAATTGGAATTGGAGTAGGCCCTGGAGATGTAGAGCTTCTTACAGTTAAAGCAGTAAAAGCAATTCAAAATGCCGATATTATCATGTGTCCGGCCTCCAAAGAAGATAGACCTAGTATAGCTCTATCTGTTGTTTCACCTATAATTGATAAATCATTAAATCAAGAAATTATAAAATTAATTTTTCCAATGACTAAGGATAAAGATATTCTAGAAGCATCTTGGAAAAAAAATGCTAAAATAATGGCTGAAACTGTTTTGAAAGGAAAAAATGTTGTATATCTTACAGTAGGTGATCCTTATCTGTATAGTACTTGGATTTACATGCACAGAGATTTAAAAGAAAAACATCCTGATATGGATATCAGTGTAGTTCCAGGAATTGTTTCAATATTTTCATTTGCATCAAAAGTTGGTATTAGTGTTGCAGAGGGCGCAGAAAAAGTTGCAATTATTCCTTCTTGTTACGATTTATCCAGTGTAAAAGAAATCGCAAAGCATTCTGAATCAATGATATTTCTTAAAGATGGCAGATATTTTGATAAAGTAATTGAAGTTCTAAAAGAATCTGGTTTTCCTGATAACTCTCTTTTTGCAATCGGACAAGACTTGGGAACAGATCATGAAATTATAAGAACAATGACTTTAGGTGAAGTAAATAATGAATCCTTAACTACAAAATACTTTTCAATTTTGGTGGTAAAACGTGTCTAACGTATTTTTTGTTGGATGTGGTCCTGGAGATCCTGAATTAATTACAGTCAAAGCTAAAAAACTGATTCAAAAAGCTGATGTTGTAGTTTATTCTGGTTCATTAATTCCTGATCCAATATTGAAATTGTGTAAAAAAGGAAAAATTCATGATGCAGCTAAATTAGTTCGAGAAGAAATTTTTGATTTATTATATAAAAATGCAAAAAAAGACAAACTTGTTGTTCGATTACATGATGGGGATCCTGCAATTTATGGTGCAATTAGAGAACAAATTGATAATTTAGAAAAAAAAGGAATCGAGTCCACAGTTGTTCCTGGTGTTACATCTTTTCTAGCCTCAGCTGCAGCACTTGGAACCCAATTAACATTACCTGGAGTAACTCAAACAATGATAATTACAAGAGCAGAATCAAGAACAAAAGTTCCTAAAAGAGAACAAATTTCTGAACTTGCAAAACATCAAGCAACTTTAATTTTTTATCTTAGTGTTCATCTCTTAACTAAAATTACAAAAGAAGCAATTGAAGGGGGATATAAAAAAACTACTCCTGTGGCCGTAGTTTATAGAGCAAGTAGAAAAGATCAAAAAATAATTATTGGAACACTTACAGATATTACAAATAAAGTCAAGGCTGAAAAAATTACAATGACTGCTATTGTTATAATTGGTGATGTAATAAAACCAAAATCATATGAATATTCAAAACTTTATGATAAAACATTTAGTCATGGTTTTAGAAAAGCTAAAGTCAAGTAGATAAAAAATTTACTTTATTATTAATACCAATCTTATTTAATTTATTTTTAAAATTATTTACATTACCTGAAGTAAAAATTTTTAATGAATTTCTTTTTGATTGTTTATTTTTAATTTTTAAAAAAACTTTTCTTGCAACAATTTTTCCTGGATCAACAAATTCTATTTCTGGAAATTCTTTTTTTAATAGTAATTTTAAAAATAATAAATGAGTACTAGATAATGTAATTGTATCAATTTTTTCTAACATTATAATTTGTTCTAAACTTTTTTTAATAATTTTCTTGCAATAATTTTTATTATTTAAAAATTTTCCAGATTCTACTAAATCTACAAGATTAGAACCATTTATTTTAAAAATTTTATATGATTTTGGAATATTTTTTTGGATATAATTTACTAATCCTTTACTTTCTATTGCAGATTTTGTTGCCAAAATTCCAATTCTTTTTGATTTTGATTTTTTTATTGCCAAATTCAAAGGAGGTCTTACATCAACAATTTTTTTTGTTGATAAATCTAGCATTAGACTTGGTGTATTAGACGCAACAACAATGATATCAGGCATAAATTTTTCTTCTAATAGATTAATTGTTTTTTTAATTATTGTGCTCAATTGAGCCTGTGATTTCACTCCGTATGGATAATTTTTTTGATCAGCAAAATAAATAATATCATTTTTGCCACTTTTTTGAATTTCTTTAATTATTGAAAGTGAGCCTAAACCTGAATCAAAAACAACAATCTTTGCCACATCTTCAATTTATCAATCAATCATAATAGTTTGTTAGTTAAATTTACTCAAAAGTTGATCTAAATTTACACTGTTGATTAAGGCTTAATTTGTGGATTCACCAACATGTCAAAATTCGACAGTACATGGGCTCGTCAAGAGACTCAAAGTGTAACTGGCAAACTACAAGATGTATTAAAACCTCAAGGTGCATTGAAACCACGAATTCAAACTGCAGTTAACCAACTACAAGTCCAAATATCAAAAATGGACTCTATGTTAGGTAAATTGCAAGAAAGAGATGCGCAACTCTTTCAACGAGTCGTGACTGCAATGCAGCAACATGATACTAGTACAAGTAAGGTTTTGTCCAACGAATTAGCTGAAATTCGTAAAGTTACAAAGATGCTTGGTAATGCAAGAATGTCATTAGAACAAGTTCAACTAAGACTGACAACTATTCATGATCTTGGTGATGCTATGGTAGCAATTGGACCTGCGATGAATACAATGAAGGGATTGAAATCATCACTCGGAAAATTCATGCCAGAAGCTGATTCAGAATTGAATGGTATGACCCAGACACTTAATGGACTTATGATGGATTCACTTGCAGGAGACTCATTCAATATGGAGTCTTCTACTTCAAATGAAGAAACAGATAGAATTCTTCAAGAAGCATCCGCAGTAGCCGAGCAACAGATAGGAGAAAAATTCCCATCTGTACCATCTTCAAGTGGACTTTCGTCACAAACCTCTTCTACTTCTTCCTTTGAGTAGCTAGTTGAGATTAGACGATAGTTATTATTTTTATTTTATTTATTTAAAAAATACTAAGCTAAAATATTAAAAATAATTTTTAGTTATGGAAATGCAACAGATCCAGATAAGATAGAATCAATCTCTGTAATATTCACTCTACTTTGTTCCATTGAGTCTCTTTTTCTAATTGTTACTGTATTGTCCTCTAATGTTTGATGATCAACTGTTATTGCAAATGGAGCTCCAATTTCATCCAATCTTCTATATCTTCTACCAATTGCACCTGAATGATCCAAAAATGCATCAAATTTTCTTTTAATATTTAGAAATATTTCATCTGTTTTTTCTTTTAATCCATCTTTTTTAACTAATGATAAAATTCCAACATGAATTGGTGACAAATATGGTTTTAGTGATAAAACCATTCTTTCATGCTCTTCATCTTTTTTTAATGAATGCTCTAAAATTGTATATAGACTTCTATCAATTCCCATTGAAATTTCAAACACATGTGGCAAAACTTTTTCATCATTATCCATTACTTCGAATTTTTCTTTACTCATCTTTGCATGACTAGATAAATCATAATCTGCTCTATAATTACATGCTACAAGCTCAAGCCAACCGATTGTGGTTTCAACTTCAAAATCAAATGCAACTTCTGCATAGAATGCTTTTTCCTTATCTCCTAATTTTCTAAATCTACTTTTTGAGATGTCAATGCCTGTTTTTTCATAAAACTCTGTTAAAATTCCTAAATAATATGCTACAAATTTGTTTGGAACGATTCCTGATTCTAGTGCTTCTTTACAAGTCATAGAAATTGGCTCAGCATCGGTCTGTACTCTAATTACTGTATTTTCAACTTCAGTAAATTTTTCAACATCATTTAATCTTCCAGGATTACAAAATACCTCAATTTCAGCTTGATAAAATTCTCTAAGACGAAGTAAACTTTGTCTTGGTGCTATCTCGTTTCTAAAACTTTTTCCTACTTGAGCAATTCCTAATGGAAGTTTACCTCTCATAGTCTTGAAAAGTCTAGGAAAATCAACAAATATTGATTGACATGTTTCTGGTCTAAGGTATGCTTCTTCTTCTTGAGGGCCAATTCCAACTTTAAACATCATATTGAATTTTTTTGTTGAACTAAAATTGCCTTTACATTTTGGGCATTGTATTTTATTTTCTTTAATTGCATTATCAAATTCAATCAAGTCTGCATTTTCAGGAATCTCGATATTTGTAATCTCTGCAATTGTTCTATCTGCTCTAAATGTTGAATTGCATTTTGTACATTTTATTATTGGATCTGCAAAATTACCTAAATGACCTGATGCCTCAAAAACTGATTTAGACATAATTTGAGAACCGTCTATCTCCATCATTCCATCTCTTCTGATTAACTCTCTTCTCCATAACTCAAGAAATTTATTTTTTAAACCAACACCTGATGGACCATATTCCCAAAAACCTGCACTTGCATCAGAATAAACTTCACAACTAGGAAAATAAAACCCACGTTCAAGTGCTAATTTCATTACTTCTTCATAATTCATTATTTTATTTCTCCATTAATTGAATACATTTCTATGCAAACCCTTTTGCTATTTTGACATTTTCAAAATCGTTTCGGTCATCATCAATTGGAGTTTCTAAAATTATAGGAATTTTTTTCTTATTTGCAAATTTTACAACAGATGTTATTCCTTCTTCTCCAATTCCTCCTAATCCTAAATGATAATGTCTATCAAGATTACATCCAAGTTCTCCTCTAGCGTCATTTAGATGAAGAATTTTCAAATTTTCTAATCCAACATGTTTGTCAAATTCTTTAAAAGTTTCTTTCACTTTATCTGCTGTTCGTAAGTCATACCCTGCAACAAATGCATGACATGTATCAAGACACACACCGAATTTTTTTCCAGGTTTTAATTGCTTAAAAATTTCACCAAGTTGTTTAAAATCTGAACCAACAGAATTTTTTTGTCCTGCTGTATTTTCTAATAAAATCATTACATCATTTTTTGTTTGACCAGCTTTTGTTAGACCTTCTACTAATTTTTTAATTCCTGCTTCTTCCCCAGTTCCTAAATGGCTACCTAGATGTGTAACTAAATATGGTATTCCCAATTGTGCACATCTTTCAACTTCACTTATCAACGTGTTAACTGATTTTTCAAATGCATCATTTTTTGGTGTAGCTAAATTTGGTAAATATGGCATATGTGCACAAATTGCAAATCTATCAATTTTACTAGCTTTTAATTTAGATTTAAAAGCATCAATGACTTCTTTTGTTAGTTCTTTTGCGTGCCATGATCTTGGGCTTCTCGTAAATATCTGAAATGCTGAACAATCTCTTTCAACTGCATTATCTACTGATTTGTCAATTGAACCTGATGCTGAGACATGACAACCAATTTTCATACTCTAATAATTCCTTAAAACATAATTTAAACCACCGTTCAAATCTTGAGAATCAGATTTTTATGTAAATTATTCAATCAACTATTATGCTAGTTCTCGGACAAGATGAAAAAGCAAAATATCCATTTTTGGCTGATGCTGGTGAATATTTGAAAGATAAAGGATTTTCTTTAGTTCAATTTGGTAGCGATCCAGTTTTAAAATTATCCGTTGAAAAAGCACTACATAGAATCAAAGTTGCATCAGCAGGTGAAGTCTATAAATCAGATATTGATAAAGATGGTCAGGCATCTAAAGACTATGTTCTTGAAAGAGAAGTATTTTCATTTCTTTTAGCCATAGTGCTTATCAAATTAACTGGAATGTCTACATTGATCAAAAGATTTGCTTTAGCTGAAGCTCGAAGAGCAGAAATTTATTTAGAAAAAGATTTAGGAAATGCTTCTAATAAATCAAAAATTGATTTAGCAACTAGAATTATTTATGATTTATTTAATATTGAAATAATTAAAGAAAATGATTTTTTTGTAATACCTGTATCTGATTATCTTAAACATTCAGTTACTTTTCATGAACGTGAATGGAAATTAATCAATAGACATGTTGAAAATGGAAAAGTCTTTCTTACTCCTGATAAAACAGTTAGATTAATTCGAAAAGAATTAGGAAATTATATTAGTTCAAAAATTATCAATGCTCCTAAACCTTCTATGATTCCTGGACTTGAAAATGCTGTAAATGAATTAATTTTAATTTCTAAAAAACTTACGCCAACTTATACAATAACTACTGGGGAATATCCTCCGTGCATAAAACATGCAATAGATGTACTTGAAAAAGGTGAAAATCTTCCGCATTCTGGAAGATTTATGCTCGCAACTTTTCTTTTATCAAAAGGACAAACAGTTCCACAAATTGCTCCATTATTCAAAAATGCACCAGATTATAATCCTCGAGTTACACTTTACCAACTTAATCATCTTGCTGGAACTTCAGGCAGTGCAACAAAATATTCGTGTCCTTCTTGTGAAAAATTAAAAACACAGGATCTCTGTTTTATAACAAAAGAATGTAATGATATCATTAATCCAATGCAATTTGGAAAGAAGAGAACATAATGAACGAAATTGATATTAAATTTCTAGAAGATTCTTTTAAAAAATACTATTTTAATCATTTTGATCTAATTACTAGTCCTCCACGTACATCTGAAAGGGAATTTGGCTATCAAAAATTTAATTCTGGAATGTTTAGACATATTTCCCTTAAGGAAAATAAAGAATTGCATTTGTTATTTATGCAAAATATCCCATCAGATGTTTACTGCTCAAACGCATATTATGCATTTCCAAATTTTCCCATGAGTGAAAAAGATTGGAAAGAAGCTGATTTGATTTTTGATATCGATGCAAAGGATCTTAATTTACCTTGTAGGAAAAATCACACTATGTCAATTTGTAATGAGTGCAATGAAGTTTCAAAAGATACTAGTCAATGTGTAAAATGTAATTCCACTAAATTAGAAAAAAAATCACTACCTTGCAAAAATTGTATCGGTGCATCAAAAATTGAAGTCAATAAATTATCTAATGTTTTAATTAATGATTTAGGAATTGATAAAGAAAACATTCATGTTTATTTTTCAGGTAATGAAGGATTTCATGTTTATGTTTATCATTCACAATTTCAGGAAATAGGTTCTAAAGAAAGATCAGAACTTGTTGATTATATCATGTTTCGTGGTGCTATTCCTGAAACATTTGGTATGAAAAAATTTAAGCCTAATAGATCATTATTTCCTGATTTCAATCAAAAAGGTTGGAATGGAAGATTTTCAAAATATGTTTTTGGTTCAAAATCAAAACGTTCAAAAATTATTTCAGAACTACTTGATAGTGGATATCCTTCTTTTCAAAAAACACTTGATGATGTATCCAAAAATATTGGTGTTAAAATTGATCCTAATGTGACTATGGATGTTCATAGAATTTTTAGATTACCTGGTTCCATCAACAGTAAGAGCGGTCTTAGTAAAGTCCTTTGTACTGATTTAACAAAATTTGATCCATATGTAGATGCATGTTTTCTTAGTGATGATCCTGTTGAAGTTTTAGCTAATTGTCCAATTGAATTTAAGCTAAAAAATAAAAAATTTGGTCCATATACTAATGAAAAAATATCAGTTCCAACATACGCCGCAGTGTACATGATTTGTAAAAAACTAGCAACAATTGCTTAATTTTGCTGGTAAGGCTTTAATTTAGTGAATCGTAATAAAATATGATTTTGTATAGCGCCTCTACTGATAAGCAAGCTCCGCCTCCTGATACTGGTAAATTCATCAGGTTGGCTATTGTTGCTGTTATAGGAATTCTAATTTTTACCCTGATTGGTAATCAAGCAGTTATTTTATCAATGAATTTCACTGAATTTGGAGATCAATTCACAAAACCTCTTTACTATACACTTCTTTCAACTCTAATTCTTTCGGCAATTGCTCTTATCCGTGTAAATATTGTAAGCAGATCTTCTATTTTCTGGTATGGTATTAATTCTGCAATTGGATTTATTGCAAGAGGTCCTCAACAATCTGTTTCAGCAGATATTCAAAGTTTTAAAAATTATAAATTAACTTCTCCTCAATTCATTCTATGGCAAATAACTAAGATTTTGCTATTTGGTGCATTCTTTGCAAATATTATGTTTGGATTTGCAGCAATGTCATTTATTGAAGGAAATACATTAGGTGTTGAACATTTACCAAACTTATTCTCTTTACCATTTGTAACTCCCGATAGTAATCCAAATTATGCATTTGAACAAGTTGTTCCAATGATTCCTGCATTAGTAATACTAATTCCGCCTATGCTTGGAGCAATTGGATTACGTTTGGTCCTGTATGTTGGTATTCATAGAATTATTGATGTTGTTACATCATATTTGCAAGACTCTCAAGAAGGAAAACCTCGTTATCTAAATTATGTTTCAACTATTGAGGGAATTTTAGGAATTGGAATACTCTGGATTGGTGTTAATCTATTCTTTACTGATCAAATTGATTATAATACAAGATATGTTATTGGAGGCACACTTGTAATTGGTTCAGCTTTAATTGCATTTTCATTAGTTGATAGAATTAGAGCACGTGTTCTAACTCATATGTTTAAACGTGATGTAATAATACGATTTGCAACAATTCTTGTAATTTTAGTTATGGTTGGTGGTGTAGTGGCAGTAAACAACAGTATTGCTGATGCAAAGAAAATTGAATATTTAGGACCATATACAGAACAACAAATTCAAGTTAATAGATATCTTGGAGAATTAAATAATGTTCAAGAAAATACACACGATGTACAATTAACATCTGTATCTGCAAATAATATTAAAAATTATGTTGAACAAAATAGTGACGTTCTTGATGTTATTCGAATTTGGGATTGGGAAGCTGCATTTGCTAAATTAAAGCCTGAAATAGGACTAATTCCATATGTTGACTTTGAAGATAACGATATTCTAAGATTTAACAACACTTTGTATTGGACTGCATCAATGAAACCAATTCTGCCATCATCTGTTAGCCTTGATAATAGATGGTACAATGAGCATCTTGTTTATACTCATGTTCCAGATGGATTTTTGACTTTAGGTGCAACAGATGGTCAGATAGTTGACAGTGGAGAATTTTTCCAACAACGAGAAATTTACTATGGTGAAGGTGGATTATTTGAACAAACTTGGTCTGGTTATCCAACTGGCAGAGGTGAAACTAGTGCAGAACTTGGAGGCGTATCTTATTCTGGTATGGGTGGTTTGGATGTTCCACCACCACTTAGTTGGATATTTGAACCAAATTTCGTACTTTCATTTCCAGGTGAATCTGTACACATTATGAGATACAAGGATGTACATGACAGAATGGAAATATTGTATCCATATTTCTTATATGATTTATTTGGAAAAGAGTTAGACTCACTACCTGTTACTGATGGAGAAAATTCCTATTGGTTAATTCCATTAATTATTGGTTTTGACACAGGTGATGTTCCTTGGTCCGTTGGAAATCCATACTTACGTTTGGTAGGATATGCACTTGTTGATTCGTATAATGGTGATATTCAATTATTAAAAACAGGTGATGATTTCTTTACTGAAATGTTTGCTAGTCAATATGATGAACAATTTTCAGATATGCCATCTTGGTTAGAAGAACAAATTCGATATCCCGTTGAATTGTTTAATTGGAAAACAGAAATGTACAATATTTACCATGTAACTAATCCTGAAACATTCATTCAAGCAAACGAATTTTATGAAATTCCCCGCGGTCTTGACACTTACTATGTTGAAGCAAAACCACCTGGATTTGAACAAACTTCTTTCTTAGGATTACTTTCATTGGAATTAAAAGGATCACAAGGAAGAAACCTTGCTGGATATATGGTAGTTGAAAACGATCTTGCCAACTTAGGTAATTTACAATTTTATGAAGTTCCATTAGATTCTGAAACTAAATTAATTGGACCTACTGCAGTAAGAGAAGCACTAGATAGAGATCCTGAGTTTGCTCAACTAAAAACATTATTGAGAAATCCAAGAATTGGAGATAATATTTTGTATCGTGTAGGTGATCATGACGTATACTTTATTCCAGTTTATACCGCAGGTGCTGGTGGAGTAGTTGCTCAATTAGGTACTATTGCAGCAGTTGGTGCGGCATTTAATGGTGAATACTTTGTTGGACTGGGTGCTACACAAGAGGAAGCATTTGAGCAATACTTGAAAAAGGTTTCTGGCGTGGCATCAACTACAACTACTGCTGATGATGATTATGTTGAATTAATTAAAGATGATAGAATTAATATCATAAAATCAATATTTGAAAAAGAACAGATTATAATTTCTGAACCAACATCAATTCAGATACCGCTGTCATTTAATGAAGGTGAAATATTCTTCTTTACCGAAGATGATCTTCCTGATACGGAGTTATTCCTATCTGAATTCATTGATGACTTTGTAAAGCC